>JAOUFI010000018.1 GCA_029858305.1 Candidatus Thorarchaeota archaeon
GAAAACAATAACTTCAGTAATCGAATTTCTACTCCGGAATCAGTTGCAGGAAATCGCAAAGGAAATCCATCAAAGTGCTCTTGCAATCGTCGATATACGTCAGAGCCCGCTTCTACCATTTTCAAACCACGCTGTCGAATGTATGTATCTAGAACATTTCAATCTATTCTTGAACATTCGAATCGGGATATTACAAGGTCCAATATACTAAGGTGTACACAGATAGTATGACGTAAACGCTAGAAGAAATAGTTGATTTCTGGATTCTGAACTAAGTGGCCAGTCTTAGGATGGAACTCAAAAATCAAAATCAGAATATTCCTCCTCCTCTAGCTTCCTCCTTCCGTAACGTGTACTCCACGAGGCCAACGTGTACTCTTCAGGAAAACACGAACAAGCGTGTACCAACAAGAAAATGTACACATAGAGAGCGAAGAGTACCCTACATAGAAACGTTGGTACACGCTGCTCATTCTTGATTTGCTGCTAATTGAAACAAAATCATCGTGCTATCAGAATTCTGGCTAAGATTAATAGGCAAGATGTAAGCGGTAGGAAGCTTGAAGATAGATGACGGTCAATACTGATGTAGTGATCATTGGGGCTGGTCCTGCAGGACTTACTGCCGCAAGGAATTTAGCTAAGTCAGATATTGAGTATATGCTTATTGACCGTTCTGAGAACCCGGGGGAGAGAAAGCCTTGCGGAGGATTCATCCCATCATCGACAATTAAACGATTTTCAGTTCCACGGATTGAGGGACAACATCAGATCAATACAGCAAGAATCAAGTTTCCAGGAAAGGAGCTCATCAGCATTCATTTTGACGAGTCACTTGGAATGAATGTTGGTAGGGGGGCATTAGGCAAAGCTCTCTACAATGAAATACCTGATATCGAAACCCATTCTTTGCTGGGAGCTAGTGTAGAAAGAATCGAGACTGATGCGGAGTCATGCAGAGTCATAGCTATGAAAGATGGTAATGAAACCATCCTGGAATCAAAACTAATTATTGATTCAAGTGGAGCCAATCCTGTTAGTCAACGGTTCATCCCACTCAGAGAAAGAATATCCAATAGCCAAATGGGATATGGTCTTCAGTATCACATTAAAGTTAATAGAAACTTAGACAGCTCCAACACATTTCTTTATGGCAATCAATTCTCACCAAGAGGCTATTGCTGGATTTTTCCCAGGGGCAACATAGCTGTTGTGGGTACCGGAGGGCTTGTGAAGAATGTGAGAGATAATGAGCGTCGAACCCACGAGTATCTAGATACTCTTCTGAATGAAGTTGAGCCATTCAAAAGTGAGCTGGCTGGAGGCGCAATTATCAAGAAAGATTCAGCACTCATGCCACTCTGTGGTGTGATGCGTCCATCCTTTGGTAAGAGAATCCTTCTTGCAGGTGACGCTGCAGGTCATTGCTCACCTATAAGTGGAGAAGGAATTCACTATTCGATGGTAGGAGGACAATGTGCGGCGATGACTGCTAGAGACTGCATTAAGAGAGCCAGTTTCTCGGATAATGTACTTTCAAACTATGAGAAAAAATGGATCAAAGAGATGGGTTCTGACCTCAAGTGGGGTCTCTGGCTTCAAAAGAAGCTCATGCGGCCGGGGAGTGGAAAGACATCTGGATGGAGTAGCTCCGGATTTATTGACTCAGAGAAGTCGCAAAAGATCATAGCTGAGATGCTAATGGGGCAGCGATCTGTGAGGAGTGCAATACTGGCAGTCGCACCGGGATATCTCAAAGCCAAGTTTGCCAGATGATGATTATGAGAATAAGTAAGTGAAATAACTTAGAAATCTACTCCGAGCTCATCAAGTAGTTGGATGGATTCAGACGGTTAATAGAAATCTAGATTTCTTACTGAGATGTTGTAGGGAATGATATGAAAGACTCCATCGCTATACCCGAACAGGTTATCACTTATGGAATTCGCTCTACGAACAAGTGATGAAGGAACTGGCAATTCGGACCATTTCGTCATCATTATATTTTTTTTCTCAAGTCCAGATTTCATCCGGCCATCTTGAGTTGAGCTCTTCCTCGGCTAATGCTACTATCTCTGGTGAATCATCATCCAGAGCCTTGCGAATCACTGATGCTGCACTATCGCGTTCCAGTAGTTTCGACGACTTGATGACCGCTTTTTTTATGCTAATCTGAGGTTTTGCCAGAAGTCTTGTGAGAATATCTACCGCATTCTCGCTATCCTGGGTAACTAGAGCTAATAGTGTGTCCTCAATCATTGCTACTGGCATATCCTTTGCGATTAGTGTGTTCAATATCTGGTTAATCTTTGATATGTCGGAAATTGATGTCTTTGCAGCGGAAGCAGGGATTTTGTGACTTACGCTGGACCATTTACTGTGAGAGGTAAGCGTGGATAGAGCACGAGCCGCGATATTACGAGTCGATGTGTCTTCAGCACTTAACAGACCGGAAAGATACTCTAGGACATCGGAACCACCCAAATCACCCAGACCTTTCACAGCTCTGAGGTGCATCTCGTGCGAACTATCTGAAGCCACTGCCATTAAGATGTCATTACATAACTGTGTCTTTGCATTCAGAATCGTATCCAAGGATGCAGCTTGTTTCCGAAAACTCTCAAGGAATATCTCCGACCTTGCAGCATATACTCTATACAGAGTCTTTAGTTCTTTCGACTCCTCAGGAGAGGTCTCGATGAGCCTTACCTTGCAGATGACATCCTCCCAGTCTTCAGGTTCAATCCCTACAAGCATCTTGGACACATCTAGTCCAGCAGATGAAAGGCTTTTTTCAATCATTGAAAATGACTTCTCGCTAAATACCGAATCAAAGACCTTGTCATTCATAGTTGCTGTGATAATCTGATGGCCATAGTATGTTCGCAATAAATGTGCAATACAATATAGAGGAACAGGGCCTCGTCTATAATATATCACACAATTCTCAAGTTCACTCGCCCTATGAGACAGAATGTCGGGCAACAAGACTGCATATTGACCTCTACTAATGGTCTCAACAGATGCATAGAATTGGTCAAAACGCGGGTCCTGAGTGTCTAGAAGATTTCTCGTAAAGTCAATCATAAAGATCTGAGGATCAGTATCCAATCCTTTACTCAAAAGCCGAAGCATGTCAAGAGAGGATATCTGCACGGCAAAATAGACATCCCACATCCCCAGAAAGTATGTGATATGGTCTCTCAACTCAAGGGTATGATATGAGAGTGAATTGTACTCCTTCTCGAGTAGCTCAGTCACGTCAGCAATCCTGTCAGCCTTTCGAATATGTTCAATCAAATGGCTGCTTGCTGGGAAATTGCGTTCCGTGATTGCTTTCTGGAGTTCAAGAGCTAGGTCTGTCACGCTGCTTCAGAATGATTCAGAATGAGTTGTATTTCAACATACCTAAGCGAGGAGAAAGGTAGGCGGATTTTCTTAAAACCCGCCATACCGTGTGATAGAGAAAAGAGAGGTGAGCTTATGATCCCGTTCCGCGCATTCGGTGGACGATAAAACACTTCTCGCGATAGGCTTGGTCATCAAGATTATTGATGAAATTCTCTAGTTTTTTGACCTTGGTGAACTCCTCTTCAATACCAAGATCACGAACTTGAACCAAAGCTTTCTTCTCGCAAATTCGTACATATATTCCGCCCAGGCCAACGCCATGTTTCATGTACACGGGCTCTTCCTGGTTCTTAACTCGATAGAAACCCTGTCTTCTGAGCATTCTACTGAACATCATCAAAGTGTCTTTTCCTCCCGGCGGTCAGACAAGAAAAAAGTACACGTATCCTCAATATAAAGGTATACGGTTCTTACTGGTAAACGCATCTATTTCGCGCCTCACATTTGTGTATGTTGGAGTATGTTAACCGTACAAATGACTAAATTCTTGATTAGAAAGCATACAAATGAACTAATATTTCATTTTAATGGAACAATTGAGCTTGATATGCTCTAATAAGCTTCCATTAGCTTCCAAATGGCGCGAAACGTCTCAACGTGTACATTTAAAGAAAATCAGCATTGTTGTACAAAATAGATGCGTTTACTAAGACATGTATTAAGCATGTACTGTGAGTTTTCTCTTGAGATACGGACGAAACGAGACGAACAGACAAAATAATAGTTGTTCAGCTTCCAAAGGAAATTGAGGTGATTTAGCTTCTCTTGCTCGATTGCAGAGGTGTCCTAGAGTACACGTTGAAGCAAGAAGTCGTTTCTGAAACTCTCTATAGTAGAAAAACAAAAGCATAGTTCTTCATTGGATTTCTCTAGTGCAAAATACACTCAAAGTATAACTTTAAAATGGGCACGAGCTGCTCAGGAGAGTGAGTGAGTAATAAGATGGACCCTTGGAGCGATTTCATACAAGCCATTGCAAGCCTGTTTCAACCAATGGCAACTCCGCCCTGGTCAGGAATTCTTATTGTCCTAGTCAATATAGGCCTGGCACTGATATCGATCTGGGCAACAAACAAGTTCACTGATGTGGAAAAGATGAAACAGGACATGGCGGAGGTCAAGGCATGGCAGGATAAGATGAAAGCTGCTCGAAAGAGTATGGACCCTGTAGCGCTCCAAGAAGTGATTAATGATCAAGGAAGGATTATGCGCCTCAATAGCTCGATGATGGGCGCACGAATGAAGCCAATGTGTTACTTCTATATTCCATTCATTCTCGTCTTTACTATCTTAGGAGCTATTTTCCAAGGCGGAATTGTTGCAGTTTTACCGTTCAATATCGACAAAGCATTGCCATTCCTCACAGGAATGTTGGGAGCCCCGACTAGTGCAGGATTTGGTCTCAGCTTCTATGGATTTTATCTACTAGTAGGATTTGGACTTGGCAATCTGATTCGGAAACCCTTCGGCCAATCGATGACGACTTAGAAGCCGCTAGTTGTGTTATGCGCGACGCATAGGCATAGTTACGTAGTGCTTACGTTGTACAGTCACCTTTTATTCAAAGATGACGAACTATTAATTAGCTTCCCCACGGGAGCTTTGTCGATTACTCGGCAGAGGAACGAGAAAGGGTGCAATGCCCGCAATCTACGCATCATCCCTAGTGGTCTTTCACTTTGCATCCTTTCTCAAATTTCATTCTCTTCAGGAACTGTTTTATTTGATAAATCATTCGTGGGAAGCATGACTTCAGACCCTTCAATTGTGTACTTTGGTTCTGTCCAGCACGGAAATAGAGCTAAATTTGCTTCATTTGCTGCAAAAGTCGATGAAGTAGTAAAAAGACTTGATCTATCAACACTTGAAAAGAAGGACAAGGTTGCGATCAAGATGCATCTTGGATTTCAAGATGGATATCAGACCATACCTGTATTCTTTGTGCGCAGAATTGTAGAAGCAGTGAAGAAGACAGGCGCATATCCATTCGTGACCGATAATCCAACTTCCGTTTACAATGCTGTGAACAGAGGATATACACAGGAAACGTGCGGTTGTCCAATCATACCTTTTGCAGGCGTGAAGGACAAATATGTCTATGAATCAAATGTAGACTTTCATGGGCTTAAATCCCTCGATATGAGTGGAGTTCTTCACGATGCAGATGCGCTTATCGATCTCTCTCATGTGAAGGGGCATAACACATCCGGATTTGGGGGTGCAATAAAGAACATTGCATTGGGTGGCTTCTCTGGTCCTTCAAGATGGAACAAAATCCATGGTATAGAGGGGTCAATTCCTTATTGGGACGCGAAGAAATGTACTCCTGAGCATGCAAAGAAGCTTGTAAAGGCATGCAAAGATGGGTATATCTCGTATAATGAAGAGAAGCATGAACTCACTGTATCCTTCGGTATGTGTCATCAGTGCCTAGACTGTATTGAGCTAGACAAAGATGTGGAATGTCTAACCCTTAGACCTGAAAACTATGCTCTCTTTCAAGAACTGATGGCGATTGGATCAAATAACATACTCAAGACATTCGATGAGACCAAGAGATTCTTCATTAATTTCGCTATAGCGATAACACCCTATTGCGATTGTTGGGGAATTGGAATGCCAAATATCGTCAATGATATTGGTGTGCTGGGTAGTAGAGATATCGTTGCAGTGGAAACAGCAACATTAGACCTGATTGCAAAAGAAGGACTCATAGAGAAAATGGTCCCAGCCTACTTTAGACTTCATAATGATCCAGGACTGCATCCATTTCAACGACTCCATGGTCCAATGAAATCTCCATACATAGTACTTCAACATGCAGAAAAGCTTGGAATGGGATCACAGAAATACAAACTTGTTGAACTACTCTCTCCTGAGAAGACAATGAAGATGAAACCTCCAAAAGGAGTTAGTGAATCGGAACCTTCATTCTTCTAGTAGAGAGAGTCGTAGCGCTGCTAAAAAGTGAGCATGAGACGAATAGTTAATAACATTACTCGACCGAAGAGCTTTCGTGGATAACGCTCTAATGATGCGATAGGGTAATGTTAAGGATTTGAATGTGAGAGTTTGACTGTTGGAGAATGAGTCGACACCCGAAGAAAGATTGAGGAAATACAAAGAGAATCTTGCCAAGATGGCTCTCTCAGAGGGAAAGACACTCAAACTCTCAAATCCTATAAAACCACGAGATACTGCAGTTAAGCCTAAGGCGCGTGATGCCACTCCTTCACCTGCTGCAACACATTCAAAGGAAAATATTCGCCCACCTCAATTGCTCATCAGTCCTAGTAAAAGAGAGCTTAGAGAATCAATAGTTTCATCACGAAAGAAGACAGGCGAAAAATTTCGCACTCCACTTGAAGACAAAGCTGGAAAGAATCGTATCATGATGAAGGCGCGTTTGAAGGCTATCGACGGTTCACTTCATGAGATCAAGAACAGGAGATCTATGCTCGAACTCCAATTCAAGAAAAAAATTGTATCTAAAGTGGAATATGACAAGAGAATGAAGCTACTTGTGGATGAGGGACAACTTCTCCTTAGAGAGAAGGCTGCGATAGATAGAGCTCTTGCGGCATAGTTGTAATATAACAATTGTCCAAAGTGGATGGTCATACATTGGATAGTTTTCTTTGAAGATTTATATTAAAAGACACGTTTTTGTTTGAAAAGGAGTGAGAATTGATGCACTTTAAGCACGTCTTTATCCTAATGATTTTGATCCTCCCAATGTTTGCATTTGCTCCAACACTGGTAGCAAATCAGAATGAAACTCTTGTGAGTCTCTCGAAGGTGGATACTTCTCTACCTTCGTCATTTATTCAGGAAACTCTCAGAGTGGCTGTATATGCAGAGGACAACACAACTTTGCCTCTGTATGCCTCAGGAGGTGTGTCTACAGCACATCATGCAAATCTGATTCAATATCTTGAATCGATTGGATTTGCAGTTACGGCGCTTTCAACCCAGGATATTCTTGATCATAAGCTTATGACTGCAAGTTTTGATGTGTTCGTTTTACCAAATAACCTACCTAAAGACAATATAGTCAACTATGTTATGGAATACTGGTTAGGTGGTGGAGGAATACTGAGTTTCGATAGCGGGCTTGGTTTTCTCTATTATCACGGAATGATTGTATTAGGTGATACAGGGAATTATGCTCTTTTGGACATAGATCCAAGCGCGCATTGGGGATTTGATTACGTTGGTAATGTCACGGTTGGAGCTCGTCATTCTTCAGCAAAATCCTATCAAGTAGACGACATTATCTACATACTTGAAAACACAACAATTCATGACCGCTTCTACTTTGCAGGCGCTAATGTTGCAGATTTTGTACCCCTGTTCTTTGAAACTGGGGTCTCTGACACAACTGTTGGCTTTGCTCTTGACAACAGTGAAAGACAGGGTGGTCGAATTGTGCAACTACCTGGAAATTGCAGCACAATCCCTGCTTGGGAAAAATCAGTGATTTCCGATTCAATCAATTGGCTTGCTCCCAAACCAAAGGGTAGAATTCTGTTTGATTTGACCCACATGCCATATTACGGCGTAGACCTCTGGGACAGTGACTATGTAGTGGCACCAACACTCCATACCGATATGAGAAACTTCTTAGTAAATCATACATACACGTTTGACAAGCTCTATCCATCAGCGAGTGGAAATCTGACAGCATCAAACTTGGCCTCATATGATATCGTTATTGTCTTCGAGCCCTACATCAATTTCACTGCACAGGAAGTAGCTGATTTTACGAACTGGATTAATTCTGGCGGCTCTATATTGGCTACAACTGATCATATCGCGGAATCAAGTTCAAACATGAATTATCTCCTGTCAAATACGGATATAGCTGCTAACCTTACACAGGTAGGGACTAATGCCTTGTACACTACAGGTTATCATCCCATACAAGAAGGATGCTCTACCTTGTCTTGTTTAGCTCCTGGGTCTGTGGCTATTACTGGATCCGCATTTTCAATTTGGGAAGATGCAATAGGTATACCGGTTATTGGCGGAGATGAACATGGAGATGGCAGAGTAATATTGATCACAGATGGCGCGATTCTCAGAGATGGTCGAATTGACGCAGTAGATAATGCACAAGCGCTAATCAACTTCGCAAATTGGCTATCAGCAGCAACAGCTGAGGTTCTGTTGTATGTCGATAACCCCACTCTCTTGAATCCCTATCTTGCACCAGCGGTTGACGCCCTCAACGATTTAGGTATTCCATTCTACATAACATACACCGAATATTACATGAACCTCTCCCTATATTCTCAATCATGGGATCTTCTCATTCTAGATTCACCCTGGCCGGGAATATTTCCATACTTCGATGACTTTTCATCGTACATTGACTCAGGTGGAAAAATGATTGTTTCATGGCATATGATGGATACATACCCGTCTTCACCGTTATACTCAAAGATTGGATTTGGCTTCTCCGCTGAATTGCCAGACAGTGTTCCATTTTATATCTGGAATTCAGGCCACGGTATTTTCAATTATCCAAACAACTATGGAGCGCTGAATTTCACATCAGTTGATGATTATGGTGATGAAGGTGACCTGATGACTGTGTATTCTAATGCAACAGTACTTGGGGGATTCACTCAAACCAATCAAGCGGGCAACGCCACAATTGTTTTGGGTTTTGGTGGACATGTACTTTGGAACTCATATCTCATTGATCAATTTACTGGTGACTACGATGACTCGACGTATCTGGACACCTTCGAGTTGTGGGAAAACGAGATTGCATTCATGTACTATGACAGACCGACCATCGACCATCCAGCTGATGTTACCTATATGGAAACCGAAACAGGTAATGAGATTGTCTGGACTCCATCCGCTGATGCTGGTCCTTGGGAATATGTTTTGAGAGTGAATGGAACCATAGACTCAACAGTACACTGGAGTGGCGGTCCAGTCGCTATCAATGTCGATGGTATCAATGCCTCAATCACAGAGTTCGAGCTCACTGTCTATGACCGACTTGGTTACAGTGTTTCAGACCTGGTTGTCTTGAATGTGACTGAGTACGTTGCACCTCCACCGGGTGGTGGTGACATAGATCCCTTGATTCTCATCGCAGTCGGTGCAGGGATTGTGATAGTTGTCGTCATCATCCTCATAGTGATGCAGAAGAATAAGAAGAAATAATCAATGAATGGATGCTGTACGATTTCAGCATCCATTTCTACTCTTTTTTTGTTTTCAAATCCAACACCAATACAACAACACAAAAGGCAAATAGTACTCTTCTAGAGTTGATTGAGTCTGGAGGCTGCAATCCCTGAGTTCAAAGCGCCGCAGCAAAGGTTCAACTCACCTCACCTATGTTGAGAAGGTCTGCGATTTGAGTAGGAGAGGCGATATGAGTGCTGTAGCAGATTTGCTAAAGGCCTATTACAGGGACAGCAAGGCAAATCCTTGGCATCAAATATACAAAGATATTCAGATGTATTGGCAAAAAGAACATCCAAAAGAGGATATATCTGAAATCCTTCTCCTACTACGCGAAGCAATTCTCGGAGCCTTGGAAATCCTTTGTTTTGGACTCGTATCCGAAATTTCCACACCCAAGATTTTAACTCTCCTTACAAGTGAATCAAATTGGAATGCAGGAAGGCGAGCAGCCAGGAATCATTGTCTGGATGTTGCAGAAGAACTCATTGCGCAAGGGAAAGTTCGATACCTACTACCCTCAGCCTTGAAAAGAGATGATTTTGGTTTTCTAATCCCCAGAGTTGAGGAAGCCCAATGGGATAATTTCATGAAGGCGAAGCCTAAGATCAGCCGAGGAAAACTTGATCTATCAAAGCTTGAGGATTCTGTTCTGGGAAGTCGTTTTCTTAGTGAGCAGATGATTATGGAAACAAAGCTGGATTCTAATGATCCAAGAGTTCCAGTACTCCTTGAGGCATATGAGCTTCAGTTAGTTGAGATAGAAGTCAATCGAAGCAGCAGGATTCAGCCAGCTGCTCTGACAGAACAAATAACACTCAACGGAGGAGTAGTTCAAGAGATTGAAGAAGAGAAAGAGACCTCTACGAAGAAACGAAAACAGGTTGAAGTTGTAACACCGCTATCTGATTTCCTTGAAGTGTCAAGCAAGAAATCCAAGAAGAAAACACCAGAAAAACCTGTGAAGAAGAGCAGGAGGCGAAAGGCAAAGTGAGCAAAGCAAAGATGCTTGATATCCAAGCAGAGGAAGCCAATGCTCTACTTTCATTGCAGAAGATTGCCCGAAACATTGATTCGCCAAATTTGGGAATTATGTATGATGCAGTAGGCCGTCTTGCAGCGGCCCAAGTCAGTCGACTTCTCCTCCCCAAAGCTCTGGACTTGGTAATTGCCAAGGATCGAAACGTCAAACAAGCTGCATTCACGGTTGCTGGTAAAAACGCATTTGGTAGCTATTTGACCGAATTCTTTGCAGCACTTATGGAGATGAATCCAGCAGAACGCGAGCAGGTCCTACAGGGGATTCAAGAGATGTTTGGTCAAACCGGAGGACCAACATCTTCACAAGAACAAAAGAATTGGATAAAGAATCTTGAAGGGCTTGGTCGTGAGCATCAGCCTGTAATCTTTGGACTAATGATTGGTCTAGGATCGATTGGAAAGAAATGGATAATCAAACAAATTCGAGATAATATCAAGGGCATCTCATTGGGAGCGGTTCCAACTCTTAGCATGTTTCCTGAGAGCGATAGAAAGATGATAATCGGGCTATTGACTAAGCAAGCGGCACGCTATCGTAGAGACCTTATTCCATATATCTGCGGGATTATCGATCAATCAACTCAAAATCACCTTCAGAATTTTCTCAGAAAAAGCACTTGGCAGGAACGCGTCGAAATTGCCGGAGCAGTAGCAACATCAGGAATAAGATCGACATCTAGCCTCGTTATGGAGCTTGTTGCAGATACAAACTGGCAAGTCAAGCAAGCATTGCTTGAGAACTTGAAAATAGAAGAGTCAAAAATGTCTGCGCTCTTCACCGTAATTAGTCATCTTTTAGCTGAGAGCCATACTCGTGTCAGAGCCCAGGCAGAAAGAACGCTTTTACTCATAGGCACTAAAGCATGTGGAGATGCTGTGCTAAAGGAACAACGAAAGAAACTAGAGAAGAGATTCCGCTCTCAATTATTGAAAGCCGCTCAAGCGAACAAGGATATTGATGTGACTTGGCTTGGCATTGAACAGAAACAGCCAGACCCTATGGTTGAGATAATGCAGATGGTTTCTTCAGATACTGATACGACTGACATCATAGAAACTCCAGATTCAACTCCGGAAGGCGTCAGCCTAGCTGATTTCGCAAGAGAAAAATCACCAGCATCCGACGTACAAATCAATGAGGAAGAAAAATCCGTGCTTCTCTCTGCACTTTTGGGGGCTAGGAAAATTGCCATTGAGGAGCAGCCTGTAACGAAAAAGGACTCAGATTCGGTTCTGGTAGATCCCACGCTACCAGCAACAAGCAGGTTCATTCTAGTTATGCAGAGAGTAGCCAAAGATGTAGGAAAAGATGTACCCTTGAATACCCTGTTAGCCAACTGCATTGAGATTGGATTTTCAGAAGAGGAATTCAATAAAGCCCTTAATGAGCTTGAGAAGCAGGGCATCGTCTATCGCTCGAAAAAAGATACAGTTTGTTATGTGGATATCGAACAATGAAGAACTCACACAAGACTAATGAGTGAGCTATCAAGTATCTTAGGGAGGAGAGAGACCTATGCCCGACGATCTTGTGATTCAAAATGGACTTGTAGTAACAGGTGATGAGAGAGGAACAATATACGAAAGAGGGTATATTAGTTCATCAAATGGGATGATCACTGGTGTCGGTCCCAGTGACCAATCTACGAGCGCTGAACATGTGATTGATGCGGCAGGATGTGTCATAATTCCAGGTCTTATCACTGCTCATACTCATCTCTATGGTATTCTTCTCCGCGGTGCATCATTGAACATCGAACCACCGACTGATTTCGCCCAAGTCCTCCAACGTGTTTGGTGGCCAGTGGATGAAGCATTGACAGTAGAAGACGCCTATGCAAGTGCACTCTCAGCATCTGCAGACATGCTTCGTAATGGTTCAACTCTTTATGCGGATACATATTCCGGTCCGAACTCTATTGAGGGGAGCTTGGAGGCGATAGCGCGAGGGACAAGAGAAGTAGGTATGCGAGGGATAGTTGCTTTTGAAATGACAGAAAGGCATAATCCAGAAGAGGCAGAGCGAGGTCTCCGCGAGGGAATTCGATTCATTAAGTCGTTAAAACAGGATACCCTCATATCAGGGATGATGAGCATCCATGCATCATTCACTGTTGGTGATGAGATTGTTATCAAAACTGTGAAAGAAGCAAGGAAACATAATGTACCAATTACTGTTCACACCTCAGAAGGTCTTGTAGATCTCTACCACAACTTAGAACAATCAGGAGAACGTACGGTTGAAAGATTGGATCGTCTTGGAGTCCTTGGTCCAAAGACAGTTCTTGCGCACTGTGTCCATGTCAATGACCATGAGATAGATCTGATTGCTAAGAGTGGGGCGTCTGTGGCTCATAATCCTATGAGCAACATGTTAAATGCCGTAGGAGTTTCGCCCGTTCCTACCATGTTGAAGAGGGGGATTTCAGTTGGACTTGGGAATGATGGGTGGATCTACGATCCATTTGAAAACATGCGATGTGCCCTTACGATCCATAGACTTGCTAGCGGCAATCCAAGTGCTATAAGCCCTGAGCAGATATTCAGGATGGCGACTCTTGGCGGAGCGCGATGTTACAACCTAGAAAATAGGTTAGGCAGCCTTGAAAGAGGCAAGTTTGCAGACATTGTTATTCTTGATGGTGCCAAAGTACCAACGCCTTTAACAAAGGAGTCTGTGATCGGTCATTTGATAAACACATTCACTGGAAATGATGTCCGTGATGTCATTGTAAACGGGACTCAGAAGGTGGAAAATAAAAAACTAGTTCTAACATCAGATGAGCATATCACAGAGGTCTCAAGAAAATCAGCGTCAAGTCTATGGTCCCGCTTAAAGAAGTAAATTAAAAAAGAGATGGATGGGGCTGAGCCCCATCAAAGTCTATTTCTTCTTGAAAATAATCACAAGAAGTAGTACAATTATAACGCCGATGCCAATATAGAGAGCATTGTCTGTAATGAAGCCTACAATATCGAAACCGGATGAAGGCATATCTCGTACAAACGAAACAGATGTTTCAATATTGCTAGTAGTATTAGTTACTTCAAGCATGTACCTATAACAGAAACCATCTGCTTTGAGGTATTCTGCAGTAATTGATTCTGTTTCATCACCACTTGTTTCGCTATAACTAATGCCCCAGACTTGAGAATTATTGATGATAGTGTGATTCTCATCCCAAAAAGACTCGTCCATGGCAAGCTCAGACAAAAGTGAGAAGTTCCCTACTGGATAGGCGAAATGACTTCCTACAGCGATTAGACCTAGAAAGAGGATGCCGTAGAGACCTAATTCTGTTCCATTATAGAAAGTCATCGTAATATTGAATGTATCAATTCCTGTCAAGTTCACTAATGGATCATTTATTGCTGGAGGTGTTTCAGCAATGGTCGCATTAATACCTTCATTGAATGTTTCTTCACCTTCATCAATGAATATCATTTTGAAAGTGAATTCATCATTTAGTGCTATACCCCACTCAAGTCCTTGTGATGTTGCAGCTGCAACCGGCGATATGAGGAACATAGCTACAAATGACATTGCTAGTAAAAACTGGAGCGTGCGTTTCATATTATAATCTCCTGAACCAGCTAGAGCTGATTATGCAGGTAGTATTGACTGAGTTAAAAAAGCTATATTGTAGCAACTATCATAGAATCCGTAGGAACAGAGTTTTCAGGGAGTTATTCTGTGCAGGATGTAGGTGCAAAGACTGGATACAAGATTAAAGTACCACGAGCCTATACTTGATGCTCATACACATGGGATAACTGACGATGGTTTAGATCTGCTAGTTGATGTTCAGAGAAAATTTGGAATTCATCAAGCGGTATTAATTTGTCACAGTCTCGATATCAAGAACTATGCTGAGAGAACATATCCGGGACGGTTCATATTTGCTAAATACTTCTCTGGCTCCTTTCGATTTACTGAGGGTGTGAGACCAATGCTGAAGGAAATTGCTACTCTTAAGGCAGAAGGATATCATTGTGCAAAAATGCAATCTGCACCTGTTATGCGCGGGCGAAGCTCTGCAAGCCCAGACACACTTAGGATGGATAGTGACGAGATGGCATGTTTCTTTGATGCTTTGGGAGAGGAAGATATTCCATTTATACTTCATCTTTCCGATCCAGATACATATTATGCATCAAGATACACAGACCAGAGATACTATTCAACAAAAGAACAAGACCTAAGTGAACTTGAAGGTGTCCTTCGTAAATATCCCAACATAAAATTCCAAATTGCCCATTTTGCTGCTCAACCTGAGATTCATAGATTAGATAATCTAGCAAGATGGTTTGATACCTACTCGAATTTCAATGTGGATACAAGCTCTGCAAGATGGCTGTCTCGAGAGTTAAGTAAGGATCCAAAGAAAGCAAGAAACTTCTTCGTCAAGTATTCAAATAGAATGCATTTTGGAACAGATTGTGTTGCATTCACACCAGAGCGAGACTACTATGAAGGCCGCCATCTTGCTCTCCGTTTGCTATTTGAAACAGACATCAGAAATGAACCTCTCCCGTTTACAGATACTGATACAGTTAATAGTGGTGGAACCTATATAAACGGACTTAATCTGCCAAAATCAGTTCTCGATAACATTTACTGGAAAAATAGTCACACATTCTTTTCGGACTTTTTTCCATAGTCTCCAAATAGAAATTGTATTTAGACAATAAATGAGGGAGTTTTGCAACAGATTGCGAGGATTGTATCACTTGGCTCATAAGGAGTAATTATCCTAGGTGTAATGCTTATTATGTGGAGTAAGCCAGGAATCGCATACGGAGGCTAAAAGACAAGGGAAAGGCATGTGATTGCACCCTCACATTTCTCAAACTCACTCATATCTATTGTGACAACATCGAAACCTGCATCCTTTACCATTTGGATTGATTTTGGATGCCACGATGACATCAATACGTTCCCATTAATAGTAAGAGTGTTTGCTGCATATTCCTCATCTTCTGGAACAATCAACTGCCTATATCTATGAAGAACTGGGTGCTCCGCAAAACGCTTGGATACGACAACATTTTCATCATCGATGAACGTGAGATAGCTCTTTAGATGGACTATTGAATTGTCCTCGATGACCTCAATTCGCACTTTCAAGAATTCAGTGGTCTGGGTGACCCCCTCTTGATTCGTTCGCTCAGTGATTCCACAAATCAATGAGTCAGTCAAATGAGCAACATCCCCACCTTCGATAGTTCCGGGTACTATAATTCTTGACAAGTGTTTGTACTTCCGAAGGACTTGCTCAACCTGCATATCTTCTCCTCGGCGACTCTCCTTGGCCATGCATGTGATAATAGCCTTCTCTCCAAAGATGATTGCAGTATCTTCAACAAAACAAGAATCAGGGTGTTCCTCATCAATAGGCAATTCAATTAGGTCCAGACCCAATTCTGAAAGAATTCTACAATATTCTTTATGCTGTTTTCGAGCCAATGTGATATTCAATTTGTTATGTAGTGGATGGGAAGAAATGCATCTTTTGAAGCTCGAAGGAGGAGAACGTACGATTGCGTGTTTCATAATTAGAATCGAGCCAGTTAGTACAGAGCATCCAGATAAGTACTATTTCTTTCGAGATTTCTTTGTTAGATACTCTGTAAGTTCCATTTGTTGTATAGGAGTAAATCTCCAACCTTCTCCATTAGGAGACCGTTCGACAACATCTTCCCGTTCCATATTCCTAAGATGATAGAGAACTGTCGATGATGTGATACTGACCTTTTCAACAATATTAGAGGTCTTTCTCCACTCGTCTTTGTTAAGATTCTCAAGTATCCTGGAACGCATCAATAGGCCACGACGAACATTACGAAGTCGCATCAAGTAGGCTAGACGATGGATAGACAGCGAATAACACCGGCATAAATAGGGCAGATTTCAACTATGAACTTTTGGTTACTTTAAGGGTGTACCAATAAGGTGCAAGAAAGCTGCTGGTTCGTTGCCCTCGGAAATGGGACGTATTCTATAACTTGGATATGTATGACTAAGTTTTGCAGCAACACGGGTGCCAAGTAGCTTTTCGAAGATTGCTGCGTTCTTCCCACGCCAGAGGTAGATAGTCTTGGTCGAATGAAGAATGTAGACAAGGACCTTGTTAGTATCAACAGTAACAGTATCCCCTTTGAACTCGACCATTCTTGCTTGAGAGTCAATCTCGAACGCTTCGACCATGTCACTCTACATCTAAAATGTGCTTCTTTCTCTCTTATGACATTTTGGTGCGAGTATATTGAATATCTGACATATTGTTATAACTATCTGGAAATCATATAAGACTAGAAATTTAATAATCGAAGACGAAGAAGTGGAGTGGAGTCATTTGTCAGACCAAGGACACTCTGGGATAAAGTTCATAGATAGGGAGCTTAGAAGAATCGATTTCAACATTGGAGGGCTCTCTGTTTCATTTCCCTTGAATGCAATTCCAGATCAAATGTATGAAGCTATGGCAAATGCTGTGAATAGATCCGTGGATTCTCCTGAAACCTTGAATGAACTCTATGTGTCAACATTGATGAAGCCAACAGTTTCAACATTAAATGCATCGAATATCTTCCCAATCAACACAGCAAAGAAAATAGTGCGGTTGACCCTCACGGACGAAGCTCTTCAGGAATCAATTCATGAGCTTGAAGGAGTGGAACTCTCCTTCCAAGGTCGACCATTCGAGGAAACACAGGATGAACGAATCGAACTCTATCAGAAAATAATGCTTGATGACAGAAAGATAGATCGTTTCAGACTGGGCGCGGTTGAAATGTACGGCGATCAAACATATCAGAATATCCTGAGAGACCCCCGAGTCACACTAAACATGTTTTGGACGCAGGAGAAGTGGCCTCAAGCGCTTAGTTTTCAGGTCAACTGCGTTGCTGAGATTGTTCCACCTGGGGATCCTTTCTTTAGATACATGCGACTAATGCGAAGGCTCTTCAGTCAGAAGCTCATTGATCTGAGAGATTCCACTGATTACATTTGTGCCTACAAATTTTGGGTTTGCGAATCAAAAGACAAATCACTGGCTGAGAAAGCCGGGTTCGTTCCTTAAGCTAATAATTCGTAACTCTCAATAGCTTCGCGGGCAGTTCCTCAACTGAATTGATCTCCAGAACTACCCCATGAGCCTTCTTTGCTAGACTATCTGCAGCCTGAGGATTATGCTCGTGCGTAGGCACAAGAATGATCATCTTTATCCCTAATGGTTTCATTCTCTCGGCAAGATCCTCGCAAATTTGCTGGTCACTCAAATACATATCAGAACTGAAGATGAATATTTTCTCTTTTGCTCTGGTGTCCTCGAAATTTCTAAGAGCAAGCTTCATGGATTCTTGACCACCAGTTCCCCCTCCAGCCCGTGCCTCCAAGAGGTCTGATGCTACCTTTTCGACAGATATGTTCCTGTTTGCTATTTCCTTAACAACATGTGTCATATTATCAAAAAGGACTACACCAAAATCATCTTTCTTAACTCCATAGAGTCCAGCCATGACAGAGATTGCGAGCATTCCAAGTTTCCTTGGTGAGTCCATTGAGCCACTCTTGTCCAAGGCCCAATAGAAGGCACGATGTCCCATATAGGTCTCAGTAACAAGAAAATCTGAGGTCTCGATGATCTTGAAATTGGTACGACCCTCAGCGAGGAGTAAGTCAATGGTCTCCTCAAGATTAATCAGGTCAATTTCGTCTCCAATTCTAAAGGGCCGGACGGTCGTTGATTCTTGGATGCCTCCGAGCATACTTGACCCCATAGTCTGTTTCGCGTATCTCATTCCGAGGTCAATCAGGAGCCTTTTCGCTATTTCACGTAATTTCTGCTTGAGCTCAGGAGGTAACTCATCTCTATATGTATACCAGATTTTTATGATGTTCGTGGCAGGACCACCTAGAAGACCTCCAAGTGCCATATTAGCTCGGTCTTTATCATATGCTTGACCAGGAACTCCACTCACTTGAGGTTGATACCCATATCCACGACGTTGCATGCCGGAGCCTTGTGTCCCCATTGCCGCATGCAGGTCCTCATGAGCTACCGCTCCAAGAGCGCTCTGATTGCCCATCTGTGCAGCGATATCACCAAGTTGTCTCAATTGTTGTTGAGAAAGACCAGCTGAAGCTATGAGGCTGTGCAATCGTTCGAAGTCTTTCACTCCAGCTTGTATGAGTTTCTTGATGACCTCAAAGGAGGGATTAACCAATTCCAAGATCTCTTCCTCAGTCATCCCCAGTTTCTCGCCAGCCTTTCTGATTGTTTCTGTGGAAGGAACCTGTCCAAGTCTTGATACATGCTTTACAGTCTGTCGAAGATGCTGTTTGGTCGGAGAGCGCTCCACAGCCTTGTTTGCCAATTCATTCATTGCTTCGTTCCATTGATCTTTAGTGGCTTGGCTCGGCAGATTCTCTTGATGAGGTTGATTCTGAGCAAGAGCAGATCTAAGAAAATCGGAGGGTGATGATCGAGAATCAGCACTTTCAACTAGACTCTGTGTCTGCTTGTTTACCAAGCTTTCCCAATTTGCGTTATCTCGAGCGTTCTCTGCTAACTGCCGCATATCTACTCTATTGCTGGCTCCAGAATCAAATTGTTGATCGTATTGCATTAGGAGATCATCCATAATGTCTTTTCCCGTTGCATCTTTTATTTTATGAGCAAATGCAGCTGCATCACTAAGCGAGAACTGCTGAGGTGCAGCCTTTATGAACTTGTCAAGATTTTCAGGAACTCTTCCAAGCTCTCTAGCGTAATCAGCAGCCTCACTGAGGTCATCTAAAGCATCTTGCAACTTTTTGTCCATAGCTTTGTGTTGTTCAGGTGTGAGAGATCCAAGTTCCTCCATATGCTTCAAAGCACGTGCTGCTGTGGTCGTATCTCTCTCTGCAAGTTCTGAAAAACGGTCTTCAATATCAGAATCTCCTCTAAGAGAACTTGCAGCAATCTGTTCTGCAGCATTCGGCGAGTTGCAGACATCATCAAGACAATCCAACGGTTGCGAGTTCTGAATGTCCTTTGTCGAGAGACCTCCAAAATGCTCCATGAGCTCTTGAGCTGCGGTTTCTTTCAATTCTTGATCACTTGTTATGCCTCGAAGCACAACCTCGCCATCGGAAAGGTAATCATGAGCAGCATTATAGAGTCGTTTATCTCGTTTCTTGCGCAGTTTCAACAGATACTCATAGCCTGCTTCAACCTTGTCCTTCTTGATGATTTTAGCTAGTTCCTGTTCACGTCGTATCTGGTCCATGACCTTGGAGAGAGCATCTGACTTCCCCTGTTGAATAGCAACCTGCTGCTGGTCAGGAGTGGGTTTCTTCTCCTCCTTTTCTCGGCCTAAGAGAATATCCTCTGCAACCTCTCGTGCAATCTTCTGGTCTGGAGGAAAGGTTGTGTAGATTGCTGCATCGAGGAAGTCCTCAAGGGTCAACTTCCCATTTCGGAAATAGCGAGCAGAGAGAAGTTGAGGAATTGACTGCGTCTGTCGAACGCTTGGCTTTTTAGTCACATCCTTCCTCAGGCGCATCCGTTTTGTGAACTCATGGGCAAATAGGGGTGCATTACTTGGGAGAGGAGAGATTTTGGGCTGGGTCGCCATTCAGATTAGCTCCCAAGACTACTTCGAACCAATGCGTTCACTGCGGGTTCTGCATCGATACCAGGTCTGAAGCGTAAAGCACCGACGAGAACGTATGTTGCTGCCGATGATAGCGTAGCATGTGAGATGGTCTTCTCCTTCTGACGCTTCGTCATCTCTGCAGAGAGTCTTGCTATGGAGATACCGGCCCGTATGCTTGCAGGAATCTCAATATCCGTGCTAATACGTGTCGCAGATACAAGTCCATATATTTTCTCTAGAACAGCATCAGAGAGTGTATACTCGGGGCTGTTCATCTTGATAATCTCCAGTTCAGTTTCCTTGCGCGGGTAACCTAATCGTATCCAGACACGGATACGGTCTCGCAATGCCTCACTCAACCTGTGCGCACCGGACATCTCTTCCGGGTTCATTGTCAAAACTGGGAAAAATCCCTCGCTTGCCTTTATTCGACCCAATCGTTGAACACTGATGGAGCCTTCCTCAAAGGGATCCAATAATGAGTTCTGCACATACTCACTGAGCCTGTTCCCCTCATTGAGGCCAAAGACGCCCCCAAAGACCATGCTCTTGAGTAAGGGACCTGGCTCAAAGGCTTCAAGGGAGAAACCCTGATTGAGGACAATGCTTGGATTGAAAGCGCCAGTCAAATGAGAGGGTCGAACTCCCTCATCACCAGTCACCCAGTAAAGGTCACGGCCAGTTTTTTCGGCGTAGGCACGTAGGATCAGAGTCTTTCCAACTCCTGGCGGCCCTATAATTCCAGGTATGAGCTTCGCGTTCTCGCAGTCCTCGAGAACATCAAAGGCATCTGCATATTGCTCTTTAATGACAATACGAACCTTTTCCTTCTGAGCTGCTGCTAGCCGTTCCTCGAAGTTTTTCTTAAAATGAAGTATCTCATTCTGCAACATAATGCCCCCATTATATCATACTAGATGTGACCTAGCGGGGTATATATTCATCACTCTTTCAGGTCGAGTGATTTGATAAGGGTTACCCATCCGATGCAAATGCAAGATTATTTGTCGCCAAGCTCAGGATAGGCATAGAGTGCTGGCTGTCCGCCAGTGTGCCAGAATACTGTTGGTGTATCGGCGGAAATATCCCCATTAAGGGCCATTCTGATGAGCGCGAGACCTGCCTTTCCAGTATATACCGGGTCAAGGATTATGCCATCCATCTTCGCGAACATATCAAGAGTGGTCTTGACTCCGTCGCTCAATATTCCATATCCCTCACCAATGAAGCTGTCATTCACATTGATCTTAGGCTTGAAAGCGCAAACCTCTGGGTATTCATCAATGATTCGTGCGATGAGATTCTGCACTCGATTCTTTGTTGTTTCAGCATCACTGAGGACGCTCACTCCGATGATATCAATATCAAGGTCAAGTATGTGAGCACCAATGATAATGCCAGCCAGAGTCCCTCCTGTTCCAGTTGGCACAAGAATTTTACCAGGCATGAACTGCTCTTCCATGGTCTGGGCAAGAAGTTCCTCCATTGCTATGGCATATGGAATTGTTCCAACAGGCATTTCAGCTCCTGCGGGGACCGCATAGGGATTAAGACCAAAGTCCTTTAGGGTCTCTATCACCTCATTCAGTCGAGTATTCAACGTCATTAGCCCATCAATGGGATAGAATTTCATCTCCGCGCCTAACATCCGGTCCAAGAGCAAATTGCCTGTGTAGTGTGCTGGTTCCTCTCCACCCAAAAGAAGAATGCATCGTAGTCCTGTAGCAGCACATGCGGCGGCTGTCTGCCGGCAATGATTACTCTGTATGCCACCTACTGTGACGAGAGTGTCTGCTTTATTCTTTCGAGCATCACCTAGAACATACTCAAGCTTGCGGACCTTATTACCTCCGAATGATAGACCGGTCAGGTCATCACGTTTTATCCATAGCTCGTCAAGGCCAATTGAATTTCCTAGATTCTTTAATCTATGAAATGGAGTAGGTAGGAATGCTAGTTTTTCACGTGGGAGATCATTGAACATTTCAACCAGCAGCTCCTGTCAACCATGAAATCACAACCATCAATATTGCAGTAACAATTCCCGCGAATAGGGTCTTAGCTCCATAAGACCACATATTCTTTTTCGAAACTGCTCCCAAGAAGAGACCTAATGCAAACAGGAGAGTCATACATATGCCTATAGACATGTAGAACGCAAAATGATACTCAAGAATACCTGTTGGTACAAAAAATAGTGGAATGATGATAAGGAAAGCTGCTATTGCTGGAGAAGCACCATCGACAAGTGCCACAACGACTGAGGTAGTTTTTCCTGCTTTTGCATACATTGAGTCGCTCATATCAGTCAGCATGGCACGACCTAGATCCTCAACCGCGCGGTCTTGTTCTGCACTTTCTGCAAGATAGGAACCACTGAATCCAGAAATTGCCATCGCGATGCTGGTTCCAAATGCTGCTAAGAGAATAGCAGAGAATCCAGGTTGAGGATTCAAGGGATTTATTGTTAGGAGACCTCCCAGAATAAGACCAAGCATTGTGAGGGCGCCATCAAAGGCATTCATTGCAAGATAACGTCGTGCAATCTCTACGCCCTGAGTAAGCTCCAAAGCCCTCATTAATCGATGAATGAACCCGCCTTCATGAGCTGGGTATGGACCATTAGTGTCTTCAGTGTCAGCCACGAAAACCGTTTCTCCATGAGATAGATTTGAGCCTACCTACCTCTGTCTCGTTATAAGTTCTCTCTCTGTTAAATAACCTACCAAATGAATGTGAAGAGGCCACCATAAAATGCAAGCAATGCAATGAGCAGAACAAGTAAAATGCCTGCACATAATAGATAAAGCCAGCATTCGCAAATGCGTGTGCAGCAGCCTTTGCTTTGTGGAGGTTTTGAAGGTTCTTGAGGGGGTCTATAGTCACCAGGCATTGGAATCTCAGTCATAATATTAGCCTCATTATGTCCTACTGATACGAGTCATCAGAACGCGAATCAGTCTTATGAGGATTGCTGGGGTAAATTAAAGATGCTTGAATGAATTGAGTCCAGAGTGAGGATAGTAGGCGCATATATTTTAAGCCTTTAAAATGAAAGAGAGTCATTGCATGTAGCAATACTGCACGCGTGATTTGAGGAGAAGAATGTTGCCAGAGGAAAACAAGGTCTACACAATCTTTGACAGACCCAAAGGACTCAGGTTTGTTGGTCTTCTGCAAATGGCATTTGGAGCTGTTGGAGTTCTTGCCACTATTGGACTAGTCGTAGCTTCAATCATCGGTAGCACTGAGTTACCAGGGGGAATAGGATACGTCTATGCAATTCTTGTATTCGTTGGAGTTGCACTTCCATGTTTGGTTATTGGAAACTTCGTAGATGATCTAAGGAGAAATGCAGTAATTGCTCAGATCATTTATAGTCTTGCGGCGATGGGGCTTGCTGGTCTCTTTCTATTTGTGCGTGGTCTTCAGTACATGTGGACTGTACCACTCTTCGAATTTGAAATTGTGATTGCCATAGGGAATCTTTCTGCATTCATAATTATTGCTCAAGCGTTCATCGTTTTGTATCTCGCTCTTGCTTGGGGTAGTGCTGTTCCGCCACCAGGTGCGAAGGTAATACGTGATCGAGGAGAAGCAAGGAGGTATGAAGAAGGTCTCATCCCCTTGCCATTTACTCCCGCAGTTCTATCCTCAGATGGTATGACTGAACTCTCAGAAGATGAATCAAAACACGTTCTTGAGATTCGCAAGGAGTTTACCGAAGAAGGAATGGCAGTTCTTTGTTCCAACTGCGGAGGAGCAACTCCTCTCACTAAGGTGAATAGAAATAGACTCCAGTGTGATTATTGCGGCGTCACTCTTGGTGTAAGTAGCATCTTTGTTCCTTGTAACAACCACCCGGAATATCTTGCTGCGACAACATGCGCAGTCTGTGGAGATCACTTTTGTAGAAAGTGTCTCACAGCTCAAGAACCACCTGTTGACGAACGATGGGCAGGTTCTACCATCTTCATGTGTCGGAAATGCTTCGAAGGGCGGTATAGACCCGCTGTGACAACCACTTCCTTTGTGATACCTATTGACAAGCTGTTTTCAACCGCAGGTTCAAGATTCGCAACGGTAGGGAGAGTCTACGGACGCTTTCTTGGAGCGTATGGCAGTGTAATGAAACATCTATGGCGGCTTCCACTTGAGCTACTTGGCAGCCTTGGCAAGAGCGGAGGAGGTGGTGGTGGGGACAATTGTGTTGGTGCTCTAATTATGATTGTAATCATAATCATTGCGATACCCATCCTAGCTGGTGTTCTACTCCTCATCGGTGCTATCGTTATCATTCCGTTTCTCTTCTATGCGGGTCTAATCGCAGTCACATTCGAAGCTATCAAAGTAATCAGAAAGACAGATTTTCAATCAATAGATAGTATTCGTAATCAGAGCATTGTCGAGAAGAAGAAGCCAAAGCAGAAGCAATCCAAAATGAGACCTGCTATAAGATCATGGGAAAATGATTATGAAAGAATACCCTCTGAAGCGCGCAGAAAACAAATGGAAGAGCTTCGACAACGAGAGGAGGAGCGTCGAAGACGTATCTACGAGAACAAAAAGCAAGCTCAGTCATTTTGGGGGGAGAGATAGTGACAACAGAACCAGACTTGATTGGCTGCCCCGTGTGCGGAGGTCAAGTACTCATTGAGTCCGATGACAAGGTAAGCCACTGTGCTTATTGTGCGAGTCCAGTTCTTGGACCAAGTCAGAGTAGAGATTGTGTAAACCATCCAGGTACCCTTGCTAAAGAAGTATGCAATGTATGTGGGGATCTTCTTTGCGAAGAATGCTTGGAGAAGCGAGTTGGCGACTATGGCGGCAAGCTCCTTACAATCGTTAACTGTACAAAGCCAATCTGTGTGTCTGAAAGTGATTGGGCGAACCCACTGAACGAGGAGTATCAACGTCTAGCCAATATGGATTGGGCTGATAGAGCTGATAATATCATACTTCGAGTCACAGGAGTAGGAGCTGTCATAATGATGGTTTTTGAACTATTCTTTATCGTTGGTATGCTCTATATGCAATATTTCACATCATTAGGTAGCTTATTTCCAGTATGGACAATAGCTGGAATATCCATTCCTGGGCTACCAATCATTGTCCTAATGATAATGGGTAACCTACTTTGCGCACTGTTGCTTCAGACCTCTTTACAAGTGTTTGTACATGACCGCCAATTCACTTCTGGTTTGTTCTTGTTGGTCGTTCTGATCATTGAAGCTGCTTTTCTCCTTTGGAGAGGCCTATATTTCAACCTCAGACAGCTTCCAGAACCAACCTTCCTGCTCACACTCCTATCAGCATTCATTATAGGAGCATTCTTGATACTGATTGGTTCACTTGGAGCTATCTATATTGGAAACAAGAAACGAATCCAAATGAAAAACGCAAAGGACAAACTTGGATTATCTGGATGATAAAGCGTTGATTGTCACAGGCTTTGAAGAAATCTCAAGTAGATATGTCAAAGAGATCAATGAGCCGAAACCTTTCTACATCAATTAGACCTAGATCAGTGATTTTTAGCTTAGGGATAACAGGAAGTGAGAGAAATGCCATTGCCATGAAAGGCTCCCCAAGAGGAGTTCCAAGATCATGAGCCGCATCCTTGAGCAGATTCAATTTCCCGCTTACGTGTTCTACTGTTTGGTCGGACATAAGACCTGCAATCGGTAAAGGTAGTGATTCGATAACCTCACCGTCCTTCACAATAGCGATACCACCTTGCATTCTTACAATCTGAACAGCAGCGGCTATCAAATCAGTATCATTTGTTGCGACTGCCACTATATTATGACTATCATGAGCTATCGAGGAAACCATAGCTCCTTCCTTGATTCCCATCCCATGTACAAAACCTACTGCTCTTGGTTCTGATGCATTATGCCGTTCAATTATAGAGACCTTAGCAATATCACGGTCGATGTCAGGTACTACAAATCCATCGACGACCTTCGCTTCTTCAATAAGACGTTCTGTAATGATTTGATCTCGAATCATACCAATGACATTCATGTGTGTTCCCTGTGCTTTCACCTGGAAGTCTTCTGGTTCGAGGTAATGAATATTGACAGATCTTCTCAACCGAGGTTGATCTTGGACGCCAAACTCCTGAACCATCTTTCCCTTCCTGGCCACAAGCACGCCTTGTTTGTAGACTCTATTGACTTTAGCTGTTTCGAGCGCGTCTAAAACAACCAGATCTGCATAATAACCTGGAGCAATCGCTCCCGTATATTGTAGACCATAATGCCTTGCAGTCGAAATTGTCGCAACCCTAATAGCCTGAACCGGATCGACTCCGAACTCCACAGCAGATCGAATCATGCTGTCTATGTGACCCTTTGTTATCAAATCGAGGGTGTTTCTATCGTCAGTAGCAAAACTACACTGCAGGGCAGTGTATGGAGTTATTAGTGCAGCAAGAGCTTCAAGGTTCTTTGCAGTAGAGCCCTCTCGAATGTGAATGTGCATTCCTCTTGATAGTTTGCTTCGAGCTTCTTCGAAAGTCGTGCACTCGTGCTCAGAAGTGATTCTTGCAGCTACATATGCATTCAAGTCGTAGTCATTAAGACCTGGCGCATGTCCATCAATCCTTTTTCCCATCTTGAGTGCAACAGATATCTTCTCCAATATCTCTGGATCCCTGTAAATCACGCCAGGATAGTTCATTACCTCCGCAAGACCCAGAACGTAGTGCTCCGTCATCAGTGGTTTTATGTCTAGAAAATCAAGAGCAACACCATTCGTTTCTAGGTCGGTAGAAGGAACACATGAAGGGAGCATCATGTAGAATTCGAGGGGTCCTCCTCGCATACTCTTGCTCATGTACATTATGCCTTCCATGCCCAAGACATTGGCAATCTCATGAGGATCAGCAACAACAGCCCCTGTCCCATGAGGAACAACAGCTCGAGCGTATTGAATCGGCATGACCATTGATGATTCAACATGAACATGACCATCAATAAATGAAGGGGCAACAAACTTACCCTTAAGGTCAATAACCTCCTTTCCGCTGTATTCTCCAATCCCAGCAATAAAAGCGCCATCAATAGCGATGTCTCCAGGGGTGATATCTCCCGTGAACACATTCACCACGTTTGCATTCTTTAACACAAGACCCGCCCGTGTTCTTCCAGATGCAACATCAATCATCTGTTCTAGAGGGTAATCATCAGCACGACCTAGAAACATCACTTATCACACTCGAAACAAATAGATTCCGCAATGAAAAGGATTTCTCAAGATGCTCTTTAATCCCGAGAGAGGGATACAAAAGGAGGGAAATCCTCTTACCATAAGACTCACCTGTCAAACAAGATGAATATTAATTGGAGAAGGAATAGCGTGCGATATGAGTGCATCAAAGCAAAGACTCTACTCTCAAAGAGAGAGATGCTTGCAGAGGATTGGTTTCATATCAATCGATCACTCAATGCCTATAGAGGGTGCGAGCACGGTTGTGTATATTGTGACGGTATGAGTGAGTATTACCATGTTGATAACTTCACTTCGCATATTCGCATAAAGGAAAACGCACCTGAAATCCTCAGAAAGGAATTGAAGAGGCTGGGGTTTTCGTCTCAGCAGGAGTTGGAAACCGAAACTCTGTGGTCGTTTCTTCCCAAAGATGATGCTACACGGCTTGCCATGAAGAATCCGCGAAGAATTGTCATAGGTGTCTGTGGGGGAGTGTCTGATGGATATCAACCAGCTGAGAAAGAGCATAGAATCACTCGCCAGATATTGGAAACTCTTCTTGATTTCAGACTTCCAGCAATGATTCTTACTAAATCTGACTTGGTTTTACGGGATATAGATCTACTCAAGGAACTGAATGATGTTG
The DNA here is from genome assembly GCA_029858305.1 of Candidatus Thorarchaeota archaeon. GTDB lineage: Archaea > Asgardarchaeota > Thorarchaeia > Thorarchaeales > Thorarchaeaceae > SMTZ1-45. The sequence continues at coordinate 28,166 of JAOUFI010000018.1, forward strand.
CATTTGCCAATGTTGTGTTCACAATAACCCTTCATGATGATGATAAAAGGAAAATTATTGAGCCAAGAGCAGCATCAACACCAGACCGATTTGCAGCTCTAAAAGAGCTGAGAAAAGCTGGAATTTTTGGAGGAGTGATGGCAACTCCAATCGTTCCTTGGATTGGAACAACATACGAGAACATGGAGGGTCTAGCTACAGAGGCAAAAGGTGCAGGAGCGGAATTCATTCTCTTTGGAGCAATGACTCTCAAGCCAGGTCGACAGAAGGAGCATTTTCTATCAGTCATCAGAAAACATTTCCCTGGCGAATTTGACAAAATCAAGGCTCTCTATGCAAATGATAATAAATACGGAAATCCAATGTGGAAAAGACAGCCTATCAATACAATGCTACTCGGACATGAGATTTGTAAGAAGGTTGGGATTCGAGATAGGTCAGTTCGCCACACACTTCCTTTTGAAAATGAAGTAAATTACCGAGTTCTTGGAATACTACTTGATATCGTGTTCTACCAACGATATATGTTGGGTAAACCATTGGATATGAGCAAGCCATTTCATGACTTATCAATTAAGCTTGAGAAAGGCGTAGAGAATTTGAAGGTATTACTTGATGAGAGACGACTTAAGGAAGGGCTATCCATAAATGATGAAATGGTAAGTATCGTGCGTCAAATCATAGAAACTGGTACTTGCCAGTACATGGAGAATTTGCTATCCAACTTATCTGAATACGAAATTGGAAATCAAGCAATGGTTATTTCTGATGAGGAGAGCGGTGATTGGAAAAAAGAAAAGGTCTGACCCGGAAAGTCCGAGTCAGATTTTGTTTCTATTTCTTGAACTTCTTCAAGTATACAACTGCCACAACTACAATGACAACCGCGCCTATACCAACTGGTAACGCTATGCTGCCAAGCAGTGCGAGTAGATCTCCTCCAGCTGCAGGAGCAGGTAAGAGCTCTAAGGCGTGAGTCGGTAGTGGAATAACTTCAATCCAGAGGAATCCTTCTGCAGAATCAGCACGATTTACACGCATATCGAGGTATACAAGATCTGAAATAGCTCCGAATTGAAATGACCAATACGATACTACTCCAATTTCTGTATCATCTAGATCAGCGTCACCGACGTAGTGTGTTCTCTGATCATACGGAGTGTAGATTTCATACCATCCAAATGAAACAGCATCTGCAGATTTAATGGATACATTATACCAAGTACCTGGTGTAGTATTCAATTGAAGCGAATAATACTCATCAGCTGTATCCACAAGTGGATATACTAGAGTGAAGTTATGGGCATTAGAACTAGTTGACACATCGAGAGTGGCTGTATTGTCAAAGTCATCATATGTCACGTCGACCCAGTCGATTGTGAAATTCATTGCATAGTCAGGATAGGTATCGCCTATACCTAATGTGTTGTTGTATGGATACACGACTAATGTGATCATCGCATACTCATCACTCCACATTCTTTCATCTAGTGTGTATGTTACTTCACTAACGTGTGTGGAGTGTGGAATTGCTAATACACCATCCCACCAGGTCCCCATGTTCAAAACATCGCCCCACCTCCAACCAAGGAATTGGTCATAGATACCAATTTGGACGCTTGAAGATACGTTATAGACATTATTCAGAGTCAGAGTTAGGTTGTAGTCATGAGCAGGCGTAGTTGGAACCATGACACCACCTTGGTATACAATACCAGCTTCAAATCCTGGTACGATCGAGCCTATTGTGAACTCAATCATCTCAGTAGTCGTATCTGCGACTGTTACAAGAACGACATACTCGCCAGCAGGTAGGTATTCCCAGGTTGCGCTATAGATGTAAGCTGCATCTGCGGGAGTCGCTTCCACAAAGTATCCATCCTCATCTACACCATAGATGGCAATGGAATAGTCTGCGGGAGCAGCTGTTGAATTGACCTTTATCATGGATGGATAATCAAGAGATAGACTATATACTTCTTTCACAGGGTTGAAGTAGTAGTTGTCTAGCATGAACTCATGGTTCAACGGAAGAGGTTCCGCAACATCACTATCATGATAGAGTGTATAATCAATGTTATCGCCACCCATCACAGTGATGTATAAGATTCCTCCACACCAACTAAACACATCATTTGTTGGAACTCCAATTCCTGCAAAAAAGCGCATACCACCCATATAATCATGCAAAAAGGCATCACTTGAGAACATTATGGCAGGATCTTGGGGGATTCCGATGAATCCCTCAGGGTAGTTGAATGAGTAATATAGGGAAGAAACGCCTGTGCCAGGATCTATTTTGTAAGTTCGACAAGTTGGAGCCAACTCATCATGCACCAAACTTCCAGTTTCATCTGACACTTTGAGTTCACCAGTTGGAAGATTGCCCGTAAAAACTTCCCCAGGGGAGAGCAGCTGTGCTCCGACTGCTTGGGGATAGAAATTGAATTGTGCAAATGTAGTAGTTGATGGAGTAGCCTCAAGGATTATGTAGTATGTTCCAGCTATTGATGGTCTGAATGGCAGCACAATGATATCACCATCAGAACTACCCATATAGAACATCAATCTGCCTTGGGGATCATATACACCGACTTCCCATGTCACGTCATCCTGCAAGGAAGCGACAGTCATATGAACAAATTCCTGTCCACTGATTCCTAAGGTTCCAAAGTAAGTGTACCTTGTGTCCATCACTACAGCTGTTTCTTGTCCAAGAGCAAGTGAGAAGACTCTTCTCTCGAGTGTTGTATTAATCACAGCACCAGATCCATCAGTTCCAATAAAATCATAGAATATTGGCAGCAAGCCTGGATTACCAAAGTCACCATTATCGAATGAATTGAAATCCTGCCAAGCAAATGGCGGATTTGATGGTTCTGTGTAGCTTGAGTCAGGGGATGCCCAGCCATCATTATCATACCTATATCTTGTGAGGTCAATGTCCTCATTCACATGCAATCTGCTGAAGGATGTTTGAAGAAAGACATCTTCAACAGAGGAATAGATGTAGGTGTGATTATTTGTGCCAGGAGCATAGGCCCTATTCATTTCTTGTTCTATTATTACTGATTGCAGGGCGGCTACTGGGGTTACCAAAGAACTGAGTAAGAACGCGCCTACAATTAAGATACCTAGTATCATCTTAGTATTGACGTGCTTCATGCACATCCTCACCTCGACATTAAATGGTTGAATGAACAGTTATGAATTCATCTTGTTTGAATGTTTGAAGAACATTGTTCATAACACGCTTGAGATAAGCAATCACCTTTTATGATAGAAGATACAAGTCCATTTTCCAGGCTAAATTATTGACATCAAAGCTTGGAGTATCGTATAAGAATGAGCAGTAGGTTCGATTCGAAGAGCATCGCATTACTTGCAATCTTTAGTGCGATGGTTGCCATGCTAGAAGTGTTCCCCGTTGTGGGCATTACTGATCTAAAATTCTTTCCCGGAGGAACTCCATTTACTTTGGATTGGACAGGAATTCCAATCGTGATTATTTTCATAGGTCTTGGGATGATTTCAAGCGTGATTTCAATAGCTGTGATGTTCGTCGCAATAGGATATCGTAATTTTCCAGGAGCAGTCTTCAAGGGAGCTGCGGAGTTGTTCACGATCTTGGGATTACTTGCAGCGAAAATCATTATTGATAAGAAGTCGTTTGATAAAAGAACAAATCTAACTTTATTCTTAATCCTGGGTGCTGCAATTCGAACACTGGGTATGTTCATAGTCAACATACCATTACTTCCAGTTTTCTATCCACTGTTCTATACGACAGAAAGTGCGATTATAGCCTCAACCGTTTTAATTCCATGGAATATACTTCAGGCAACTATCAATATTATTGGTGGTATGATTCTCTACTATCTCATCCCCGAGAACTTGAGAATCCAAGCTGGATTTGGTCGCAAACGAGAAGGCAATATTATAGAGGAGCTCTCAAAGGAGGAAGTCGAACATGCGTCCGACTCAGATGCCTAACAATCCCTCTGAAGAATCCAACTCTCAAAACAATCTAAGTACTATCGAGGTCATACCAGTTATTGGATTGCCGAAAATAAAACCAGGTGATAATCTAGCTGAGCTGATTCTTCAAACAATGAATAAGAATAAACAGAATCTCAGGATAGGAGATGTTCTTGTAATCGCTCACACGGTCGTTTCTATCGCTGAGGGAGCAATCATTCAATCTGCAGACATTGTCGTATCACCGAAGGCGGAAAAGATTGCTCTGGCGAATGAACGCAAACCTCAGAAGATACAGACCGCAATCAACGAGGCTCAGGATATCATTCGCGAAGAACCGGTGCTCATTACAAGAACAAGACACGGTCTTATCACGGACATGTCAGGCGTAGATGAGAGTAATGCACCAGTAGGATATTATGTTCTATTACCAGAAAATCCCGATCATTCAGCAGATATGATTTGTAGGGCATTATCAGAAATCATGGGTTTTGAAATTCCAGTTATAATTGCAGATACTCAGGGACGTCCTTGGAGAAAAGGAGCAGTAAATCTTGCCATCGGTCTAGCAGGGATATCTCCTTTTACTGTGAATGCTGGTTTGAAGGACCTTTACGGCCACGAACTTAGGTCTTCGTTGGTGTGTATTGCTGACGAACTTGCCGCAGCAGCTGAACTGATTATGGGACAAGCCGATGAGGGAATTCCTGCTGCAATTATTCGAGGCTTGGATCTTCAACATGAAGAAGGTTCAGCTACTCAAATTATACGATCCGAAAATGAGAACCTATTCAATTAGTCAATAACAACTACTTGGCGCTATATATTGTGGATGAATAGTACGGTTTTCGCATGTAGCAATATCAATGATGGTTTCCTAAAAGTGCTGTATTAAAAAATGCAGCAAGGTGTTCTAGGAGAATCCTCTTATTCTTTTCTCGGACTATACCATGACCTTCATCTTGGAAGACGAGTTTCTCGTATGTGATGCCGTGGACTCTCAGACGTTTTTCAACTTCAATTACGTTTGAATTGGTTACATTGGGATCCATAAGCCCTTGAACGAAAAGGAGTTTCCCCTTGATATTTTGCACATAATTGATTGGAGACCGTTTATGATAGAGTTCTGGATTTTGCTCTGGAGAGCCTCCAAGCATTTCTTCAGAATAAGGACGAAGATCAGGTCGTGTGGTTTCATAATCAATGACTAGGTCGGTCATCCCACAGATTGGAGCAGCAGCAGCAACAATCTCTGTTGGAAAATGAGTTACTGCAATCCAGCTCATATAGCCACCATAGCTAGTACCAAAGATACCAACTTTATTCGGAGCTGCAAGGCCCTTTTCAAACAGAGTCATGATACCTGTTCGAATATCCTCCTTATCATAACCTCCCCATCCATCTTGCTTGATGAGTTCTCGGAAATTCACTCCATATCCAGTAGAACCTCTATAATTTGGATCAAGTATGCTATATCCCAAGGAACAGAAATACTGTATATCAATATCTAACATATCTCTGGAGTGCGCAGTTGGTCCTCCGTGCACATGAACCAGGGTTATTCCATTGACTTTTCTGGGTCTATAGAACCATCCATGAATCATCATATTATCCACAGAGGCCCATCTCAGTTCTTCAGCTGGAGTGAGGTCCTCCTGTTTGATGTTGCATTTTGATAGCATATTAGTTAAAAAGACATAATCACGAGGATCTGGATTCCTTGGGTCAAACCTTACCAGTTCCTTCGGGCTTATTGAGCTGTAAAATAGACCCAACCATTCATTCGAACTAATTGATGTTACAGGTTCTAAATTACCTCGAAGTGGAGTAACATTTCTAAATGTGGCAAGCTCTAAATCCAGAAGGAAGCATTGTCTGCGTGCTTCACGCTCACGGACTAAAGCAACGTGTTGGCTATGCTTCGGCACAAAAGAATCATCATAAGGTTCATCTTTCGAGAACTTCGTTAACCATTGGATTTCATTATCTACAAGATCATAAAGTCCGATAGCCACAGAATCATGTCGTTTTTCTTGAAGAGTGTCTGTATTGAATAGAATTCTACCATCAAATGCCCAATCAGCTGAAACCTTTGCCTTTGGTCCAAAGTTTAGGATTTCTTTGTCTTCATTTCCATCAACAGAGGCAATCCACCACTGTACTCCTGATGGATCTTCATCAGACCTGCTATAAAGAACGTATTTGCCCCTTGGCTCAATAGATAGCCGCGTATATGTGGGTTTATCGGGTCGAGCGATGACTGTTTTCTTATTAGTTTCAATGTCCTGTACGACAACTCGAAAGGTCTCTGTTTCTCTCTTTATGTCGTAATCATAATTAGCAGCATATATGACAATGTCCCCATCTGGTCCGAAAAATCCGCCTCTCATGAAGTGATTAGGATCTACCTCAGTAATGGGTATCATTTCCATAGGAGAATCTATAAAAACACGGTAAAGGGTGCTGCGCTCGTTTCTATCCTTATCCTCTGCAACTATTATCGATTTTGAATCTGGAGCCCAGTCTCTAAGAATTGTGAATTCAGTTGTATCAGTAAGTGGAATCAATTCGGTTCGTTCTTTGGTGTTTCCTAGAAAGATGTCATAATTGTCATGGATTCGATTAATCATCAAAGCAGTATGTTTCTTGTCGGGTGAAACAAGTATGTGCCCAATATCAGATAGATTCATGAGCGAATCGAGGTCAACCGTTCTCCCGGATTGCATAGACTGAAGAATGACAAATTGTTATTACATTTTTTGATAGTTGAGGAGACTCATAAGTAAAGACGAATTCCGAGAGCAGGGAGTATCAGAATCAAGCCAATAATAATGAGAGTGACACCTACAATGATTTCTATTACTCTTGTATAACGGCTTAGAGACCTTGCCATACGGGTCCTTGCTTCTCCAGTTACGAGTGCAATAGCAAAATAGGGAACAGCAATTGTCATAGATATTAGGATGAGCATAAAAACGATAACATGAGGATTTGATTGAGCACCAAAAACTGAAATGACAGCCAATATTGAAGGACCTGCACAAGGCGCAGCCATCAATGTATAACCCAAACCAACAAGAAATACCTGCGTCAAGTTTGATGGTGTTGCAGGCTGTTCTTTCAGGCTGAATCGTGATAAATGAAGTATCCTCCTGAGAGTTTCTGAAAGCATCACTACTCCAAAGAAGAGTATGAAAATCCCCAGAACTGCTTGAAGGTTAGTGAAGTTGGTTAACAAGAAAGAACCAACGGATGTAGCAAGATACGCAATAACAGCAAAAGTAGCTATTGAAACAAGAATCCCAGTCACCAAGGCACCTGTAACAATAACGCTCCTTTTCCGACTATCTGCTGCCTGAAGGCTGTTTAACAGAAAAAGAGGGAGGAGAGGAAAGAGACATGGAGATAAAGCGATGTATAGACCTGAACCCATCACTCCCAATGACATCAATATCAGCTCGATGACGCCTTGCACTCAAACGACCTCTACGTTATGTCAACGACTCTATCAGAAATGCTTGCTGCATTCCAAAGACCAACATGAAAGTATCTGAAATATCCATCTACATCAATAAGAACCATTGAGGGAATATACGTGACGCCAAAGTATGTAGAGAAGGTACTATTAGAGTCTAGACCATGATCCCAAGGAAGTCCCTTCGTAGTCTTATAGTCATCAAGCATTGATGGAGTCTCACTCACATCTACTGAGAGGGAGATAATAACTAGTGAACCTGCAAGACTTTCATATACTGTTTCTAAGTATGTGTTTTGAGTACTACAGGCACTACACCAAGTTGCCATGAGATCAACAAGAATTATAGTTCCCCTTAGATCAACCAGACTCAATGTAGTTCCATCAGACATAGCAAATGACCAACTATCAGGGACTTGAAGTCCAAGCTCAAGTAGGTCTCTATCTTCTGTTATTCCTGTAAGTGGGGTATCTGTATCTGTATTGGGATTTTCTGAACCTTGAAAGGCAAACAAAGATACACCATTTGTAAGACCGATAATAGCAATCGCAATAGTCACCGCAACAATAGCCAGTTTCTTAGGGTCCATATTCAAACCTCAAGATACAAAGGATACAGAACCCTATTCAATCGCCTTTTAACGTTTGTGCAACGTGTATGCACAACCGAACGGGCTATGGGTATAGTATCCGATTAGAAACGTTGAGAGTTTCTTGCGTG
>JAOUFI010000199.1 GCA_029858305.1 Candidatus Thorarchaeota archaeon
CAACGCAACAGGTGTTGTATACTCTGTACCCGGTCATGCGCCCTTTGATTATATTGCATTACTTGACTTATGGGAGGACCCCTCGGGCTTAGCTCAGTATGGCATCTCCGAAGAGGATGTCCGTGACATCCATATTATTGGTATGATTGACATGAAGGGGTACAGCGAGTTCCCTGCGAAGGACGCAGTTGAGAAGCGAAACATTATGTCTCAGAAAGAGGGTGTGAAACTGGAGGAAGCCACTCAAGAGATCTACAAGGCTGAGTTCTATGATGGAGTCATGCGTGACAACTGTGCCCAGTTCTCAGGTCGGATGATTAAGGATGTGAAAGAAGATGTAGTAGTGTGGCTGAAGACCATCAACAGAGTCGATGTGATCTATGAGCCCGACCAGCGACCTGTAATCTGTCGATGTGGGACTGATGTTCAGGTGGGTGTGTTTGCAGGTCAGTGGTTTCTAGACTACCAGAGTCCCGGATGGAAAGAAGAAGCTAGGCGCGCTCTGAATAACATGGGTATTGTCCCAGAAACATTCAGGAACCTATTCGAGGCAACATTCGATTGGTTGACCCAGAGACCATGTACTCGACGAAGAGGTATCGGTACACGACTACCTTTTGACCCCGAGTGGATCATTGAGTCTCTATCAGATTCTACAATCTATATGGCATTCTACACAATCGCCCATCACGTCAGAAACAACAAACTAAAGCCCGCTCAATTGAATTATGAGTTCTTTGACTATGTGTTCCTGGGTAAGGGCACACCAGCAAAGGTGAGTAAGGCTACTGGTATTGATGCTGGGCTGCTGAAGAAGATGCATGACGAGTTCATGTACTGGTATCCCAATGATCAGCGTCATACTGCGCCTTCTCATATCTCAAACCATCTGAGCTTCGCAATCTTTCATCACGTGGCTATCTTCCCTCCAAAACACTGGCTGAAGCTGATTAGTCTGAGTGAGCATATGAATATGGAGAGCAAGAAGATGAGTAAAAGCAAGGGGAATGTAATCCCCTTGGTAGAAATTCCTGAGAAGTATGGAGCAGATATTTTCAGAATCTATGTTGTGTCAGCTGCTGAGCCTGGGACCTTGATGGACTGGCGAGAGCGTGATGTACCGACCATGAAGAACCGGATGCGACAGTTCATTGAGATCACATCAAAATATGCCCCAAAGACCCCTCGAGTCTATACTAAGAAGGAGAACCCAACTATTGCAACGAGATGGATGCTGTCCCGCGTAAACTCCCTAGTGTCGATCTGCACAGATATGATCAGCAACTTCAAGCTCAGGGAATATGCTATTCATGTATCCTCTGAGATGATTCGTGCTATCAATTACTATCTGAACCGCGAAGGAGTTCCTCAGGCAGAGCGAGAAGGCACCATGGCGTATGTCTGCGATATTTGGATTCGATTAATTGCACCCATAACACCACACATCTGTGAAGAGATGTGGTCAAAGATGGGTCATGAAGACTATGTTTCCCTGAGCAGCTGGCCTGTACCTGATAGAAAACTGATTGACACAAATGTCGAGATGGCTCAGCAGGTAGTTGAATCTACAGTTCGGGACATTCGAGAGATCTCAAGACTACTGAAGGGGAAGAAGGCGAAGAGAGTTCACATATACGTAGCTCCTGAATGGATGTTCAAGGCAATGAATAGCATTCGTGATACAAACGTGCCAACAATTGTGGGAGACATAATGAAACACTTGATGGCAGATGAGGAATTCCGAAAACATGGCAAGGAGGTCAAGAACATTGTTGATCGTATCTCCAAGGAGAATGGCCTCTGGGACCACTCTACAAGCGCAAAGGAGGAGCTGGCTACTCTGCAAGACTCTGTTGGACACATGAGGAAGGAGCTGAAGTTGGAAGTAGTCGTGCAAGATTCAGAGAAACCTACACATGACCCACAGAACAAGGCTCGGTTTGCACTGCCGGGTCGTGTCTCATTGTACTTGGAATAGAGAGTCTTTTATTGACTCTCTGCGTTCCTCTCTTTTCGCCATACATAGAGAGCGATAATAAACAGATAACCCACGATTGAGAAGTATATTGCCCACTCAAGAGTGACGAACATGTTGAATGCTGGGCGTGTGGCAATGTCACTTATCCCAGTCCAAGGTCCATATAGAAAGAGAGCAAAGATTGTCGTGGTAATGAAGCCCCCAAGCGAGAATATCTTTGGTATTCTCACGTTCTTCTGGGCAAGAATACCAAACGCCCAAAGC
>JAOUFI010000019.1 GCA_029858305.1 Candidatus Thorarchaeota archaeon
ATTGTCCGCATATAGTGTACGCGCCTCCTTCTCTGACCAATTCAATACCCTCAGGTATTGCTCGTGCACTTCCTGTAGCTTCATAGACAATGTCTGGTCCATGTCCACCGGCTATATCTTTCAGCTTCTGCTTCCGTTCATCCAAGGTAGTTTCTCCAATATTGAGAGTATGCGTGACTCCGAATTTCTTTGCTAGCTCAAGACGGTTCTTGGCCTGATCAATCATTGTGACTGAGGAGGCACCACTGATGAGAGCTATAACAGCTATCATTAGACCTACTGGACCAGAGCCCTGAATTGCTACATTCATTCCCCAAGTAAGGGGGCTCCTAAGTACAGTATGAACAGCAGTTGGCATCGCACAACCAACTGCACTGGCTCCATCAAAGCTGACATGATCCGGAATCTTGATGATGTGTGTACCTGGTGAGAGATAGACATACTCACTATACCCACCGATGATATAGGGTGGTTTCTGAGAGTCCATTGTAATTCCATATACAGTTCTATTAGTGCACTTGGTAGGCGCTTTAGCAACCAAGCAGTTCCAGCACTTGTAGCATGTATTGTACACATCATGGAATGTAACACGGTCTCCAATTTTCAATTCATTGCCATCCAGATCCTTGACTTTCTTACTGCCAAGTGATTCTATAGTTCCTACGACTTCATGACCAGGGATGAGAGGATATGGCACTCCAGCCAATTTGCCATGCCACAAATGTACATCTGTCCCACAGACACCAGCATTGGCAACTTTCAGAAGCACTGCGCCTGAAGCGAGTTCGGGAATCTCAAATTCCTCTATTGACAGAGGAGCGCTTGGTTTAGGGACCACAGCAGCCCTGCTTGTTTTTGCCATCTTTTCACCAACTTCAGAGAGGTTTTGTCGGAAATAGAAAACTCAGATAAAAAGAAGCTCAAATGACGTAAATCAGTTATTATCTATGAATAATCTTATAAGTTAAATTAACAATAGTTCATTCAATAGAGATGGTGAAAGCCGTGACAGAAATGAAACCAGATGAAAGTCTGGATTGTGTGGGATTGTTTTGTCCTCAACCACTTTTCCAGACAAAACAAGCCATTGAAAGCATTGAACCAGGTCAAATTCTTGAGATACTTGCAGATGATCCTGCGGCGGAGGAAGACATCAAAAGATTCTGCAAGAGAACAGGTCATGAATTCGTCAGTGCCAAAAATCTTCCAGACGGAGTTAAGAGAATCTTAGTGCGACGGAAGAAAGATTAATCACGGACAGGTCAGAAATAACGGTTTAAGGTTGGGATCATATGAAACAGGTCTATCTTGATTACCAGAGCGCAAAACCAGTTGATCCCAGAGTCGTGGAGGGCATGAAACCATACTTCAGTGAAAAGTATGGAAATCCATCAGCTTTACACTCAATTGGGGATGAAGGAACAGAGGCTCTTGAAGAGAGTAGAAAGACAATTGCTCGGTTCATAAATGCTGATGAAGATGAGATCATCTTCACTTCAGGAGCAACCGAAGCAATCAATTTAGGAATAATCGGATATGCCCTGAAAAATCAAAAGAAAGGTAACCACATAATCATCTCCGAGATTGAGCATATTTCAATACACAATATCGCAAAACATCTTGAGCGCTCTGGTTTCGAGATATCAAAAGTCCCGGTAGACCAATTCGGCCGTGTGAATCTGAGAAAACTTGAGCAGAGGATTACGGACAAGACTATTCTAATCTCTGTAGGCTATGCAAGTAATGAGATAGGGACAATTCAACCTATCCGTGAGATTGGTAAACTGGCAGAAGAGAAAGGAGTTGCATTTCACTCAGATGCAGTAGCTGCAGAAGGTTTGCTGCCAATTGATGTCAAACGAGATGGCATTCACCTTATGGCACTTTCATCAAACGACATCTATGGTCCAAAAGGAGTCGGTGTTCTCTATATGCGAAAGAAGTTCCGAGTCAACCCTCTCATTATTGGTGGAGGACAGGAACAGGGTTTAAGGTCAGGGAGTGAAGATGTCCCTGGTATAGTGGGTATGAGCCTAGCTGCTGAGTTAATGCAGAAGGAGATGCCAAAAGAGGTGAAACGATTCACTTCGTATCGCGATAGGATGATCAGACAAATTCTCGAGGAAATTCCTGATAGTCATCTCAATGGTCATCCAACAGAGCGACTTGCAAGTAATACGCATGTAAGATTCGATGGAATTGAAGGAGAATCAATCCTCTTGTCTTTCAAAGATAGAGGCATAGCAATCTCAACGGGCTCAGCATGCACATCAAAGACTCTAGAGCCATCACACACATTGATTGCAACCGGTCTCCTTCATGAGGAGGCGCATGGCTCTTTGCAAATCACAACTGGAAGATTCAATACAGATCAAGACATAGATAGCGTCCTTGAGTTCGTGCCAGAAATAGTGACACGACTTCGAGAGCTATCTCCAATTTACAAATCGAATTAGGAGATGAAATAAATGAAATCAACAAAATACAGCGAAAAGGTTCTGGATCACTTCAGAAATCCTCGAAACGTCGGTACTCTTGAGGGAAACGATGTTGCTGTCGGAAAAGTAGGCAATCCCACATGTGGGGATATCATGGAGGTATTCATCCGTATCGATGGAGATAAAATTACAGACGCAAAGTTCAGGACTTTTGGCTGTGGCTCAGCCATCGCAACAACAAGTATGACGACTGAGATGGTCAAGGGGATGACCTTGGATGAGGCAATGAAGCTGACTCGTCAGGATGTTGCTGAGGAACTAGATGGCCTACCGCCAATCAAAATGCACTGCTCAAACCTCGCAGCTGATGCTCTTCATGAGGCAATCAAGAGCTATAGAAAAGGTAGAGGAGAGGAAGTGGCAGATGATAAGGAAAAGGTGGAGGAAGAAGTTGAGTGTCTCGTTGGAAAAGATGAGTTCCTCGATAAAGGCGTCTACACAGGCGTTGATAATCTGCAGGATTTTGAAAATCGTAGAACTTTGATTCTTTATACAGGTGACAAGTCAGTCGAGAAGGCAATCGAGCTAACAGAGGTTACCGGACGTGTAATCCTTCTCACACCTGATGAGTCTCTTGTTCTTAGTCCAGAGCTAGCTGAGAAACTTGCAGCCTCTACTGTAAAAGTACTATATGAGTCAAGACTCCTTGAGATACGCGGAGAGGTCGAGGTAGAGAAAGCGCTCATTCGAAATCTAGATGAAGATGAGGACTACGAACTCTTCGTTGACGCGGTTGTCATTATCGATTAGTTCAAGGCAGTAAGTACAAATCAGATACTTGCTGCAACTGAGGTGACATGATAGAGATAAGACCTGCAAGAGAAGAGGATAGAAACCTCCTCAAAACCATGTATCTATCTGAAGTTGAAAACCATGATGACCGTGCAGTGGCATTCGCGGAACGATTGATTGGCCATTTTAATACATTACTAGCACTGCACGACAATAAGTTGTGTGGAACACTCACCTGGGATACAAGAGGGGGGTATGATGATGGTGTTGTGGAGCTTGTAGCGCTTGGTGTTAACAACGAGTTCCGGCGACAGCGTATTGCTACTAAATTGGTTGAGAGAATGATTGAAGATGCTGCGCTTTTCTACTCTGAACGGAATTATACGCTTAGAGTCATAATCCTATTCATGGAAGGTGGAAACGAGAACGCAAGGAAGTTCTATTCTCAAATTGGATTCTCAGAGGTTGCGAGAATATCTAATTTATACCCTCATGATGATGGAGTGATCTGGACTCGATATCTCTAGAGTAATTTGTATTAACGACATAATAGAACCTTCAATAAACAAATGAATTAGTGTGATTCTCATTATGGAAAACGGAGGCGGCATTGGAACACTGCAGGAACGCTCGTTACACGCCGCAATAAAGAAAATGTATGCAGGACCAGAAACTCAGATGGAGGTTGCAATCGACGGCTATGTAGTAGATGTTGTCCGGGATGGTTTACTCATCGAAATCCAGACAAGAAATTTCACTGCAATCAAGGATAAATTATTCACACTCATGAAGAATCACCGTATTAGACTTGTATACCCTATACCGTATGAGAAGTGGATTGTTCGTCAGAGTCCAGATGGAATAAACGAGATAAGCAGGAGGCGTTCACCGAAACAGTTGGGAATTGCCAATGTTTTTGAAGAATTAGTGAGCATTCCAACTTTTCTTCGCCATAAGAACTTCTCTCTGGAGGTCATCCTAATTAGAGAAGAGGAGATCAGAATTCAGAATGGGAAGGGGAGCTGGAGAAGGAGAGGGTGGAGTAATAGTGATAGAAAACTTCTCGAAGTAATAGAAAGACACCTGTACAGTGAACCATCGGACTTCTTACATTTTATTCCAAATACACTGGAAAGACCGTTCACAACAAATGAACTTGCAGAGGTTTCAGATATACCTAAACGTATTGCTCAGAAGATGACATATTGTATGCGAAAGATGGGAATTCTAAAGATTGTTGGCAAAGACAGGAATGCATATCTCTATACCACCTGATAGAATATCAAATACTTTATTGGCAATGCTTATTATAACATAAATCGTAGTTATAGTAAGCGTCAGAAGTGGGCAAGTGGCGATTGAAATATAATCTCCTTACTTGCACGCTGTGTACCGGTGATTAGAATGAGTCTGCATATCAATCTCACAAAGAGTACGCTCATTGTGCTGGACGAATTGGCAAAGGATGGTCCAATGTGTCCTCAAGAGATTGCTAACAAGAGCGGACTAGCAATGAGAACGGTAACACTTGCTCTGAAGACTCTTCAGTCTGGTAATTTCTGTAGAAAGGTACCTAATCTTAGTGATATGAGAAAACCTCTCTATCACGCGGATATTGATAAGATTATGGAACTCCAGAGAAACCACGAGATTTGGCGAAGCCTGATCAATCTTCGAGTCACAAGATGAAGTGGATCCAATCGTAAGAAGGGCACTTGGGCAATCGTTCCCTAGAGTTCGCCATCAATACAATTATTCTGAGAAACAACCTTTGAGTACCGCGTGCATGACAGCTCCTCGCGCTACATCCATATCTGGTATGCCTGTCAATACTTCTTGACAGATTCTCATTGCAGGAAGACTTACTGGTGGTGGTACAGTACAACCATCATACTCAGCTGTGACATCAATCTTGCGAATAACATTAGTTGAAAGACCAAAATCAGAAATGACAGAATACATGATTTCAAGAGCAGCATCACATAGTATACAATGTTCACTGCTATAGAGAATAATGCAACTGCATCTACCACAGTCACATTTTTTCTGCTCAGCATAAGTCGAGATTGATTCTGTTCTTATCATCATTTCTTATCAGTAGATAGATAACAAATCCTCAATATAACAGGTATCTGCAAATACTCCTCCTCCAGAATGCCTTAATTTGCCATATTGCACCATTCTGTGAAGGGTCGCAAGGATAAGTTCATTCTTTTCATTCTCCACGACATCCCTATTGACTGGTCCCAACATTTAGCAAGACAGACGCCTTAACAAATGGCCACATATCTAGATATTATGTATTCAATGAATCAAGAGCAGCCAGCAGATCTTTGAGCAAGTCAGTTGCATCCTCAATTCCGACAGAAAGCCGAACTGTAGAATCACAGATTCCCGCTTCACTAAGAATCTTTTCACCCAGACCATAATGTGTTGTGAGAACAGGAATACTAGCCAAGCTTTCGACACCGCCGAGTGATACAGCATTAAGGAAAATGTCTAATGAATCAACAAACTGACGAGTTCCTGCCAAATCAGAATCCAAGTCGAGTGATAACATTCCTCCAAAACCATTCATCTGTCGTCTTGCAACTTGGTGATGGGGATGACTTGGCAGACCAGGATAATGAACCTGTTTGATTCGACTATCTTGAGAAAGTTTCTCAGCCAGATAAATTGCATTTGCATTATGCCGCTCCATTCTCACACTAAGCGTTTTAATTCCGCGGTCTAGAAGGAATGAGGCGAACGGATCCATTGTTCCTCCGAGAAGCTTTGCAGCACTCCGGACTCGCGCCATTAGTTCATTTGAACCAGATATGGTACCAGCAATGATATCGCTGTGACCTCCAAGATACTTGGTTGCACTGTGCATTACAAGATCCACACCGAATTCATGGGGGCGTTGATTAATTGGTGAACCAAATGTACTATCTATCATACTTATCGTTCCTACTGCAATAGCGGCATCAGCTACTTGTTTCATATCAATAATCTTCAAGGTAGGATTCGTGGGGGTCTCAAAGAAACAAAGTTTGTACTTCTCTTGAGAATCTAGTAGTGCATCAGCTACTTCATCTGTATCAACATAATCTACGTGGATTCCATTCTGGGGAAGAATCTCATTAAAGAGATGAACTGTGCCACCATAAATTGAATCGCTTGATAGAATCCGCTCACCACCCTTCACAAGACCCATTATAGCGGAAGAAATCGCAGCCATCCCAGATGCTACAACATGGGTGTCGTCTGTACCCTCGAGCGCACTGATTTTTTCCTCAACACTTTTAGTGGTTGGATTACTCCACCTTGTGTATACATGGTTGCCAGATTTTCCTTGTACCGAGTCCAACATATGTTGCTGATTCTCGAAAACAAAAGTAGACGTCTGTACAATCGGTACCACTGCAGGTCCTGCTGTTTGCGAATGCGTTCCTTGGACGCAGAGAGTAGGAGGACTCCTCTTCTTCGGATTCAACATTTTCACTCCAAACAATTTCTATTTTATAAGATGAATCATTGCATCTGAGGTTTATAGATGGATGCAAACAGGCACTCTCAAGAGATTTTTCCAATTGCCAACTTGATCTGAAGCTAGCCGTTCAATGTCCATTGTCTAGAATACATATCTATGAATTGATGATAGAAACAGCAAGTCGTAATTTTTCTGCTAAGGTTCTTCAGGAATGATTAAAGCTGCAATAAGATATGCAAGTAAGCCAGCACCATAAACGAGAGTAAATAGGACCCAGAGGATTCGGATGATTGTCGGATCTGTGTTGTAGTACTTGCCAATACCGCCGCAGATGCCAAAAAGAACCTTATTATCACGGGAGCGATATAACTTGCCACCACTGCCTCCAGATGCAATTGGTATCTCTGCCATTTTACCACCACAAAGCCACACTGTTAAGGGGATATTAAACATTTGCAGTTGAAACGATTTATGCCATGATTTAGCCACCGTTCTTCATTAAAGCCAAATCCATGGTCTTGCCGCTCAATAAGCGGATTTATGGAAAGGATATGAGAACAGTAAGTGTTATACATAACATAAAGACAAGTAGCGAAAATGAACTCTCTGGAGGCAATTCGCGCATTACCCAAAGTCGAGTTGCATGTACACGTCCTTGGCTCGATACGTCCGTCTACGCTTCTTGATATCATCATTGAAGATGATATCAAAGTTGCCTACAAGACTGAACAGGATATAATTAATCGGTTTCAATATACAGACTTTGCCAACTTCATCAGTGTCTATATGGAGATAATCAAGTGTATCAAGGATGGAAAGCATTTTGAAACCATCACTTACGAGATGCTTGAAAATTGTGCCAGCTGTAATACGCAGTATGTGGAACTTAGTTTCTCTCCCATGGATCACATCAAACAAGGCATTGAGTTTGTTACAATAGTTAACGCCATCAATAAAGGTATAAAACGAGCTCACAAAGAGTTTGGGATTCTAACAAACATTAGAGTAGACCTCGTTCGCGACTCCGCCATGGAGGAGGCAATGAATATTCTCAGAAGTATTAAAGCCAACTCACATAATATCGTATCAATAGATATTGGAGGAAATGAGAGCGCACACTCGCCGAAGCCCTTTGCTCCAGTCTACAAATGTGCTAGAGAAATGGGTTTGCATCTTGTCGCGCATGCAGGAGAGGCTGCTGGACCGAAATCGATTTGGGATGCCATTCGATACCTGAATGTAGAGAGGATAGGACATGGAGTCACGGCGCAAGAGGATCCCAACCTTATGGAGTATCTGAAGAGAGAAAGAATCGCTATTGAGATGTGCCCTGTAAGCAATTTGAGAACTGGTGTCATTTCATCGATGAGGAATCATCCTATCAGGGATTTCTTTGATAGAGGGCTATTTGTAAATGTGAATAGCGACGACCCATCTCTCTTTCATACTGACCTGAATAATGAGTACATACAACTACACAAGCATCTTGACTTTACACTACCTGAACTTTTTCAGATATCACTGAACGGTGTCGATGCAGCCTTTGTTAATCTACAAAGAAAGACTCAACTAAGAACTCTTTTCATCCGTGAATACGATAGGATTCTGGAGTTGATGACACGCTATTGAGGTTCTGTCGTTGCCGGAGCCGACTGCTGGGGCGAGGGTGCTTCTTTTTTCATCAAGCTATCTCGCAGAACTCGTCCGATAACGCCTCCTGCTACCGCAAAGATAAACGAGGAGAGATAGATTATAGGTGAAATGATTATCATCACGACAAGATATAGAAGACCAACAATTATGACCTCTATGAGATCACCTTCATAGGTAAAGGAATACACTCCTCGTAGTGAATAAATGACTACAAAGACGAATAGTGTAAGGTATGATTGCTCCGGTGCCAAGTAATCCACAAAGACCATTGGCGCAATAAGAATAGCAATCAGAATCCCAAATACCCATGTCAAAAGAGTACTCAAAAGAGCATAACCAATTTTCCCAGCAATAATGCCAATAATTACAGCCATAATGAATATCACTGGGATTGGGCCAGATACCATTGTTAACCAACCAAATACTAAATCGGTTTCGAAGATGATTATACCGATAATAACTGCAAGTACTAAATCTCTACTAACCACGTCTTCAACCTCCATAAGCAATAGATTGCACGCATGCATTATGCGACACCATAATTGATTACTCATTTTCTTATCAATTCGATGTTCTCAAAAATAGTGCTTGCTTTCCAAGAATTTATAGCAGAGGTCTCTTTTACACTCTGATATCAATTCAAAAAGATTGATACTGTTGTAAGGTGCGGGATAATGACAAAGGTTCTAGCCATTAATGGCAGCGCACGAATGGAAAAGGGATTCACAAAGAAACTACTGAATGCGTTTCTTGAGGGCATGAAGGAAGAGGATGCTACGATTGATTTAGTCTATGCTAAACGGCTCAAAATCAGACCTTGTCTGGGGGATTTTGATTGCTGGTATGAGAAGGTTGGAGAGTGCGTTCAAGCCGATGATATGCAGGATCTTTATGTTAAGCTGCGAGGGACGGATATACTAATACTTGCTACTCCTATATACCTACCACTCCCGGGGGAAATGCAAAACCTCCTAAATCGGCTTATGCCACTTGTTGAGCCAATTCTCGAATTCCAAGATGGAAGAACTCGTGCACGTTTTCATGAGAACGTGAGAATTTCAAAGATAGTCCTAGTCACAGTTGGCGGCTGGTGGGAGAAAGCAAATGCAGATACTGTGGTACGCATCGCAGAAGAGCTTGCAAAGGACCTCAGCGTTGAATTTTCGGGAGCACTCATCAGACCCCACGCTTTTCTTTTGAGTGAGAACGAAGAGAAAGCCTTTGAGGTTTTAAATGCTGCAAAGATTGCTGGTGCTCAGCTAGTAAGAGAGGGTAAGATGTCAAAGGACACATTAGAGATTATCAGTCAACCACTCATATCCGAGGAAGACCTCAGAGAGAGATACAATAAGATGTATCAAAAAACGAAGAAATCTACTCTTTAATCTAGAACAGGTTGAAGAGTATTACTACCTCATACGGATCTCCCTTGAAACTTCTAGTTATATCTCAAAGCAGCATATCGACGAATTGGTTTATCGCCTACGACGCATAAGAATATACACTATCAACAATAGTACGATGACAGATCCAATTACAATGGGTAAATTGTCGATTAGAAACGCGATGATGTCAGTTGCTTCAGATGCTGGAGCTTGTACTGTATAAGAGCCTTCAGCTGATACGGCAATATTTCCTGCAAAATCAGTTGCTTTGACACGGTATTTGACTGTCATGTCAACAGGTGCAGGAGGTATAAAGCCCGTGTGCACTCCACTGAGGTAAGTCGTGAACATCGTATTGACAGAAGCCCAGTTATCAAGAGAGAACTCAATAATCACTGATGCCAATCCAGAGGCGTTTGGTGGCTCTGAAGCAGTAGCTGTGACTATGACATAGCTTCCTTCATAGACAGCTGCAGTTGCATTGTGCTCTACTAAAGATATAATTGGACTGATTCTATCATCGACAAGATACGAGAATCCTAGGTTTAGGCTGGCAATAGCGCTGTTATTCGTAGAAATAATTACGTAGTCAATCTGAGTGCCATAACTATGGGCAGCAACTGTTGTTGAATAGATACCTCCTGAAAGAGTCATATTAACTAGTGTCAAACTTTGCCAATCATCATCGGTCCATTGGAACGAGATGTAGTCTGCATTTGATATATTTGCAGTCACAGTGACTGCGTCAATGTATTGAGGTGAAACTGGATTCTGATTTATTTCATGAATGATTGGTATCTTTTTAGTTTCTAATATCGCACGACTCACATTGAGTTTGCCATATCCCCATGCATTATTGCCTATTGCGGGAAACGGAGAAATAGCTCCTGTATAAGCATCAGTATAAGCTGAAGCTTCGATGATGTACTTCGCAAGAGAACCACAGTCTTTGTTTAGCTGCAACATTAAGGCTACTGCGCCAGCAACATGAGGACCGGCAGCACTTGTTCCACTGAAGAGCTGATATCCTCCAAACATTGGATTCAACGGTAATCCACCAACCCCCGTCATCCAACTAGCCCAAGCAGAATCACTTGACCAGGAAGATACAACATCCCACCCACCGGGAGCGGAAACCGACATCTTTGGAATGTTATCAATTCGAGGCCCACATGAAGAATAAGGAGCTATAAAACCATAGCCTGGTGACCAGAGATTTCGAGACATATAAGATGCTACAGATATTGCTGTATCAGCGGTAGAAGGCCAGGTGATGGTGAATTGGTTATTCCACCAACCATCACTTATAGTCCAGATAGCACCTCCACTCCATGATGTTGCGTCATCTGCAATATAGAAGTGATAACCTGCGGAGTTGGGATTTATTATATCGACATGCCAAGGAGTTGTGTCTTTGATAGTACCTTTGATATTAATGGCGATCATTGAGGTACCTCTCATCGATTTCGCCGTAAATGACTGAACAGTAACATTCAAGGTAGCTGGACTGCTTACCCAATTGTTATACCCAGTGCCAGGATTCAAAATATGCGAAATAAAGCCAGTTGGAACAGGCTCTTGAATGATTATCTGTGCTTGGTTAACTGGTTGATTGCAGAGGATTGTTATATACAATTCAGAAATTCCAAGCCCGGAGGGAACTTCAAAGCGCGTTGTGAATATGATATTTGACAATCCAGTTCTCTGGGCATGACGGTATCCACCAAACAGATTTCCAGCAGGAACAATTACTGGAATTCCGCTTCTTGTTAAGGAGTCAATCATGAGCTCGACATTACTTGACCCGTCGAGATATTCATAGGTCCAAGAACCTACCTCGATAATAATGACATCTGCGCCATGATCCCGCGCCCAGATTAAACCTTCTTCTACAGTTAAGCCGTCAGAGTCAAAGATGTCAATCATCATTAATTCAGCATCTGGTGCAATACCTACGAATTGGCGATAGCCTAGCTGTCCACCATTGAGAATTCCAGCTACTCCCGTGCCATGTCCATGGGTGTCGTAGTGAGTACTTGAGGTGAGATTCACTCCTCGCTCCCAGACCTCTATATTCAGACCATTCTTCTCGACAATATACTTTGTTTTTGGTGTTTTGAGAGCAATAAGATTCTCTCCAATGTTCAGAACATTATTAGAGTTTGTATCAGCCACAACGAAAAAGGTATCACCATCATCAATAGCTCCCAGAATTGTCCCATTGTCCAGCCAGATCCAATCAATATCAGTCTCATAGACAGAGTTTCTGTTGGTATCGGTGACATAGAGAATCTCATTGCTCGAAATAGCAAAGTCATTATTGAGGTCGATGCCATCAGTTCCATTGTCAAACTGCAAGTTCCCAGGACTATACCAATTATACGATTCACCGTCTGCGTAGAAGAAGTCTGGGTGACGCCACTGAATTCCTGTGTCAAGGTCGGCAATTAAAATGTCTTTTCCTGTAAGATTCTGTAATTCATAATCCTTCATAGACCAAGCTAAATTTGTGTATGTTTCAGCAATTGAAACATCCCGAGGTGAGTGGTAATTCTGATTCTTCAAGGGTTCAGCGTTCCGATACAACGGATGCAAAGCAAGTGTGTTAAGTGCACTCTCTGAAACCTCAACGATATAGACTGAACCAATATGCTGTGGATTCAATCCAAAAGATATCCCCATATTCTCAAATTCTAGAATCTCACTATTTGTCAATTCACGTTCAAAAGAAATTGAAACACGACTGACCGGTTCATCAAGATTAAGGATTGAGAGTTCAGGCTCAACAACAGATTCTGGAAATTCCATCTGATTTGAAGTATTCATGTTGGAACTTGGAACAGGTCCAACACTCAACATCAAAAAGACAAGTATGATAGACAAAATTGCTTTTGAAGGCATGGCGCTCCCTCTTTCACGATGGAGTGCATAATTGCACACATACTAATAAGTTCATTCTGACTCATTTGGCTCATCCAAACGAAGTACAAGATTAGAATATATTTCTGCGATAGATAGGAGTACATCCATTAGGAGATAGTACGAATGGATGAGAGCGATGAACACACGGAGAAATTTGAAACAAAGACTAAAATCTCATGGAAATTTGTTATATCAATCGAACTGCTTGTAATCACAACTATTGCAATCACAGTTTATTTCACATACCGTGGTATGTTCCCATTTGATGCCGAACGTGGTATCTACAGGATACTGCCTGGAGATACTCTAGTTGATTTCATTTGGCTGTACATACTTTCAGGCCTTACTGGGTTAGTGTTGTTTTTTATCACGCCAAATATATCCAAAGCCCTACTAAGAGTGCACAGATCAATTCGCGGCAAGAATGCTCGTTACTACTTCCAGACAATCGATCATCAAGTAAACGGCATTGGTCAATTAAGAAGAACGTTAATTCCAGCATTTGCCGCCCTAGGCATAGCCTATTCTATCTCAAATATACAGACAATCGCCAATGCGATTTTTGTCTCAGAAGGTTTTATCGCTATAGAGGAAACTCAAACTATTATTTCCAGCCTGTCACTCCTCTTTATTCTTCTACTATTTGCGTGTTTCATCTTGATTGTATTTACCCCCATATGGCTATTGCAGGATAGTGGATTGGTCTGTGAATTAGAAAAGAAGCCAGGAGCTATTTCAGAGATTGAAGGGGTTGGGAACTGGTATCTGAAGATGATGAAGGGATTTGCAGGAATTTCAACAATTGTCGCATACATCTTCACCGTTATACAGACTATAGGGTGGTATCAATCGGCGCTGCAGTCGCCACCAGAAGGCGGATTTTCTGTACTGATCCTCCTAGTGCCCGTCGCAGCTGTTGCAGCTGCACCATTACTTGCGCTAGGTCCTATACTGCTCATATTTGTCGCGTATGAGGTTTCTCTTAGAAGGAGCCTTCCTAAGCTTCAGGGTGTAGAGCATTGAGTTTCAATCCAGATACCAATAGGATGACACTTCACCCGTTACTCTGCTTTACCATTGCTAAACCGGGAAACCTGTAGCAGTGCTACGAACGGAGTTAAGGGGAGAGGTATTGTCAAGGTAAAGAGGCCTAGAAGAATCATAACAACTAGGACCGACAGAACGATGCGTTTCATTCGGAGATGATCAATCTCACCTCCAGCATAGAGCCAGAAGCTTCTAACCACCAAAGCTGAGAGCAAGAACCATAGCAAGCCAAATAGAACATAATAGAGAGAAATCTGAAAATCACCTGTTAATGGAAAGATGAATTCTAATGGATGATGTCCCCACGAGGGATATTCTGTCCAAGATATAACACCAAACGGAGTAGCTCCTAAGACAAGCCAACGAGAGGGGCTATAGGCAGGGAAGTATAGGAAAACATCAGTGGGCAAGAGTGCTGCGATTAAAAGAGGTAATGTGAGTCGTTCTTTGAAATCCCAATCAGTGGAATACCGATCGATAAGAGCTCTCCGCCTTATGCGCTTTGTTCCTATGGTTATAAGGATGAAGCAGCCAAGGAATACGAGGAAGATTGATGCAGTCATACCGACAATAAGGACATTGTTCTTTGGTGAAGGATCAGTATCAAAGGATCCTGCTGAACCAGGGATGGGATACCAACCATAACCAATATAGTCGTCCCACCAGTTTTGGAACCATAAATTATCTTCTCCATTATCTTCAGCATTAAGGTAAATAGTTGGCACCGAACATGTTTCTCGAGTAATTACAGTTGGTACTCCATGTCAATAGACCTTGATCATTATTATGAATTATATTGGACTCGAATAGGCAGTCATGACCATTAAAAATAGATCCATATCGGTATGTGGATACATTATTGTTGACAATCCTAGAATTCGTCACATTGTACAAAGACAATCCACAAGAGCCTTGAGGCCCTATAGTACATTGAACGGTGTTGTTAACAATTGCACCACCATGTGAAGAATAGATGAAAATCCCCTCATCAGAAAAACTCTGGACGCTATTATTTCGAATCATAAAATTAGGGCACATGCCTACTATAATTCCATCATCACCATTAATACCACTAATATTGTTTAATGCCACTTCAAGGCTTGGGCAATCGTATGCCCAGATTCCGTCAACTGACGAAAACAGAATTGAACTCAAAATGGTGCATGTGAGACAGCTTTCAAGGCGGACACACCACCACCCAGTATCAAAAACACATTCTTCAATAGAGCAGTCTTCACAATTCTCGAGGAAGATACCAGAAGCATATGATTCGATTGAGGAATTTTCAATACGACCATTTGTCACATTCTGGAAATGCACGCTATATCGACCAGCTTCACTATTAGTTTGAAGTAAGCAACCAGATACTGCGAAGAACACGTTCGTGTTTGATATGTTCAAACAACATCCATCGAAATCTATGCTCAATGCTTCGATTACATACGGACTCTCTTCGGTTCCATTTCCAGGCCATCCTTGGAGAATAAAGTCTTGATTGCTTGAGATATTGATCGAGCTATGTGGTGTAGTATCAGCCAAGCTTACGCCTTTAACCCCTTCAGGAGCTGCAATCCTGTTTTGAATGAAAAACGCGGACTGAAAAACTGGACCAAAGAAAGATTGTGCGACCAAAAGAAGTGCACATAGTAACATCACTCTAGCGTGATACACAGCTCTCAACTCTATCTCCGCATACATTTGCATACAGAGGAATATAACCTCTGTGGAGTTTCACACTCGAAAGTTTGGGGCTATCAAGTAAATTGAAGTATATCAATCAGAAAGCTGCGTTGAACGGCAAGATAATATCGGACATCCAATATAGATTAGATGAACAAAGATGACGCGTTTAAGCGAACCGAGTTTCGAAGATATCATCACTCTTGTTGCGCAGCTTGTTCCTGACATCCCTGAACCAAGTAAGATAATGTTCGAAATTGAACATAAAGACAAGGTTCTTTGGCTTGAAGGCTGGTGCGACGGGTGTATAGCGGGAAAGGGATTCCCACCTAAGGGAAAAGGAAAGCTTCAAGAAAAATTAGATCACATTAGAAATCTGACCCCGGGATTCTTGAAGGAGCGAGCAGAAGAGAAAGGCATGATAGTACAGCATTCAGGATTCATACCACTGGATGATAAGGAGTTCCTCTATGGAGTGTCCTGGGCAATTTTCAAAGAGATGAAATGATCTCAATCCTGGTTTCCTCTAATTATCGCCTCCGTTGACTAGTGAAATGCATCACAACCCCCAGTATGCCTGGAGAAAGTCCCACCACCCTTCATGCGGAAACTGCATGGCTAGATACAAGTCGCCATGCCAGAGGACATTATTGCTGAAGGATCCATAGGAACTTGGGAAAAAGATTCCCATACCTTCAGCTGAGGATAAAGCGGTACTTGTCACAACATAGATTGATGTCGAGAGAGTTCCATTCAATTCTGCCGCATAGGGGACATTGTTAACTGCCAAGGATTTTACGAATGTTGGCAGATCGATGTATGCTTCCCAACCATACTCGGACCAACCCAAATTACCCTCGCCCTTTGCTTCTGCAATCATTTCGTGAGCCGTTTCTCTATCAGCAAGAAGAAGACTCTCCAAAGCGTCGGTCATACTCCCGAGTTGCTGGACTATCAAGTCAACAAAACTCATGTCAATGGAAGCTAGCTCCACAAGCCGCGAGGCAGGGCGTTTTGCTTCATAGAATGCGATATAATTATCAACAATGGTCTTCGATAGATCAAATGCACTCATTGTTGGACTTGCAACTAGGTCTTCAAGTATCATTCCGTAGGGATAGCCCCAGTTTGGCACGTATCCCTCTGTGGCAACTAGATATTCAATGTCCAAGCCTGCCCAGACATATTCGTACGCAACTTCAATCATTCCCTCAACACAAGCATCAAAGGCTAGAATGTCAATTTGGAAGCCTGAGAGAGCACTCGATATTTCTTGATGAGATAAGTAATCCTCAGGGTGGTCATCCCAACAACAACCCCTGAAGTCATCGCCATGGTCCCACAACACAAGAGCATAGTTGTCAGCTCTGAAATGCTTTGTTGAGAACTTGACAAAATCCGTGAGTGTATCGGGATCGCCCATGTTTGTTTCAATCCCATTGAGTGCGAATCCGTCTACCAAATTAAGAATTCCAGCGTCGACCTTGTATAAATTGGCCACATCATCGTACCTGTCCCAGAGTACAATTACATTGACGTTCTCGGTTGATCCTACGGTCATCATATCCTCAACGTTCACGCTGCTATAGTAATCAAGATTGTTGTCTGCATCCAGATACACCATAATAGTCCATTGGGCTCCTGGTCTTGCATGAACAGATATGACGGGTAGAATTGCTGGAACTACAAGAATCATAGCCAGCATTACCGTGATGATTTTCTTAAGAGTAGGTTGAATTCCTACATGTTCTCTAATCATTTCTCGCTCCACTCCATTAACGCGAACTGAAGTGAGCTTATACCTAAACAATATCTTGAATTAAACCCTTACGATTGGAGTCATGCCCTGTCTAAGAACTCCTGCTTTTAGGCAGGATTGAATGACGAAAAGCTTTGTAAGTAACCTCAGAAAAAACACTCAGAAAAAACGAGTGAACATGATATTACAAAGTTTCTCAACTCGTTCGCTTGTGTACTGCGATGAAATATGGAGTCTATATCTCTAACTACGCACTTCAAGGAGATCCCAATAAATTCCTTGAATTGGCAGTTGCTGCTGAAGATGCAAAGTGGGATGGGTTCTTTATGTGGGACCACAATTATGCAGGAAAGGATGAATTGATTGCAGACCCATGGATCACACTTGCAGGCATAGCAGCACGCACTGAAAAGATTAGAATCGGCACAACAGTGACACCTCTACCAAGACGACGCCCACAGGATGTAGCAAGGGAGGTCGCTACACTAGATATTCTTTCTAAGGGTAGGTTCATTCTAGGAGTTGGATTAGGGGGTTCTTCTGACAATGATTATGGAAGTTTCGGAGAAGATACTGACCTCAAAGTAAGGGCTGAGAAACTAGACGAGTCATTAGCTATTCTTGAGGGTCTTTGGTCTGGTAAACCATTTTCATTCTCTGGAAAGCACTACAATATTCATGAGGTCACATTCAATCCTCGCCCGATTCAGCGACCACGCGTGCCAATATGGTGTGCAGGTACTTGGCCAATAAAAGCTCCATTCAGAAGAGCGGCAAGATACGATGGTGTGTTTCCATTATCGATGAGCGAAGACATGTCTCTGGAGGAATATTCCGAGGTAGTAAACTATGTCAAAAAGCATCGAGGATCCATGAAGGATTTTGATGTGGTAATTATGGGGACAACTACTGGGGATGAAAAGGTCTCGTGGATTGGTGAATCCGAGGCTCTTGGTATGACTTGGTATGTTGAAGTCATGATGGGAGATGATTTTAACAAGTTCTATGAAAGAGTTGTAAAAGGGCCTCCTTGAAAAAATCCTACAGTGAATACCTGTGTCTATCTAGGAACTCCTGCTTCTTCGCAGGGTTGTTTGAAGATAGGTCTTGCAAATACACAATAAACATAAATTAAAAGATGAGTTGATGAATTTAGCATTCCTCTTACGATGAGGGAGAATTGAAGGTGGCCTGGTAGGATGATGTGGAGAATACGATATTGTTCTGCCATATTTGTTTGTTTCACACTCATTCTGGTTTCTACTCATTCAATCGCAACCGAGACCACGAATGCAGAGCCAAGTTTCGGACCCAATTCAATACCAAACATCTACACCCAAAGTAGTGTAAATGAAACAGCAGCATATGGACCGCCCTTTGTAGTATTCGTTAATTGGGGTTGGACAGGCAATCTCACATACACATATTGGGATCTAAACGGGGATAAGGGCATTCCTAATGCTAATGTCACATGTCTATCCTTCGTATGTGATGGGATTTATGACCTAGGAAACGGTTCTTATTTGGTCAAAGTAAACACTACCTATTCCTGGGCTCCGGAGTATCTGTATCTAATTGTTGCCTTCGATAAAACAGGATTTGAGAATCAAGTTGTTGTGACTGAAATGCATTTGTATCCCGCACCCACAAATCTTGTTGTTGTTATACCAGAAGAGAACCAGATTGATAACTACCCTCTTTGGCTTATGATCCCCCTCGGTGATGCAATAGACATTCAATTTTTCTATAACGACACAGATGACTCTGATGGTCATGTGGGAGGACTAGCTGGCGCATCCGCTAGTGCAACCATCGTTGGTCCCACGCTTACTGAGCAATATGTACAACTCACAGACCAAGAGAATGGGTATTATAATCTGACATTTGATACAACATCTGAATGGCTGTATGAATCTGTAGGATGTACGCCTAGGTCAAATTGGTTGCCTTATTATATTCACATTCAGCTCGCTCTTGAGAACAGAGTTCCATGGGATCGTACAATCGAAATCACCATCATAGATATACCAACAGAAATCCAAATAACTCCTCATTATGAACCATTATATCCATTACATCTTATCCCGAGTGGCAACTTCATATTCGTCTCTTTGGTGGATATCTGGCCTTCTCATGAAGAGGCGCTCGTTCGGGATGTAAGCATTTCAGTAGAAACTTATAACTCATCATTCATAGAGGTTCGTTCAATCACCGAAGATCCTGAAAATCCAGGAGTCTATGAAATCGTATTGTTCAATAATGTTCCAGCTTCAGTACAAGCGACCATTCCCAATGGTGGATGTATACCAAACGAAATCACGTATGCATCAATAGTATTCTCAATCTTTGTCGAGAAAGAAGGGTATGCAAGTCAGGAAATCACAATTGCGGCAGATCTTATAGCGGTCGGTGGGGGGGGCTGGGGACCTCAGCCACTGGCGGGTGTTCCAATATTAATTGTAATTGCAGTTATAGTTGGAGCTCACTATTTCCGGAAACAACGACAGCTGCATTCTACAGTAGCATCAACTGAAATTGATTAAGGGGTACTTCTCAGTCATAACGAATATCGGTGCCTGTCAAGGAACTCCTGCTTCTTTGCAGGATTATATGACGAGAGCGCTTGCAAATAGCCTGTTATTCTGCTGAACACCTCGACTCCCACAAATCCGCACTTCGGACAGGGGATTTTTGAGAGGTCATCAATAGACGCAAACCTTGCACTCCGCCAATCAATACCACTCTGATAGTTGCAGTTCGGGCACTGTAAAACATCCTTTGTGAAGCTCCAATATGAGTTCAGAGTCTCTGTAGCAATCTTCTTTGTCAGCTCCCAAAGCGCATCAGGATCTGGATTTGATTCACCAAGGTAGACATGAGTGAGAGCACCTCCATCCATGTACGGATGGAACATCCCTTCCTTCTTGATCCGTTGTGTCAGAGGAAGTTTCGCACCTACGTAGAGGGTCGTGCTGTTGGTATAGTAGACATTGGAACCATCACCCTTGAGATATTTCCTGATTCCAGGATACGCCTTGTAGTCCTTCACCGCAAGACGACCTGCTGCGCTCTCAGCTGGAGTACGAGTGACACCAAAGTGGAGACCGGTCTCTTTCTGGAACTCTGCGGCTTTCGCTTTCAGGTGCTTGAGGACTTTGATTCCGAAACGTGTTCCCTCTGGTTCATGTAGATGGTGGCCAGTTATAACTTCAGCCATCTCGTCAAAACCAACCGTGCCCAACAGGAACTCACGTCGATTCATATCGATGAGAGGCTCACCATTTGGCTTGGGCTGTGTATAGAAAGGAACACTCCCGCTAGCAATCAGCTTGTCCATCAGCCGCTTCTTCTCAAGGATGACTTGTTTTGATAGTTCGACGTACTCGTCTATCTTCTCAAAGAAATGTTCCTCATCAGCTCTGCCTAGCCACGCGGCACGACCGAAGTTTGGTGTGACCATCTGCGAGGCTCCAAAGACCATATTTCCACTCAGGAACTCATCAAGTTCCTCATCACTACTCGCAGTCCAGAGATGTGAACAACAACTACTGCAACCAGCCTCTATCTTTGATCGCCAGTTCAAGTAGTTCTCGAAATAGGGAGAACCATGTTTTACAGTGAGCTCAGCGACAAGCCGCCATGACTCATCATACTCAGGTCCCATGAACTCTTTCCGAAGCACGATGTTGGGCTTTGGAAAACCGAAGCCCTTGCCCTTCGCATCACCCTTAATCATGACTTCCATGAAGGCATTGAAGAACAACCGCGCTTCTTCCTCATAGTCGCCATATGTGACCTCGGAAACCTTACCGCCAGGAAGTATTGCTGGAATATTACGCATAATCTTAGGAATACCGGGAGTAAGGTCAACACTACTGAATATCACCTGACCACCGCGCGCTACATACTGTTGGGTCAAAGTGAAGATCAACTGCTGCGCAGCTTGTTTGATCTTATTGTATGGCAGCCCTTTCATGAAGGGAGCTAAGAATGTATTGAAGTAGAAATATCCCTGACCGCCTGCAAAGGAGCTCTGAGCAGCAGCCAGCCAGATAGCGGCATGGTTTACTGCAACAGAGAGGTGTTGTGCAGGACCTGCGGCACTTGAGTGCATGCCACCAAGCCCATCAGGTGCAATACCTAGCGTAAGGACCTGTCGCATATCCCATGTGGCACAATAATCACGCGTTGAAAAATACTCTCTATCTTTGATGTAGATATCGCCTTTCAAATGAGCATCTGCTAGATGAGATGGTATTGAGAGGTAGGTATGTTGTTCCATCACCTGGTCGTGAACAAGTTTTGCAATCGTCTCAGGATTTCGCATGAGATTCGCATTGGATGTATGAGCACCGGGGTTATTAATGAGCAGACCGAGGTCGTACATAGGAATTCCAACACGAGTATAGAGGATACGTTCTTTCTCAAATCCCAGCTCAGCAAGGACACTGTTGCACATCTCTCGAATTAGAGGACCGGATAGGAATTTGATACCAGAGGCAACAAGTCTATCCATGACCTTGACTGCCACAAGATGAGCATCAGCATGCGCGAGGTTAGCTTCCAATACAAGACTTTCAATGATTTTACTAGCATCGAAGGTCTCCATAGTACTGCTGGTGGTTCTGACCTTTGGCATCTTTTTCTCTCTGATGCGAAGGTCATCTGCATCTGAAATAGTGCTTCGAATGTCAGTCACCGGAACTCACGTACCTCCCTTCTGATGGTTTCAATGTCAGGTATCTGACCACTATAGAGCATCTTCATGTTGCCATTATTCTCAACAATAATCGATGGGGTGCTAGCTATGAAGATCTGATGTTCTAATAGAATGTACTCAAAATCCGAGTCCATTTCTCTTAGGTCTACTGTCTTAATCAAAACATCAGAATCGCAAAAAGCCTCGTTAATCACTGCTTTTGCCGCAGGACAATTGACACATCCGTCCTGAGTGAATAGATATAGAGTCGGCTTCGTAGCTAATCCTCCCGGCTGATGAATCATAAACTCCCTCCCGGCATGAAGGGGCAAACTACTCTTAGTCCTATGAGAAATAAAAGCATTGTCACGGTCGGAATCGGCTTCTCGTCTAGCTCTAAGCCTTCGGAGAGAGGGAGTCGTTCGCACATTATCCTAAGATTTCATTCCCTTGAGTACCTATTAAGGTCCTAGAGAACTAGAGTATGTTAGCACCGTTTAGAAGCATAGTTTTACTGTTCAAGGTCCTTCCAACTGAACAAGTATCTAGTAAAGGATACCAAAATATGATACAAATGAATATTCCATTTGGCGCGGAATATGAATGCTACTTGTGGGCTTGGAAGAGGGAGCGTCTTAAATGGAAAACCTAGAATAGGCATACCGCTTAGCATTCTTGTTGACTAGGCTCGGTGAAACTGATATGCCAATATACATCAAGGCTAAGACACCAGAGGACGGTTGGGTCCGAGTTGTCAGAAAAATTATGGATAGTGGAATGACACGGATCGATGAACGAGGTAGTCAGACACGATGGCATGATAATGTGATGATTCATATTAGCAATCCATATTCGAACAGAGTGAGTAAAAAATATCCATTCAGTGAAACTGTCCTCCGCGAGAAATATGCGACCCAGTTGCTCAATCCCAATCGTATGGATTTTGATTATACCTATGGAGAGCGACTCAATGCATGGGGCGGTGAAACGATTAACCAAATTGAGTATGTCATTAACAAGTTGCGAGAGAATCGAAATTCAAGACGAGCAGTTGCTACTACATGGGACCCAAGAAAAGATACACGTGTTGATGAGGTTCCGTGTCTGAATCACTTTGTCTTCATGACGCGGCAGGATTTGATTGACTTGTCTGTAATGATTAGGTCGAATGATATGTACGGTGCATGGCCAGCCAATGTGTATGCACTTGGTGAACTACTGACATATGTAGCTGAGAAAACTAGCCTCAGCCCTGGCACTGTGACTACGCTCTCTGTGAATGCTCACATCTACAAGAATGATTGGAGCAAAGCAGAACTTATCTGATTTCTCCTTTCCGTGTCATTCATATACTCCTTTAACTTGGGTAACCATAACGGTTACATAACGTAATCAAGTATATGGGACCGGTTCCACAGGACGAGTGAAATAAAATGGATGACCTTGACAAGAGATTAGTGTCAATCCTTCAGAAGAATGGACGAACGAGTCTCTCTGAGATTGGAGAGAGTCTCGGAATGTCACATGTAGCTGTAAGTAAACGACTTGACAAGCTAATGAAGACAGACATGGTGAAGCTTACTGCAGGGATAAACTCTGAATACCTTGATACCAAAGTTCTGTTTATGGGCCTTGAAACCGAGAGCTTGGATGTTGCAGAGAGAATCAAGCAGAAGTATGAGAAATGCCCAAGACTTGTGATGTTTGCTCCAGTCACAGGACGATACAATGTCTTTGCAGTAATGATTGCTGAGGATACTTGGAGTCTAGAATCAATCCTTGGCACATGTAGTATGAGAACCGAGCCCGGAGTTAGAAAATCTGAAAGTTGGTTTGGCAATGCTCCACTCATGCCACAATATCTCACGATAGATATTAATCCAAAACAGACCGGTGATTCAGCTGGACCCTGCAAGATGGACTGCAAGGCCTGCAAGAGATACACCACCGAAAAGTGTGTAGGATGCCCAAGTACATCAGCGTACAAAGGCAAATTGTTTGCAGCACCTATTAAACAACAGAAGAGAAAACGTGAGAAGAGCAAGAGTTAACTCGACAGTAGGGCATCATAACATTGTGAACCAAATGAATGCTGTCTTTATACACCCGTTGGCTGTTGTCGATGATGGAGCTGACATCGGAGAGGGTACTCGAATCTGGCATTTTGCACATGTGAGAAGTACTGCTAAGATTGGAAAAGGCTGCAATATTGGGAAAGACGTCTACATTGATGGGGATGTAATCATTGGAAACAATGTGAAGATACAGAATGGCGTGTCAGTCTATCATGGTGTTATCATAGAGGATGACGTCTTTTGTGGACCACACATGACATTTACTAATGATATGTATCCTCGCGCATTTGGCGACGGGTGGCAGGTTTTCAAGACGCTCGTGAAGAGAGGTGCATCAATTGGAGCACATGCAACAATAATCTGTGATACAACATTGGGAGAATATTGTATGGTGGGTAGTGGAGCTGTTGTTTCACACGATGTACCTGCTCATGGTCTTGTTGTGGGAAATCCTGCACGACTTGTTGGTTTTGTGTGCAAATGTGGCCAACCCTTGAAAGATGAGGTCTCGAGGGACAGCGATTCAATCAAATTGAGATGCTCCAAATGCAATGAAGTGACTATACTACCATTAACAATGTATAACAAAAAGGTCAGGTAAGACGACATTGTCCCACCTCTATAAGAAGTTCGTTAAGGAACGAGTAGCAGCACTAGTAGCAGAAACAGAGCAGATTAGAAACATCACTGTTATTGCTCATATTGATCACGGAAAGACCACGCTCACCGATTCTCTTATCGCAGATTCTGGATTACTCTCCAAGGAAGTTGCAGCATCAGCAAGACTCCTTGATTACGACCAAATCGAGCAACAGAGAGGGATTACAATCAAGGCATCCGGAATCTCTCTCCTACATTCATTCAATGAGCGGGAGTATCTCATCAACCTAATTGATACACCAGGACACATTGATTTCTCAAGCCATGTAACACGAGGTCTCCGTTTAACGGATGGTGCCATTATAGTCGTTGATGCTATTGAAGGAATCATGGTCCAGACTGAAACTGTGACAAGGCAAGCAATGCAAGAGTTTGTGAAACCTGTATTGTTCATTAACAAAGTAGACAGGCTAATGAGAGAAAGACGATTGAGCCCGAGAAAAACAGCCGAGGAAATCACACGCGTTGTCCGTGAATTCAATGCGATGTTGGGCAAGTATCTTGATGACGACCTCTTAGAAAAATGGGAGGTTTCCTTCAATAGAGGCTCATTGACCGTCGGTTCTGCATTGGACAAATGGGGAGTGGATATAGAAACTCTCAAGGCAAGAACACATGGTAGTGAAAAGAAAGTCGATCTTGGAAAAGCCTTCATAGAAATCCTCAAGGAAATTGATGAGATATATCGTGCAGAGAAACGCAAAGAGTTGATGGATATCTTTCCAGTCGCACCAGTCGTTTTAAATTCTGTAATAAGAACTGTGCCAAATCCTTCCACCGCCCAGACGTATCGAGTACCGTTGTTCTGGAGAGGAGATTTGGAGTCAGAAACGGGTAGGTCTCTGCTCGAGTGCAATACAAAAGGAAGATGTGTCTGCCTTGTTGGTGATGTTCAACCAGATAGGCATGCAACTTCAGTTTCTGCAGTCAGAGTCTTTTCTGGTACACTTAGCAGAGCCGAACTATTGACTAATGTGAGAACAGGCAAACCAGCAAAGTCCCTTCAAATCGGACTCTTCATGTCCAAGACTCGAGTCGACCTTCCTACGATTCCTGCAGGGAATTTGGCCTTTATCACGGGATTAAAGGACATAGCCGTGGGGGACACATTGACTGGTGAAGGTAATGATCCTGTAGCACCTATGAGTGGACTTCAATATCCTATGGAGCCGGTTGTGACATATGCTGTCGAACCAAAGAAACTTTCAGAATTAAGTTCGATACAACAACCAATTGAAGAATACGTGAGATCAGACCCCGCATTGGAGTTTGAAGTCAACTCGGAAACTGGAGAGATGCTCCTCTCAGGTGCTGGAGAACTTCATGTCGAAATCACTATTGAGAAGATGGCGAGAACCGGCATCAATGTAACTCTAGGCACTCCAATGGTAATGCTCCGAGAGCAAATTACCAAGGATGGTGAAAGTCGAACCAGTGGAGGCCTAGATGTGAGTACATTTACTGTAATTGCCAAATTGCCTCAAACAGATACCTCCCCTGAGTCGTTGGGAGTAATCGTTGATTCAGAGCCTAGTTCGAATTGCTGGCTTATCGACGCATCAGGGAAAATCAATCCATATGGTGAAGAAATTGAATGGGTGAAAGAAGGTTTCAGAACTCTAATTCGTAACGGTCCATTAAAAGGAGAGAAGATGCGAAAGCTATTGATTATCATCAAGAAGCTAGACTTAAAATTCACTGCACCAGAGGCTTCATGGAGAGAAATTACTCAGCCTTTACTTCAAGCCTCAAGAGAGAGTGTGCTGAGTGGAAACCCGACCGTATTAGAACCATGGATTAGACTCGAGATCAGTGCACCTGAGGAGCATATTGGAAACCTTTCATCAATACTAGCTAAGAGAAAAGGTCACATTTTAGAAATCAATTCAGAGCGCACTCTTTACAGGATTGATGCAGAGATACCTGTAAGAGAATCGTTTGGTCTTGCTAATGAGATCCGTACATCGACTTCTGGGTGGGCAACATGGGGCGCTCGCTCTGGAGGTTTTAGAAGTTTAAAGAATCCAGATATTCGATACGACTAAGCAGGTTCATCACATACGAAGGTAAAAACGGCTATTCATCACAGCACCTATTGGAGCTATAACCCTGCGGTCAATAAGGGATACATTATCCATCATTTTCAGGGCTCGATTGATATTCGAAAAAACAGCATTCAGATATGGTTGTGCCTCGACCATCTCTGATTCTTCAACCATCTGAAGATATGCATTGGCGATTTTGATCAATCCTAACCAGTCCTCAGATAGAATAAAGCTATATTGGTTTTCGTCAATAGCGGGTGGAGTTCCTGGGATTGTTGCTCTATCAATATATGCTGCATAGTGGTTTTCTAGGGTCAATGCAAATCTGCGAAGTACTTGCGACAATGAGGCGGAGGTTGCTTTGATGAATTCAACCGATTCATCGAATTCAGGTTCAATGCGTAAAACTTCACCAAAGGCTACAGCAGCGCTGTATAATCCCGTCGCCATTTCAGAATAGTCTTTATTGGCAAAAAATGCTCTGATGGTCTGAATCAGATATGTTTCACCCAACCAGTATTGTGCGAGGAGAGGATCAACACGTTGAACTTCATCATCAACAGAAGGCTGAACCCGTCGTCCTAGCTCAATGTTCAAAGATTCAAGATTTAGCTTCGTTATGGATAAAGCCGCTGTAAGTTTTGCAACATCTGCTAGCGCATTATCAGAGTTGGCCATTCTCTTTGAACGTTCAAGAAGGGTTGGCCAAGATTTCTCAAGGAAAGGAACAAGTAGTGAAACGCTTTCAATGAACAGAGATTCTTGAGGTGCATCAATCAACATCCTATCAATATCTTCGAAGAGACGTTGTAGCCGTTGGGATATGTTACGACCATGTCGTGTGATTAGCCAAACAACATCATATGTTGCAATGGCAATTTCCTCGTAGGCTCGACGGTCTGTTGGAAAAAGAGGGATATATTGAACGAGTATATTTCGGATTGGCTCCAGAAAATCATCTGAATCAGATCGATCTGAAATCCTCATCATGGAGAGTGCGAGACCAATTCGTGTTCCTAGAAGTTCAATATCGGAAACACTGCCCTTCTTCAAGAAATCTTCACGAATCTCTTCTGCCCATTTGAATGCCTTGATTCCCAAATCCCAGAATTCAGTAGATTCTGTAGATAAACTCAACCAACCAATCGTGTTTTCTACCTTTGCCTTTTCTAGTTCTACGTCAGGCATCTCATCATCTATCTCATCCAAAATACTTCTGGCTTGGGTTAATAGCTCAATCGCCTTGTTCATACTGTCATAGTCATTCATAAAACCATGAGCAAATCCGAGCCCACACAAGGTTTTGTACACATGAAATAATTGGATAGATGTCTTATTCTCTATACCCTCGTATATTTCAAGTCCAGACTCAAGACGCTCGATTGCCTCTGAAACACCCTCTCTCCAGCCATTAGCTAGGATACTTGATCCAATCACAAGATGTGCCAATCCAACTTCATCACGACTAACCAGATCGGACTTCAAAGCAATATCATAAAGCTCTGCGGCTTTGTCCCCAATCTTTCGTGCAACTTTATACGATATTGAATCGTCGCGAGTTTCGTTCACTGCAAGTTGGAGAGTAACTTCAGCTAGTCTGAGAGCATCTTTGCTTGAACGTGCCTCTTTCTCTAGATTGTTGAGAATGTCGCGGGATTGGTCATACATTCCAAGTTCTGTCAATACACAGGCGTAATCAAAGGTTGCTTCGAAATGTAGTTCCTTCTGTCCGGCTTCTCTGGATATTTCTATCACTCGGTTGAGTAAGAGTTCAGCACCCTCAAAGAATCCAGCTTCAATCAAAATCCAAGCAAGATAATGAACCTCATGAAGCGCAAGTGTTGTTGTACCATCATGCCTTCGGTCGTAAATTGCACCTAACGTTAGTGAAGCTTCATCGGTCAAGAAAGGTAGAACTGGCCGCAGATTGAGTCTAATTGTAGAGGTTATTGCTTGTGACAGTTCACCTAGAATGTCCACAAGTGTTGGGAGAGCCTCAATGTCGGGCAGGAGCTCGCATTCGGATCGTCTATTACTATTCGTGTATCTAGTATCAAGTAGTATTAGTGATTCAGGTAGAGTTCGATTTTTCTTGAAGGATAGACGAACTGCTATCTCAGTCAGTTTTGCACTCGCTAGGCCAGGCCTTCTGAGAATAATTTCCTCAATCGCCCTTGCAATATCGAATAGAAGATTAGATTCCTCGCTGTCCCTAGCTGAAATGTTTTGAATCATTGAGAGACCATCATCGAGAGAGAGGGATGCACAGAGTATATCACGTAGTGCAGTCAATAGCAAGGATTCCACTCTTCAAGCCTCTCTGTAAAGATGCGGTTTGATACTCCTTTAAAGCTTTCACAGCAAACTATCGCTCAATAGTGAAGTCATGCCACTCCCGAGATGTTTCCGTCCCACGCATACGTTCCATACGTACTTGATGTTTAGGAATAGGTTCGATATCATTGATTCTAAAACGAAGTACTGCATCAGCAAGATAAGAAAATGTGGCATAGGTTTTTTCATCATGTACACCTTCTTCAAGCACATACATGATACTATGAGAGCTCTGTGTGATTCTTCCACTAAGTCGTTGAATTGCCTTTGGCATTGTTGCAGGATTTGAATGGAGAATCAAGGTGGAAAGACTATCAATGACGACACGAGCAACAACTACATTTTCTAGAACCTCTGAGAGGACTATTCCTAGCTCGCTGATGTCATCAACTTTGGCAAGAGACCTTGCAGATCCTGTTTTTGGTGCGCCCATTCTCTCCGAGTAGCCATCTATGAATACAAACTGACCTGCTGCTTCTTGTGCCTCAGTTGCCCAGCCATGACGACTCATATCATTGCGAATGACTCTGGGAGATACATCGGTCGTGACAAATATAGCAGGAAATCCCTGATCAATACCCTCCGCAAGAAAAGCCTCTGCGTACGTAGTCTTACCTGCTCCTAGAGGGCCAACAAGCATGTAAGATACCTGAGTCAACTGTCCAAACTTAACAAGATCACTAATCATTGGATGTGCACGTGCAGGTTTTTGTGTTGAACTCTCTGAGCTATTCAATTTGCCACATCCCAGTCAGCTAGCTTCCTGGACTTATTTCGCCAGGCCAGACTCTTATACCTTCGTCTGTAATTCGCATTGAGTGTATCCTCGAGCTGTGCTTTGATCCTCTGAGCTTTAAGACCTCAATTGAACGAGAACGTGATGTGTCTGAAATCTTTTCGTTATAGAGAACAATGACTCCTGAGGCTAGAAAAGCTTCGATATCGAACACACCTAAGCCTGTTTCTTGTGCTGGAATCTCACTTGTAATCAAAAGGGTGCAGCCTGTTCGTGTGATGTTTGCTGCAAGTCTAAAGAACTCCTCCCGGAGGATATCTCGACTTCTAAACTTATAGGCCATGATTGAGAGGGTATCAAGCACGACACGAGTAGCATTGATTTTCTTGATATGATTCATAATTATTGCCTGTAGACCAGATAGATCGAAACTGGGGTATTCCCCTATCGTGGCAGGTGTCGCCTCCTTTGAAGGAGAAAGATCAACGATGGAAATCTTGCCCTCCTTTTCGAGCTTTTCAAGATCCATCCCAAACCTTAGCATGTTTCTCTTTATCAGGATGGGAGATTCTTCTAGAGTCACAAACACTCCTGGTTCATTATACTCTGTGACCCCCTTGTAGATGAACTGAGTTGCAAGGATGCTTTTGCCAGTACCAGCTTTCCCTGCGATGAGAATTGTATCGCCCTTTGGAAAACCGCCCTCAATCAACTCATCAAGGCCTGGAATACCAGTCTTTACTCGTTCTATTGTATAATCACTCATCAGGATTCACCCTTCTTCTTGGTCATGACCTTGGCCCCGAGTACCATCTTCATCAACATCTCTGGCTCCGGGATTCCAGTGATAGAGACTCCGCCAATCATAACTGTGGGTAGGGCAAATATACCATACTCCTCAGCAGCCTCTGGATTCTCACTTACATTGATTATTACAAGCTTGAATGTATCAAGCCCAAAGTCATTAATCGTTTCTCGAATCACTTCTTCAGCCCTTGGACAAAACGCGCATGAATCAGATTTGAAGAACACAACCTCAATCATATTGGAATCATCCGCCTCTGACTCGGTTGGTTCAGTCTTCAAATCGCGCACTCCTAGGATGAAGAAACGGTACCATCAAGTAACGTGGAAATCACTTGAATGTTTTGAGAGCGTGTAATACGCATTTGAAAAAGCCATTTCTTCACTTATAGCCCATAAGGATACGAATTCTTGTAGTAGCTTTTCCGATTGCTCGGGCATGGTAACGGATATTCTTCGGCACCAGAGCTCCGATAATCAATGTCTCATCGCCTCGTGCTCCTACACGTTTGAATACGGCTTTTCCATCTTGGCAGCGAAGACTGATATCCCTAATTTCACCTAGCATCAGTTCTTTCCGCACACGCTCAGCAACATCAGCAATCATTCCACACATAGCTGCAACGATATCTTGATTGGTCTTAGGAGATGTGGCGGATGAGACTAGCAGACCATTTCCTCTTGCAAGAACAGAAGCTGAATAATTGCCTTCTTTATTCATGGTCTCTAGAATCTTTGGAAGTTCGCGATAATCTGGCCGTTCCATATGGACACACCATCTATCCTTGGAGTACTTGTCGCATTGTGTGTTTGCCTATTAAATAGTTTGAGACTATCTATATTTCCACAGTAGAGATTTAAATGTCCATGAACCCTCTTCTTGAATGTGGAGTTGAGCTGTATGTCTACAGATTACCGTTTCAAAATTGTCATGTTAGGAGACGGTGCAGTAGGCAAGACAGCCATGACTGCTAGGTTCACCCAAGACTATTTTGAAGCAGACTACAAGAGAACCATTGGCACTGATTTCTCTGTCAAGCGAATGAACATTCCTGAAATTGAGGCTCACGTCACGCTGCAAATATGGGATCTCGCAGGTCAACCCAGGTTTGAGTTTGTGCGACAAGGATTCTATAGAGGCTCTAGAGGAGGTCTCCTATTATACGACGTGACCAGACGAAGAACCTTCATCAACGCGGAAGCTTGGAAGGATGAGGCCTTCAAGAATCTGAAGGGTGAGATACCTCTTGTTTTGGTAGCTAACAAGGTGGATCTCACTGACAGTAGAGCTGTAACAACCGAAGAAGGCGAGGAATTCGCCAAAAAGAATGGATTCCTGTACGTCGAGTCGAGTGCTCTCACAGGTGAAAATGTAGAACAAGCCTACATTGAGTTATGTAAAATCATGATTGAAGAGGGAAAAACGAAATCTAGTGGACCAATAATATAGCCACAGTTCATTGGCGCGTGTTTCCTTTTAACAGTCCCAGAGCTCGCTTGCATTGCCAGACAACATAGAACATACGTTTTGTCTGTAGTGTTTCCTCATCATATTGTGCATAGAGTGCTTCGTATTTCTGAATGAACTCATCTCTGCGATTCGGATCGTTTGTTGATTCTATCTCCTTCAATAATAACTGAAATGGCTCAAGCATTTCATTCATATCCTCTACTTCCCACCGAATGATGGCTCCAGTGCCATCAGCAGTAAGGAAAGCATTACGAGATGGATACCATTCTATCCCATCAATCTCGCCCATTGTGGATGCTTCACCCTGAACTGTCTGGGTAGCAACATCCCAAAGATAGATTGTCCTATCACCAGACCCTGATGCGAGATAGCGCCCATCACTACTGAACCCCAATGAACGAACTTCGCTCTCATGACGTTGAAGTGTTTGTTCTAATTTCATTGGTTTGAATGTTGCATTCCATAATAGCATTGTCAAATCCGACGAACCAGACACAAGGCGGGATCCATCAGGATTGAAGCGCACCTCTCTGACCGCAGCCCTATGGTCATCATGACGAGCAATCATCGCCCCAGTTTCTGCATTCCATTCGCAGATGTTTGCATCTACAGAGCCAGATACGATACGACTACCTTGCGGATCCCAATCAACTGTGACAACATAGAATCCATGACCCTTCATCTGACGAATCAATGAGCGATTTTCAACATCCCAGATAATGAGAGTTGTATCCCCACTTCCTGATACAAGCTTATTCCCATCAGGGGAGAACGAGAGAGACAATACAGGGTATGTATGTCCTTCTAGTATCCCAATACATTCGCCTGAACGTATATCCCAGAGCTTCACTAATCTCTCAACTGTTCCAGAGGCAACAATATCGCCTCTCGGACTGAACGCAAGAGAGGTGCTGAGAAAATCATCCTGCATCCGTTGCATCTCTGTGCAGTCATCAGCTGCATAAAGTCGAATACTTCGGTCTTGAAGAGCTGCTGCAAACATACGACCTACACGATTCATTGCAAAACGACGTGTTATCTCAGAGCCATGTTCTGCCTGTGGCTTGAGGATTGTAGGCTTCAAAAAGATGCTTAGCTCGTCATGCTCCATTGACATCACGCGCGGCGTAATCAAAGGCCCGTAAATATGTTGTGAAAGAGAATCTGAGGAATATTCAAGATAGTAGATTATCATGTCTACCTGTTTCAAAATTATATTTCAATAATGATTTGCTAGGAAAATTGAATGAGCACATTTCAATTCTCAAAAAAAGGGAACTCCATCATACTTATTTTATTGAAAGGATTGCAATTGCGCAGAGGAAACAATGTAATGTGGATACTGACACTACTCCTAATTGGTGGGTCTTTATGCATTTGGATATTTACAGCAATAACGTTCCAAAAACAGCTACGCTTTGCTACTCTGCTGTTTGATCTGCTTCCATTTTATCCACTAATAGAAGTAGTAGCAGCAATATCTTTCACTATTGGGTTGCATTTATGGTTACCATTAGAGTATGTGATATTTTTCGGT
This sequence comes from Candidatus Thorarchaeota archaeon, assembly GCA_029858305.1. Classification (GTDB taxonomy): domain Archaea; phylum Asgardarchaeota; class Thorarchaeia; order Thorarchaeales; family Thorarchaeaceae; genus SMTZ1-45. Next base: position 33,513 of record JAOUFI010000019.1, read on the forward strand.
TGCATAGGATGGGTAATAGCACTCCTGTTGATGCATCAGTTCATAAAATGGGGAAGAGGGTATCGTTTAGATCAATATCGGATGTTTTTACATACAATTAAAGATGATAGATTTGAGATTGTACTCTTCAATGACCATCTACATGGTGAGTTTAGTAAGAATAAGGTAAATGTCTTGTTACGACACGATGTAGATATTTCACTCTCGCGGGCTAGAAAAATGTATGAGATTGAAAAGGAGCAAGGAATCAAATCTACCTACTTCTTTCGCATGCATGCAGAGAAGTATAGCTATAATGAAGCAAAATCATTGATTGCACAACTTGTCAATGATGGCTATGGAATTGGTTTGCATTACGATGAACTTTCATTCACTAGGGGAAACAAAGAGAAAGCAATTGCGTTGTTTAAAGAGGATCTATCAGAACTTCGTAAAATCGGAACAACGCATATTGTTTGTGCCCATGGACATAGTAAATACAAGAATCGTGCGATGTGGGAAGAATTAGATCGTGAATCCCTGCAGGTTTGGTCAGCCTATGACATAATACATGATTTGTACATCAGCGAAGCGGGTGGAAAAAGAATAGTAGATTCAGAAGGTAAACATATCCTTCAAAAAATAGAAGAAACTACAATAGGGCAAGTTATACAGGTGCTAATTCACCCCGATTGGTGGTTTTAGTTGAGAGGGAAGATGATATTTGATTTTCAACTCGGGTAATAATGAATTCGAAAAGACCTCATGCTATCATAAATACAATTTTCAATTCTCTCAACATTCCAATAAGATGAATTCTAGACCAAGAGGGAAATTCAGGAGGGTGTTCATTGTCTAGAAAACCAGATAGAGTCGTGTCAAGAGCATTAGGGGGCGGAGAATCAGTCAATCGTCTAAAGAAGGCAATGAAGAATATCTTCAAGTCATCTGAGGATAAGATCCAGAAAATGCTGGATGAAATTACAAGTATTCAAGCCTGTAGAGACGCTGCGTTGACAGGAGATGATGATTTACGACTACTTGCAATTTGTAGATTAGGTGAATTTGGAGCGGAGGCCTACGAATCTCTTGATATTGCATTAAACGATGAAAATCCCATCATTCGAACCGTAGCAGCAGGTATGTTGGCATACACAAAGAGAAGTGATGCTTTGCCAATTCTCAAAGAGCATACGAATGACAACAACACCACTGTGAAGGAAACAGTGGAATTTGCGTCAGAGTGGTTACTACGATATGGAAAAGAAGCTCCAAGAGGGAAAACAATACCTAAATCCCTTGAGAACCCAACCGAGATTCTCATTGATACCGAACCAATTCCTCTCCGAACAACCGATGATGTCTTGGTAGTTAATGAGTATACAATAACATCCGATACGCTCGAATATGGTATAACCATCAAGAATGAGGGCAGTACTCCAATCAATGATGTTTCTGTGAGAATTCTTACATACCCACAGGAAGCGATCATACTTGTAGACCCTATGACTCAAATGATAGAAACTATAGATTCAGGAGACTCGGGTTCACTCATTTTTGGATTTTCAATTTATGGAGAGTGCATCGAGGGTGAGATTATAACATCTGTAAACCTCGTGGACTCAAAAGGGGAAGTTCTCTCAGCAAAGGCAGGGAATGTATTCGTACGTTCGCTATTCAATCAATTCAATCCTCTTGAAACGGCTGCTGACGATTTTATTCGCCTGAAAACTGACATGAAACAATGGAACAGGGAGCATACTATTCTTGCTGAAGCAACTGAACTTCATGAATCTGTACTGCTTATTCTCGAAGGCAAAAACCTTCATGTGTTCCAAAGGGATGCTATAGAAAGAGAGGGTGTTTTCATGGGAGTGCAGACAGGACTCGCAGAGGGCAAGTTCAGTAAAACTAGAATTGCCGTGACCATGACAGTTGTCGGCAGTATGAATGATAGTCTATCAAAGATGAGAATTGATATTTTTGCAGATGATCCCGAGATACTTCAGACAGCTGCCAGTGACCTCTTTGAAACAATACAGAGAGACCTTGGAGTGCTAGAAGAAAAATAAGAGCCTTCTTTCTATGTGAGTCCGCCTGCTTCAAGGATTTTGATTGCTAACTCTAGGAAAGCAGCCTCAACATTTATTCCTGTCTTTGCACTTGTTTCAAGAAATGATGTAATGACACCTTGATTCGCAATCTTTTCTGCGAGTTTCTGTCCTTCCTCAGTGGTCACAATGGTCTGAGCCATCACAGGATTGTCTTTGAATTGATCCCTTAGGTCTATCTTATTGGCGATTAGAACAATAGGTATCTTCTTACCAGCATTTGTCCAGCATTCATCCACCCAGTTCATGAGATTGTCAAAAGACCCACGTTCAACTGTAGAATAAACTGCTAGCGCACCCTGTGCGCCTCTATAGAAAGTGGAACGTACACTCTTGAAGTGTTCCTGGCCTGCGAGATCCCAAATCTGAATGCTAACATCATGACCACCCTCAAGTTGCATCTTCTTGACAGCAAAATCAGCACCGATAGTGATCATGTAGTTGGCTCGGAAACC
>JAOUFI010000200.1 GCA_029858305.1 Candidatus Thorarchaeota archaeon
TGCTCTTGTACTTGCGCAGGGGCTCCGCCAAAATCCAATTCTACGAAAGCCATTTCTCCAGCATTGATTGAAGCCGATGTGTTCTTTTCAGTGCCATCAAATGTGCCAAAAACAGTATAGGTTCCTGGAAGAAGATGATACCATACATACCCTGACTCAGACACATTTATTTTCGATGACCCTTCAGGTCCTCGGTAATAGACATTTGTGAGGTTAACTAATTCGCCATCGTAATATCCTGAAACGAATAGAAATCCGGTGTTATTCTCAGTCTTGCCAAAATTATGTGCTGCAATTGCAAGATCCCTAACATCGATTTTTCCATCCCAGTTTACGTCGAGATCTGAAATCCAATCATCATCGCCTATTGCATTTCCAATATGACTGGCTATCTGATTGATGTCATCCATATCGACCTTGCCATCACGGTTGCCTACATCTCCCAAAAGGGAAACATCGGTGATGCCTTCCTCAAATTCATAATACTGTTTAACTGTTATATTCTCTGGCACATTATATTCAACATCTTTCTCCAAAGCAGAAGCATTCTCGAAGAAAGCTTCACGAAGGATGTCTGACAAAGGAGATTCGGGAATTGTTATTGTAAATGTCATTGATGCGCTGCCATCTGCTAGAATTGAAACGTTCTGCGCCATCGATATTTCTATTGGAGTAGTGATGAGTTCCACTTCTGAGGAAATAAGCACCTTGCCAATTGAAGAAGCTTCTGTAGCTGTGAATGAATAGCTATCATCAAGAATCAACGGACCTTTAGGATAGCTCTGGGTTGGGTAATATCCAGTATTGATCACATGGAATGTATCATTAACCCCGCTCACCGTTGAAATGCCGCTTCCAATGCCCATCTCATCTGTTTGCATTGTAGATACTGTAATGAATGGAACATGAGAATTAACTACATTTATTGAGTCATAGCCATTTGTATTCCAATAAATGACTAGGTCAATGCCCTCGTAGTAATCTGTATCGAATTCCTCAATATTCGCAGAGGTTTGATTGTTGATCTTCGCATGCTGGTATCCTCCATTTACTAGCCAGTCTCGAACAAAAGAGGCATACGAGTCTCCAGATTCACTATAGAATACTATATCCACTTCATCAGGACTTGCAAAGCTTGAAGCCCACAATATTGTGTTATTCAAAATGCTCAGTATTTCAGTGCTGAATTGAGTAGGTCTGTACCATCCAAAGAATGCATACTTACGGGGATCGTTAATAATCAAAACAGCTGTTCCTGGTGCTGCAGATGATGGTACTGAATCATCCACTGAATTGAGATTACTTGGTGCAGAGGTGAAATACACACCAACCATACTCGATGCGAACAGTATTGAGAGTAGAACCACCGTCTTTATTTTAATGTCATTCAGCTTTGACAGGCCTCCTTCTTTTCGCAATTCCGATAATCACTAGCATTGCTATTCCAATAATCGCCGCAACAATGAGTAGATCGCGAGTTAGATTACCTGAAGCAATTGATATAGCTGTACCAGCGATATAGTGTAGAGTAATTGTGTCAAGGTACGGATCTAGAACAAACGTATCGACTCCATAAGGCACAGAGCATGAAATATTGAAATGCTGTTCAGCAGGCAAAGTCTTCAAGCTGAACTCAATCCAAACAAGACTCCCGCAACCAGGACCTCTTGTATCGTTTCCAAGTAATGTCTCTCCAATAAGTACATAGCCCTCATTATTCTCCACAATCGGCGTTACTGATATCGTTGAGTGGTCAGAAAAGAAGTCACTCTTCCCGCCACTTGTGTAACCCAATCGTGAAGCATTGAAGTAGTTGGGATGGAAGAGGATCTTTAACTGCCATGCAAAACTTACCTCTGTAGTATTCAACCACACAGTCAGATTGAATTTAGCGCCCGCTGCCTCCAAAAGCACTGTGGAAGGTTCTGTCCATAACGCGTTTGCGTGATGTGGTTCATCAGGTTCAAGCGCAACTACACTGCCTGGCGAACAATACAGCATGAATATAGGAAACATGAGAAGTATTCCAGTTATTGATAGCACTCTATGTCTCCTAAACCTCGCGACTCCCATGATATAGATTTATCAAAAAACCCACTTTAAGCATTTGTGGAAATTTGCATTTACTGTATATTGAACCATTGAATTTAAACACAAACAAAATATCCACTTGTTCAAAATACAAGACAACAGGATTAGAACAAAATGTCAGTAAGAGAGCATGAGTGGTTTAAAGAAA
>JAOUFI010000201.1 GCA_029858305.1 Candidatus Thorarchaeota archaeon
GTATGAAGCAATGGCCAAAGCCCTAGATGCGTCATTCCCGGCAGGAACCCGTACGGACCCGACTGGTGGCTTTTTCATTTGGTGGCAGAGTGATAATCCTGATTTCAACTCAAGTAAATTCATGCAAGATGTGGCAATACCCAATGACCTACTCTATGTGCCTGGAGGTCCCTTCTATCCAATAATAGGGCATAAAATTACAGAGGATGGGAATGATTTAGAGCCAAGCGTTCCAGAAGGCAACACCATGCGCCTTGGATTCTCCTACGCTACGCCTGACATCATCTCTGAAGGAATTGAACGCCTCGGAAAACTTCTCACTAAGGAAATCGGCTAGATCTACACTAGAAATGGAACGAGTGTCATAACTTTCACACTGAGAAGTTGACAAACAATGTTGCTCCATTCTTTAGTGGACCAACGTATGCACGTTCATAGGGACCAAAGAGGTCTGTAAAACCCGAATTGATAGCCCACTCTATCCAAGCCCAAGAAGATTCTTGTCCAAGTTTTTCCTCAGCAAATTGACCAAAAGCCCAACTTAGGTACCTCTCTAGGTCCATTTTCAGATTAAGAAGAGTGGTCACCCTCTCTCCAGAAGCTTCCATTATGTTTGACTCGATTTCTCTTAGGGTATCATTGAGTTGTGAATGAGAGTTCATGATAAGACTCTCCAGGTTCTCAAGTTCTTTATTCATCTCATCGAATTGGCCTTTCTTTCTGAATTTTGAGATTTTCCCCATGATCCCGAACAGCTCTTTCCTTTGAAGTACAGGAAGTTCATTTGCCTCTAGGGATTTTGCCAATTGCTCATTCCAAGGTGTATTGAAGTAGACTCTGGGATATTTAACAAATATTGGAAAAGGAATCGACATCGCATTCGCACTGGGTATCACCTGTGCATAATATGCAGTTTCTCCAGGTCCACCGACATGAACAACGGTAGGTATAATTGTGTCAATTGCAATCTGTCTTGAATCTACTCGAAGTGACAGGTCCCGAGCCACATCTCCAAGATAGGGCGAGTCTGCTGATGTTTCAATTTCAATTGTTTCAGAGCAGGTGGGACATTTACCTTTCAGAAGAACTGTTGGACCTTGGTCCTCATAATGAAGCTCTATTCGTGCTTTGTTGCAGCTTGCTTCAGGGCATTCGTAGAAGAATGGCACATAATCGGTATTTCTTGAGCCAATACCCGGATTATACCCGTTTTCCTGAATTAATGAGGTCGTTTCATTGAATGTTAGTAGGGCTTTTTCACGATTCTCTCTAGCAAGAAGGAACTCTGCCCCTTCAACAAGGAGGTCTCTTATCTCCTCAGATGATGTAATGACCAGTGGAAGTCCCAGCCTACCCTCAACATTGAAGAGCCTTCCCAGTACTCTTGTCGCCCATCCTCCAAGAGTCGTTGAATTGATGTAGCTCCATCGCAGGATTGATAGGGCTTGCTCCAATCGCTCATCAAAGATTGATCTTGATGCTCCCTCAAGGATTTTGAACATCGGTCGATATGTGTCTCGAATTTCGTCCTCAATCTGGTTGTACCAGTCCTTTGAAGGAAGTGGGAGTACACTGACGGGTGAGTTTTCGTAACCCTCTGGAACCGGAATGCTGACTAACGTGCCTCCAGATCCCATTACAGGTAGGCGAATATTCGTGAGTTCGGGTTGTACGACATCATAGTCAGCTAGACAGAAAAATGTAGCAATACTGAGACTACTCTCAGAACATAGATCTGAAACTCTTTTTGCAGTTATCGCCTTGTTCAAAACATACGCTGGACCACCAAGAACGACCGTCTGATGGGCTGCCTCTACTGCACCATCTCTCAAAGCCCTGATGTTCGACATTACCTCCGGAGTAAGACACCCAATGTTGCGATTTGATGAGATAAGTACCTTCTCGAGGAGATTCATTCGTTCGTCAATATGCCAGAGAGTATCTCGGTATTGCTCCAATACTCTTGGCACCTGATCGATTACAGCATCTAGTGTATGCGGTGGAGAATTGTAGAGGGTTTGAGCAAGCTCCGTATTTGTTCCTCTCCAAATGAAGTCAAGATACACGTTATAGACACTCGGATTCAAACCTCAAGGCCCCCTCAACGTTCGATAACTTCAGCAAAGATTTTCTCATACATCGGAACTATCTTTTTCGAATCGAATTCGTATACTCGTTGTCGACCAGCCTTTCCAAATTTCTTTCTTTCGTCCTCATTATTAAGAAGGT
>JAOUFI010000202.1 GCA_029858305.1 Candidatus Thorarchaeota archaeon
TAAGATGTTTGTTGACAATATAATTATCGCAATTGGTCAAGAAGTGACACCTGATGCACTATTAGGAACACTCGAGCCTTCAATGTGGGGTGCTCTAGAGGTGAATCCTATCACTCTTCAGACCAAAGTGAAGGGTGTTTTTGGCGGGGGTGCAGTTGTCTTTGGTGGTGGCGGCTCAGTTGTCGAGGCTGTGGCCGCAGGAAAAGAAGCTGCAAAGTCTATTGATCGTTTTCTGCGTGGAGTTGACCTTGCTGAGGATAGAGAAGAGATTCTAATGCCCATCGAGGATCTTGAGGTTGAAGAATCTACAATTAGATTGGGTTACGCTCCAATAATGCGCCACTTAAGTATGGCTAAACGAAAGAGCACTTTTGGAGAAGTCGAATTGGGTTTCGATAAACCAATGGCAATGAAAGAGGCAAATAGATGCCTAAGCTGCGGTGTCTGCTGCGAGTGCAAGAAATGCGTTGAAGCATGCAAACTCGATGCAGTTGATCACTCTCTACAAGATGAAATTGTAGAGCTCACCGTTGGAACGATCATAGTTGCCACTGGATTCAAAGTTCATGATCCATTAGAAACACGAGAATTCGGATATGGAACGTTCGAGAATGTTATTACAAACGCTCAACTTGAGAGACTGACCAACGCTGCTGGGCCTACGCAAGGCAAACCAAAACGGCCGTCTGACCATACTATACCTAAACGGGTAGGATTCGTGCAATGTGTTGGGTCTCGAGATCGAAGGGTCGACCAAGACTATTGTTGCTATGTAGGTTGTGAGAACTCTCTCAAACAAGCAATCCAACTCAAGGAGAAGTATCCGGAAACTGAAGTAACAATTTATGCTATGGACATTAGAACCCATGGACTTGGGTATGAAGGTCTGTACCGTCGTGCTCGAGAGAAGGGAGTTATTGTAGTCAAAGGGCGTCCTTCAGAGATTGAGGAGAATCCTTCAACAAAATCACTTGTCGTTCTTGCTGAAGACCTCTATACAGGAGAACGTTTAGAGACCACGCAAGATCTAGTGGTTTTAGCCACCGCGCTTCTTCCGAATGATGACACCCCAGAACTCGCTAGAAAGCTAAAGGTATCAACGGGAGAATATGGGTATCTAATGGAGGCCCATCCAAAACTGAGACCTGTAGACTCGTTCCAAGATGGTGTGTTCCTAGCTGGTGCCGTTCTCGGGCCTATGGATATACCAAAAGCTGTAGCATATGGAAAAGGAGCTGCAGCAGGCGCGCAAGCCTTGATGGCTCCAGGTAAATTCTTCGTCGAACCAATCTACGCTGAGATTGATACTTCTCTCTGTATGAACTGTGACCTATGTATCGATATTTGCCCCTATGGCGCGCCGACAGGTAGCAACGACGACAGACGTGTAATGTATGAACTCTGTCAGGGTTGTGGAACGTGTGCGGCAAGTTGTCCTAAGAATGCAATCAGCATGCGTCATTATCGTACAGAGCAGATACTACCGCAGATCATAGCTGCCGTACGTGTCAAAGGAGGTGTTGTGTAATGCCAAGAAAACGGTTTGAACCAAGTATCCTTGCTTTTACATGTAATTGGTGCTCATATGGCGGGGCTGACCTCGCAGGTATTTCTCGTATACAGCATCCACCTAATGCAAAAGTTATTCGATTGATGTGTTCAGGAAGGATAGATCCCATAATGGTCATTGAAGCATTCAAGGGGGGAGCTGACGGGGTCATGGTCACAGGTTGTCATCCAGGAGATTGCCATTATGCGACTGGAAACTTTCGAACTCAGGTTCGTTTTGATGCTTTGAAAATGGCCATGAAATCAATGGGACTACATCCTGATCGACTCAAACTCCTATGGGCTAGTGCGTCTGAAGGACAACAATGGGCTGATGGCATTACTACCATGACCGAGACTGTTCGATTACTGGGACCGAGTCCCCTCAAAGAAGGAGGTGCATAGAAATTACTATTTCAGGAGATAAAACTTCACTTGAATCAATGAATCCCTTGGAAACCGCCTTAGTAATAGGTGGCGGTGTTGCGGGGATGCAGGCAGCCCTAGACATAGCAGATCAAGGATTCAAAGTAGTCTTAGTCGAAAAGACCCCCTCGATTGGTGGCGTTATGGCTATGTTAGACAAGACCTTTCCAACACTCGATTGTAGCGCCTGTATCTTAACACCCCGACTAAGTGAGGTTTCAAGGCATCCCAATATTGAGTTGTTGACTTATA
>JAOUFI010000089.1 GCA_029858305.1 Candidatus Thorarchaeota archaeon
CAAGAGATGGGCGATATGCTATTCCATATCCGAAATGGGTCAGGTCTTCTGACGCTCTAGAATCAATTGAGAGGCATAAGCCTTCCTTCATTGTTCTGAGTTGGGAACCATATCTCTCAATGGTTAGCATCGATATCGTACAGAAGGAAATTCCAACCGCTTGGATTGGTAATCCCGAGATGTGTGGGCATCCCGATCTGTTTCAGATTCCGCATGTACCTTTGAAAAGTCCCTATGCATTGAGCAGACATGACTCGTTCAGAGAACGAAAATTCAAGACGGATATCTTCCTTTTCAATTACGATTTGAACGGTGCCATAGAAACAAAGTAAGGTCATACACCGCTTCATATCTTTGCAGCACACAACATGCCCATAAGTCGATAGAAGGTCTTGCCATAATGAAGGCTGTCGTTGATGCAATGGATATCGACCCAAAAACTGGCACAACACTTGGGTTTTACACTTTTGGAGAGGATCGACCGAATCTTTTGATTATATCATCTATGGATGGTGGGTCCGCAACTGGTGTGTATGCAAGTTACCTAATCATGAAGCACCTCGAGCGACTTGACCGTGTCGATGGATCAGTAACAGTCCTACCTGTAGCAAATCCACTTGCCTTCAGGCTAGGAGCAAAGGTCTCACCATTGGACTCAAAAGATCTTGACTCTGTATTTCCAGGAGATGAGCATGGAACAGTCACTGAGAGAACAGCATGGGAGATCTGGCGGCGAGCCTCTCAAGCAGACTACATCATTCACCTCAAGACGAATCGGCAGAACTGTGTCAGTTATGTATCTGCAATGCACAGGGAATACATCCATGTGAGGAACTTGGCTTCTCAGATTGCCCTTCCAAACATAGTGCAGTGTTCAGGTCAGCGCGGCTCGTTGACCACTGAGGCTGCACACGAAGGAATTCCTGTAGTATCAATCGAGATGAGAGGAGATTTTGATCAGGTGGACTCACAGGCTGCGGTTGAGGTTCGTGAGGCAATCTTGAATTTTATGCGTATTAAGGATATGATAACAGGAGAGAGAATCGAAACCTCAGTCACGCTCTCTGGAAGATTGAAGCACATCAATGTTGATACAGAAGGTTTCTTTATTCCTCAGGTTAACATTGGGGAAAGTGTCCAAGCTGGAACAGTTCTTGGCAAGGTTCAGGACAAGGTTGAGGTCGTATCATCGTTTGAGGGTGTAGTGGTTTCACTCAGTCGGATGAATTATGTTTTTGAGGGTGATATCATAGCGAGAATTGCACCTCCTCTCGTAGAGTTGAGAGCTTCTTCAGAGGCTGATGCAGATGAACACAGTCTAAAACGTAGGAAATGGTGATTGCAATCAAGGACTCCAGTATTGACAGGTATCTCATGCGAACCAATGTGGGAGACCAGATACTCAGAGATAGAGGAAAACTCCTCCTCGTGGGAAGCTGTATGGATAGATATCCAAACATTGTAGAAGAGCTCTCTGAGAGGGGGACCTTTGAAGTTCTTCACATATGTTTGGAAGAAACCCATATGAATCAAGCTGGATTCAAGATTGCATCTATCATCAAATATGCAGGCATTAGTGATGTCGCAGCTCTAACAGTGGATGGAAGTCCACATTGCGTCCAACTGCATTATGTTATTGAAGATATCAAACGACACTTCGCTCCTGAGATCATAACGACTCATTATGTTATTGAGAAAGGAGTGGTCCACGAAGTGTCAGATGATGCCGTGAAGCGGTCTAGACATCTCTCAAAAATTCAAAGTATGCTCGAGTGAGTTCTAGGGAACTTTTGCTCTAAGTCGTGGAAGGATAAATCCAGCCTGTTTCCTGTAATCCAGATACTCTTGGCCATAATGAATCACGAGCTTTCGTTCTTCAAAATATGCGCCAATCATTGTATACGCAATCATTGAAAGAGCGAACACTATCACAGTGGGGAAAGGATAGAGAAATGCCATTGCACCAAAGACCAAGATAGTGGCAAGATAGAGAGGGTGTCGTACACGTGCATAGATACCATCTGTGACGAGTTCAGCTTTCCTGTCTGTCCGCATATCAGCCACAGTACTGACAGATATCACCTTCGACGCGCTCATAGCGATAAACGTGCCAGAGAATACTAGGATAATACCTACTATGAACAGAAAGGGCTGGACAAGTGCAGGATCTGTCAAGAAATAGAGCCAGCCCCAGAAGTTCATTGACAGAAAAGCGATGAGAAGAGTCAATACACTAGTGGCGTTGAAGATATTGGCATAGCCTTTCTTACCCCATCTATCTATAATTCGACCCTTGACCCTGAGGGAGGACACTCCGCTGTGTTGTATCCCAAAGAGGGATGAAGCTAGAATAATCACCGCATATTCAATCAACGTGCTCACCTGCATTTTCCCATAATAAAACTGACATATAATCCTGTGACATAAGGCTTATAAGTTAACTATTGTGTATTTAACTATAGTTAATATACATTCATACCAGGTGAATAATACATGAGCGAGGCTATAAAGAATCCTTTCACACCTGTAGAGATGTGGGAAAACACAATGGTCACCGTCAAGGATGGTGATAAGAATAAAAAAGTAGATGCCAAATACTTCAAGATTCGATATCTAGTGGGAGAGAGCGAAGATAGAAGATTTGTGGACAGTGGTAATGACAAAGTCGCGGAATTGTCTGAAAAGACATTATTCCTAAGCCCATCGATCCATCGAATGACAGGAGACCCCTTCCACTACGATAGAAGCGCCGTTGAAACGGTGAGCGGTGATGAGCAGTTACAAGAGCGCACAAAGTACCTAGATAGACAGCCAGCATGTCAGGATCATACGACAATTGAAGTCATCTTTGAGAGCCCTGGAGTCGAATGCTGCGCGATGACAATGGAAGAGGCAGACAAACAAGGAGTTCCCCTACAGTATCTTGCAGGATACTTACTAGGAAAGAAGAATGGTCTGCTAAAGATCGCCCTCTCAAAGACGGTCATGGATGATGACAACGAATACTTTGACAACATCCACATTATCCCAGAATCAACCGTTAAGCAATGGGCATGTCTTGAGTAGATTAGCCTTTAACTAAGAGGATGGACGCTTGATCATCTCCTTGATCTAGCGGTCCCCACACCGCTAGTGCTTCCTTTCGCAATCGAGCGTTCTCCTCGCCCTTTCTTTCAAGTGGGAACAGCTAGTTCACACTGCTTGATGAGTGATACCTTCACCTTCTCTGGAAGACATCAGTGGCATTCTTTGTACGAGATTAAATGCAATCCAAAGATATCAAATGGCAAAGAGAAAGAGGGTTCTAGTCAATGTTTCAAAACTTCGAGAAGACAGATGAGCAATATCTTTCAGGATGGAAGGATGTGCGAATAGCTCTTGAGAGAGTCGAGAAGATGAGACTGGCAGGACAGGATGCACGTGTGGAGATCATCAACTCTTTAGCTAACACTACCTTGAGAATCACACTGCGTTCTACAAAAGAACTTGATGAGTATTTTCACTCGCATCTACGAAGACTAATTATTGATGGTCTCATTGAGGACTCTTCATGTGTATCCGGTAGAATCGTCCTACCATAGTGGAATGTTGTATGTGCATACTATTGAGGATAATATATTCTCTTGAAAATATGCACAGGTCAGTTTGGTACAGAAGCTCTTTCATGCTTAAACTTATATATATTAAAAGAAGCGCTTGGGGAAGATTTCCTCTTGGATTCCGATTTTGTAAATCGACATATTGTACTCCGACCGCCGTATGGTAAGAGGGAAAATTAAAGGTGACAAAAATGGCAAGACCAGTAAGAGCTGCAGCGGACAGACGCCATGGGATGGCAGTATGTTCAGTTTGTGGCGGTAGCGATTTCTATGAAGATCTCACACGTGGCGAGAACATCTGTACTTCATGTGGCTGCGTGCTGAATGAACGAGTCCTAGATACAGGTCCAGAGTGGAGAGCATTTACCGCAGAAGAGCGAAATGCCAGAGCAAGAACCGGTTCCCCAATGACTTTGACCATGGCTGACAAGGGTCTTGCAACCACAATAGGTTGGAGTGATCGTGATGCAAACGGTCGTGCAATTGCTGCAAACAGCCGAGCGGCCATTTACCGGATGAGAAAGTGGCAGATCAGAACTTTGGTCCACAGCTCTCAGCACAGAAACCTCAGCATTGCAATGAGTGAGATGGACAGATTGACTTCTCAGCTTGGTATTCCTCATGAAACTAAGGAAACGTCAGCCCTCATTTATCGAAAGGCATTAAGTAGGCGCCTTGTTAGAGGAAGAAGCATCGAGGGCATGGTGGCTGCAACCATCTACCTCTCATGCAGGATTCACAAGATCCCAAGACAGCTCGACGAAATTGTTACCGAGGCAAGAGTCAACAGAAAAGAGCTTGGCCAGTGTGTGCGGCTCATTCTGAGGAATGTGGATGTCAAAGTACCAATTCCATCAGCAAACGATCTTATGCCAAGAATCTCAGCAGACCTCAATCTTGATGGAAAGACAGTGCAGACAGCGATGAATATCATTAATGAAGCACGAGATAGAGGTATCACTGCTGGCAAGGACCCAGGTGGTCTTGCTGCTGCAGCTCTCTACATCGCTGGCATCATCGAGGATGATAGACGTACACAGAGAGAGATTGCTGAAGCCTCAAATGTGACAGAGGTTACCGTGAGAAACAGGTATAAGGATCTTGCACAGAGCCTGCAGATCACAATCAAACCATAGTGGTTGGGAGATTCCCAATCACTCTTCACTTCTATTTTTCAGTACATTCATTTGTTGGTTAGTCAGTAACATATTGATTGAGATGGAACAATTTCTACTCGCCCTCTGCGGACTGCCAGCCTCTGGAAAATCAGCTTTAGCTGATGCCATCCAGAAAGCGATGAATTTTAACGTGACCGTCGTAAGAACAGACGATTGGCGGGGAGATTCATACTACACTGATTGGAACCCCGAAAAAGAAGCAGCTGTTCGTCAAAGTGCCTTAGTAAGGGTAGAAGGACTAATTGAACAGAGAATGAGTGTAATTCATGATGATACTAATTACTACACTAGTATGAGACACGACTTATTCAAAGTTGCAGTAAAAAACGGATGCGGTTTTGCAGTTTTGCATGTATCGACTCCCATTGATGTGGCTCTTCGGTGGAATAGGGAGAGAGTTGGAACAAGAGTACCTGATAGTGTGATCGAAAGAATAAATGAGAGATTCGACCTTCCTGGAAGGCGCTACCTATGGGATGATGCTATTGTAGAAGTGAACATGGCAACTCAAGATCCCGAAGCTATTATTCCAGAGATTATCGAGAACCTAGAGGAACTTGAGGTTGCAAGTGAACCAAAGTCACAATTAGTCATAGGAACTGAATTTCAACAAATGGATATTGAAACAAGGCGGATTGTTTCAGAATTTCTTAAAGAGCATCTAAAACTCAGAGGGAGTAGAAAGGTTTCAGAGGTAAGGAGAAATTTTCTCAAAGAGGCTATTGAGAGAGGAGTACCTGTCAAAGATGTAAAGAACGAACTTCTAAAGAAATTGAATCAATTGATTCGAGGGGAGTATAATGACAGATATCAACGGTAATGAATATGATTCTAAATCTGGAAAGGAAAGCGGCAACATCTTCTGCAAATCTATTACATTGCTATGTCTGGGTGTCTTTCTCATTTGGATTCTATTGACGCTCTATAATTTTTTGATATTCATGACGCATCTTCCACTTCCAGCACTTGATCTTTTTGACACGATCATATTTACTCTTGGATTCGTTGTGGGATGGGGTGTGAGAGAAGTAACAAAGCATTAAGATGGCGGCCTTCTAAGAGAATCGAACTCTTATCGCTTGCACGATCATGGGTTTGAAGCCCACGGAGCCAGACCACTAGCTCTGTAGAAGGCCATGCAAAGACTCCAGAATCAGTTTATGGCATTGTTCGTAGCAATCTAAATGTAACGGCCGCTCACCATTACTAACGTCCGAGGCGTACAGACTGAAAGTGTGTTCATGCAGTACCTAGAGTTGTCTAGGAGTTTTGTTAGAGGTACTTCCATCCTTTGTTGTCTATTTTTTCATAATGAAAGAAGAGAGGTTAGGGTTGTAATTCCTAATCCTCATATCTAGTAGTCACAATCCAATCACAGAATAGGGGTATTCCTATACTGACTTGGAACTTGATGAGGAAGAAGCAAAGCGTATCTATCGTACCACCTACCACAGACTCAGACCGTTTTTATGCTATGCGCATAACTTAGTACCAGTACATCCAAAGGATTGGTTCTCCACCAAAAGACCATCTATCTCTCAGGAAATCCCAGAAATTACTGTAATCCATGAACCTAACATACAATGTTGACGATGTCGCGTCAGTGAGAGTATACTGAGCCTCCTTGGAACCATCGCCAAAAGTTACCAAATATGTCCAGCTACTTCCTGTTCCCCATTTATAATGCACAAAAAGGGTTTCTGGAGGGTTTTGGTCAGACCCATCAAAGTCTATCCATAACTTGTAGACATCCGCTGTTTGGTCAATACTATCATACCGAAATATGACTTGAAAATCATAGCTTCCGAAGGATCCTCCTTCTAATGCTTGATTTTCAGTTGGATACCAAGTGCCCGGGTCGTCATCAATATTGTCACAGTATTCAACTCCGACATCACTCCAAGCTGATGCAGGCTGAATACAACTAAGAATGAATATCAAAGTAGAAAATACAAGGACTGACATCCTCTTCCCTGTTCTCTTCACCCTAATCACCATACCACGTAACTTTGCATAACGCAACAAGAGAATATCTAATCCACTAGATTAAATATCTAATAAATATATGTTCAAACAAATTTTAATATTTTTTGAATTAGACAAGTCGTCAGATTTCCCTTTCCACCAAGATCTCTCTTTTTCCTTATCAATCCACACTGGCTTTGGTTCTTGTCGCGGTACAAGTTTAATGAGAAAGATACAGGTCATCATTGTGAAGGGAATTGGAATCATCGACCATGAGAAGTTCGACCAGGGTGTGTCCGTAAGCGACAGTAGACGAGATATGACCCTTATGAGGTCAAGCATGAGGAAAGCCTGCATCTCACTTAGAAGTGCAAGTATCAGAAAATGCTTCTCTGAAACCAAGAATTTATAGTACCTAATGGCTTGAAGAATAAGCAGATACTTGAGGAATACATAGGGAAATATAGCAAGTCCATACAGATTCAGTTCTGGTGCTATCATACCATCCCTATAGAAGATGATGCGCCACATCAACGAACTGATGTCAAAAGCTATTTGATGCCCGGAATCCCAAGTGCTAATGAATGCTGGTAAGAAAAAAACAACAAAGACGAGTAATAGTCCCACATCATTTGGTGTCATTGAGTACCGCCAGCGGACCTTTTCTTCGTTATCTTGCACATTCATGAAACTTCCTCCATCTTTCCACAGTCATGTTGAACATGTGGACTTCCAGCTTAAAAAGTATCATTTTTTCTTTTCAGAGGGTCTCACTCTATCGATCTTCAACATACTGAATCACTGCATTGTTGACAACATCATCCCAAAAGTATCTACTCAAATCCCTTGGAGTTCTCAAATTCGCAGTTCGTCCGAGTATCTCAGTGAATTCATTTTGCATTCGCATTGACCCAAAGAAACCAGGCGCCGCACCATCATCGAATTCCACGAATTATGTCAACATCGCTTTCTGGATTGAAATTACCGCGTAGCACAGAACCGAATATTGAGAGCTTTCTGACGCCATTATGTCTGCAGAACTCCTCGATTTTCTTTTAGGGAAGTTTATGGCATTGCTCGTAGCAATCTAAATGTAACGGCTGATGATTTCCTGGGTTTCTCGCTTCCATTCCACACTCTTCTTGGCTAGTTCGGAAGCAACAAATCCAGGCAGGGTTTCATTCTTTGGATGCGGCTCCATCTGCGACAACCATGCAGAGGTCGTAAGAGTGATGGGATAAACACCTGGATCACCCTCGATTGCCTTTATGATCATCTCTCTTCCATGGGCTACCTGATAGTAGACATTAGTCATAGGTGCCTTGTTCAAGATCTCGCGGACCATACGGTCCCAGCATGTCTTTGCCATAAGAGCTCGCCGAAGACGCCCACGATCCGCCTCTGGTAGAGACTGGTATTTGTTGATAGCATCTTTAATTGAATCGATGAAGCCACTCACATACATTCCCAACGCTACTTCATCCATACCTGTAGTATCAATCTCCAAGGATGATTGTTCTCCATCCAGGCGAATTGTCGCCTGACCATCCTCTCCCGCAATTTTTAGAGAGAAGCGAGCCATGCCATTGAAATCTTGACCTTCACCTTCACTATATTCTTCAAGGAGAACATTTGGTTTGGAAGCTATCATATACCAAGCAATGCGAAACACTGCTGCGGCCTCATCAGAGCTATATTTCAAAGTTCTCGAAACCTTTGCTTGTTCATCTGCTGCGGTCATGGTTCTTGCCCTCCCTCAGGGACTACTGGTTATCTGCTAGATTCCTTATCAAGTTTGGTTGTCGCTGTCTCTATATCTTCGCGGCGCACTCCAATGGCAGCATTCATCACGATATAGCTATGTGGATAGCTGTCAACACAAGATCCGAAGTCTCCAGCCTCGACAGCTCTTGGTCCAGTGACTCGGGCATTATAGAGCCTAGCCCCAATCCCCCGAACGTCAAGGCCGTTCATGGTTGTAGCGTAGGCCACAGGATTCTTGACAGCAAGAACTCGTTGGCCGTGAGATTCAGCAACTTCTTGAAGCCGCTGTTTGAGAATCGCAAGATTCGCTAGCTGCTGCTTCTGGAGGTCCTTATACCTATCTAGACCCAGAGATAGAAGAGCCGATAGTGTCTGTACTACTGGAGCTGCTGTCGCTCTGCCAGCGTAGGTATCCCCTGTCCACTCTATAACACTAGGTTTTGGAGACACTACTATTGAACCTCCTACTGGACTTAAGAAGTTCTTATCA
Organism: Candidatus Thorarchaeota archaeon; assembly: GCA_029858305.1. Taxonomy (GTDB): domain Archaea; phylum Asgardarchaeota; class Thorarchaeia; order Thorarchaeales; family Thorarchaeaceae; genus SMTZ1-45. The sequence goes on from JAOUFI010000089.1 coordinate 8,997, forward strand.
CTACTTTGAACAACAGCATCCACTCGACCAGCATCAATCGCAGACCGTAATTGTGCCATAGTGTCCTGCGACTGAACACCATAGGCATTATTGACAATGAGAGGGATGTCATGGTCTGCGCAGAGTCGTGCAATTACCTTGACAGGATCAGACTCTCTAGGAGGAAAGAAAGTGGTG
>JAOUFI010000020.1 GCA_029858305.1 Candidatus Thorarchaeota archaeon
TGACGTGGTGTGTATTGCAGGAACAGGACGAGGTGCCGATACAGCATGGGTGCTACAACCAACAAATACACAATCATTTCCTCAGCTTAAGATGAGAGCATGTCTCTGCAAACCACTCTCATTCTAACTGAAAACCTCTGAGAATTTGGATAGGAACTCCTTCTGTTCCTTTGTTGGTTTTTTCGGAACTTGAATCTTGACGCGCACCAACTGGTCACCTCTACGACCATCTTCAGCATGAACGCCCTTGTGTTTCATTCGAAACAGGGTTCCGCCTTCAGTGCCAGAATTAACCTTCATCTTGCTTAATCCTCTCATAGTTGGTACTTCAACCTCACCGCCCAGTACTGCAACAGAGAAGGGTATCTCATGTTCCATATAGACATGTAGACCACGTCTAACAAATATGTCATGAGTTGCTACATTGAACATGACAATTAGATCGCCAAAAGGTCCACGTCGTGCTCCAGCATTTCCACCACCAGAAATTCGAATTCCTTGGCCATCTTCTACACCAGGAGGAATTGGTAATTTAATCTCTCGTCGCTCTGTCTGAAGTCCTTGACCTCTGCAACTTGGACAAGGAGTATCGATAGATTCGCCTAATCCACCGCATGTGGGACAAGTTTGTGCAACACTCAAAAATCCCATTGAACGCGCGATTTGACCTTGACCACGACAAGTTGGACATGTCTTTGGTGAGCTTCCAGGGGCAGCCCCGGAACCCTTGCAGGTCTCACAATGTATCTTTCTGTTGAAAGCCAATTCCTTCTCAACACCGAAGAATGCCTCTTCAAAGGTCAGGTTAATCGAAATCCTGAGAGTTTGACCTGCTGCAGGCCCGGTTGGCCCACCTCTTCCACCAAATCCACCGAATCCACCAAAACCTCTAAAGATGGAGCTAAAGATGTCCCCGAAACCTTCCATGTCGATGCCCTGCTCATCGGCAGTTCCCCAGCGATCATATCTTGTACGTTTGTCAGGGTCTCCAAGGACACCATATGCTTCGTTGATGGTCTTCAATTTCTCTTCAGCAGACTTGTCATTTGGATTTCTATCCGGGTGGTATTTCTTGGCTAAAGTGCGATATGCTTTCTTAATCTCATCTTGGGTTGCATTTCTCCCAACTCCAAGAATGTCATAATAATCATCCTCAGCCAAGAATTCCACCTCTTCTTTTAGATACTACTCGAGATCTTCAAAATCGACATCAACAACATCCTCATCAGATGTGTCGTTCTCTTTCGATCCTTTCTTGGTTTTCTTGCCTGCCATTTGGGAAGGATCAAATCCTCCCATTTGGGATGGATCAAAACCCGCTCCGCCGGGCTGAGCTCCAGGACCAGCAGAGCCATAGACCTTTTCTGAAATCTTGAAGATAATCTGCTGAAGTTCTTCTGTACCAGATTTCATCTTCTCATAATCATTTGCTTCGATAGCCTTTCTGACTTCTTCAGATTTGGTTTCAAGCTCCTTCCTTAAATCTGCAGGAACCTTGTCTCCCATATCCTTGACAAGTTTCTCTCCTTGATAGACCATTTGATCAGCATTATTCTTCGCTTCAATCTGAGCTGTCCGTTTCGCATCTTCCTCAGCATATTTCTCGGCATCCTTCACCATTCGTTCTACATCAGAATCAGACAGGTTCGTAGTAGCGGTAATGGTTATTGATTGTTCATTGCCTGTAGCCATGTCCTTTGCCTTCACATTGACAATGCCATTGGCATCAATATCAAAAGTCACCTCAATCTTTGGAACACCTCGGGGCGCTGGTGGAATACCAATGAGTTGGAACTGACCAAGAGTCATATTATCGGCAGCCATCTTACGCTCTCCCTGAGTCACGTGAATGTCAACAGCGGTCTGATTATCGGCTGCTGTAGAGAAAATCTTGCTCTTCGAGATTGGGATGGTTGTGTTACGTTCAATCAATGGTGTTGAGATTCCTCCCAATGTTTCAATTCCTAACGTCAGGGAAGTCACATCAAGGAGGACAATTTCCTTTGTGTCACCAGTAAGAACACCTGCTTGAGCTGCTGCTCCAAGAGCCACAACCTCATCAGGATTGATAGTCTTATCACCTTCCTTCCCAAACATTGCTCGAACGGTGTTCTGAATCATAGGCATCCGTGTAGCCCCACCAACAAGCAAGATCTTATTCACCTGTTCAGGTTCCATCTTTGCATCACTAAGAGCCCGTCGAATTGGACCAATAGTCGCCTGAACTAGATCGTCTGTCATCTTCTCAAACTGCGAACGAGTGATTTCTAGATTGATGTGCTTTGGACCACTTTGGTCGGCTGTAATGTATGGTAGGTTAATCGTTGTTTGCATCACTGTAGAAAGCTCGATTTTAGCTTGCTCAGATGCATCACGTAAACGTTGCATTGCTGATAGGTCCTTTGTGATATCAACGCCTGATGTTTTCTTGAACTCGCTCACAACCCAATCGATGATTCGCTTGTCCCAATCATCTCCACCGAGCTGGGTGTTTCCGCTAGTTGATAGTACCTCATAGACATCTTGGCCAATATCCAGAATAGATACATCAAATGTACCACCACCCAGGTCATATACAAGAATCTTAGATTCCTCTTGCTTATCCATTCCATACGCAAGAGCTGAAGCCGTGGGTTCGTTCACAATACGTAGAACTTCAAGTCCAGCGATTTTGCCTGCATCTTTAGTTGCTTGGCGTTGACTATCATTGAAATAGGCAGGGACAGTAATCACTGCTTGTTTAATAGGCTCGCCCAAGAATGCCTCAGCATCGCGTTTCATCTTGGTTAGAATCATAGCGGAGATTTCCTGAGGTGAATATTCTTTACCACCAATCTTTACCTTGTAGTCTTGTCCCATCTTTCGCTTGATCGATCGTACAGTCCTATCCGGCATTGACACAGCTTGCCGCTTAGCAAGCTCACCTACAACAATCTCACCCTTAGGAGTAATCCCTACAACTGAGGCGGTGAGGCGTTGTCCTTCTGCGTTTGGAATCATTGTTGGTTTTCCTGCCAACATGTATGCTATGCCACTATTAGTGGTTCCAAGATCGATACCTACAACTTTTGCCATTATGATTCACTTTCCTATTCTGCTGTTTTATTTTCCTCATCGACTGTATCATTATTAGAAGATTCATGTCTATTTACGCAAACAATAGCAGGTCTCAAGACTTTCTCTTTAAGCATGTATCCAACTTGATATTCCTCGGAAATAATCCCGTCAGGCCTCTTAGGATCGTTCTGTGTGCCCACAGCATGTTGATAGTAAGGATCGAATTGTTTTCCAACGGATTCGATAGGTCTGACTCCTTCGATTGTCAATAGTTTATCCATCTGTTGGCGAATAGCCTGAATACCTTCCTTTGCTCCCTTTGGATCCTTGCTGAAATCAATGCCAAGAGCGCGTATCAGATTGTCATAGACATCCAATATTTTGAGAAGAATGCCCTCACTGGCAAATTTGGCTGCATCTGAGAAGCGTGCATCCATTCGTTTCCGGTAGTTATCAAACTCAGCTTGGAGCCTTTGTAACCTGTCAAAGAGTTCCTTAGACTTCTGGCATTCTTCTTCAAGATGTTCCTCAATTGGACTCTCAGGTATAAGTTCAATGACTTCTTCAGAATCGAGACCTTCATCAGACAGATCAATATCTGTCTCATGTTTCTCATTCTCTTTGTCAGACATGCCAAGTTCACTCTGCCTATTTTTGCGTAATGTTGACTAGCAGGAATGTACAGAAAGGGAACCGACACATTGGTCGGTCGGGGACTGACTCCTTGACCACAGTTCCCCTTGATGACTCAGGCCAAACCTTATTCATTTGTAGAAAAACCTTTCGACAGAGGAATGATATTTAGTCATCAATAGAAAACATCATCTAGTGGGAATAAACGAGTGTAGAACAACATGACAATCGATTGCAACATAGAGAGAGCCCGAGATTTGATATCAAAAGCGAAGAGAATTTCAGCTTTGACGGGTGCAGGTATTAGTGTTGACTCAGGTATCCCAGATTTTAGATCAGAAGGAGGTCTGTGGAAACGATTTGATCCTCATGAATACGCCACCCTAGATAGTTTCATGGGTAATCCCACCAAGTTTTGGACAATGGGGCGTGAGCTCGCTGAAACCATAATCAAAGCTGAACCAAATGCAGCACACCTTGCTCTAGCAAAGCTTGAGGATTTGGGCAAACTCAGTGGGATTATCACTCTGAATATTGATAACCTCCACCAATTAGCAGGCAATAAGAGAGTAATTGAATTGCACGGCAATTACCTCAGAGCATACTGCATTGAGTGTAAGATGGAGTATTTTGGCAAGGAGGTACATCAGAGAGTCGCTCAAGGAGAAATACCACCAAAATGCGATAAATGCGGTGGAGTACTGAAATCAGAGGCAACTCTATTCGGGGAACCTCTTCCAGAAGAACCTATGGAAGACGCGATTTCATTATGCCGTGACATAGACCTTTTACTTGTCATAGGAACGAGTCTAACCGTCTATCCTGCAGCATTTCTTCCTCAGTTAGCTAAAAACTCTGGTGCAGAAGTGATTCTTATCAATCTCGATGGTACGAATAAAGATAATGTCGCTGATATTGTGGTAAAGGGCAGAGCTACGGAGATTGTCCCTCTAATCACGGAATGTTAGTAATCGTAAATCCAAACCAACTATACACTCCAAGGCCACCCGGGATAATAATCACGGAGAGGAAGACTGTTACTACACCGAGTAAGTAGTAATTATTATCCATCATCCAGAGTCCAAGATATGTGAAAGCATAAGACACAACACATGCCGTAAATCCTAATACAATCACAGCGGGCAGAGGAATTACAATCAAGAAAAAGCCGCCTATTTGGGTCCATAGCAAACCCACATTCAACATTGCAAAGAATCCTCGAACAGATATATAGACGATAATCGATACAAGAATTCCAATCTGTGCAAATGAAATACGAGCAGGTAGACTCATGATGGAATCACATTCCTGAGATGTAAATACTATTTACACTTATCTGATGCTTGCATCACCGGACATCTTAAACGTGATATTATATAATGCAACCATGATGAGCGACATCATTTGGAAATTGACAGCACTTGGGCAATTAGCGCTACTTTTGGAAGCCAGTGCCCCCAAACCAGGGAATGTGAACCGCAGCGCTCGTTTCTCCGACACGGATTACAGACACTTCTTAACAAGTGCTTCAATGATGTCTAGAGGTCTTAACAGATGTGCGTTTCAAGGTATTAAGTTGGGGACTAATCAATTGGCTCCGGAAGAGGTGTCTCTGGGTGAGTTGATTGAAACTTGTGTGTTAGATTCATTGAACGGTTTAAATCAGAGAAATACAATCCTCGGATCTATTCTTTTGTATGTTCCATTAACTGTATCAATGGCTGCAAGCCTAGTCAACAATCTACAGTTCTCGGTAGAGGATATTAGTAGCTGGCTTAAAATCGTCATCCAAAATGCGACTGTAGAAGACACTGTAGGACTTTATAGAGCCTTCATCCGTTCTACACCAGGGGGTCATAAAATCAAGGAGGCACCAGAATGGTCCGATGCCCATAGACGGTATGATTTTGATAATCCTAATGTGTTTGACAACATCAGGGAAGACAATCTCAAACTTGTCGAACTCTTCAGGATGTCTTCTAATGTTGATGAGATAAGTCAAGAGTATGCCAACAATTTCAAATCAATTCTAGGAGAGGTCTACCCTTTCATTGCCGCGATATCTCACTCATTGGAAGATTTAGAAGAAGCAATTGTAAGAGCCTTTGTCTGGCTCTTATCAAAACGTCCTGACGGATTGATTATCAAGAAAGCTGGAAGAGCGCGAGCTGAAGAAGTTAGAGCATTAGCTGAGTCAGCTATGAGGGACTGGTCAGAAACCTGCGGGCCTGAAGAGTTAATTGTTAAACTAGACGAGGCTCTCAGACAGGAAGGAAATCTTCTAAATCCTGGAACAACTGCTGATATTATTTCAACTGCTATCTTCTGTAGATTGGTGAGTCTCACATATCCAGAGAGCTAGCCAAGAATACCACCGTAGATAATAATAGCTAAAATGAACAAGATTATTGATGATGGGATTAGCATGATCTTCCCCTCATTTCGTTTAACTAGCCTACTCTCCTTGTTCGGTCCAAGCAAAAATCCCAGCAGAAGGATGATGCCCAAAGCAATCATAAATACTACAAGTCCCTCATGAGCCATGTTGATTCACTTGAAACTCGACATCTGTTTGTGGATATTAACATAGTCATCATATTTGTATATAAAAAAGGAAATTCAGAAACAGAAACCACTATGAGAGAAACGGGTGCGCGATCGGAAGTAAAGGTCTAGACAAGAACCTGTCTAAAGACATGTTCAAATCTTGTCCGAAGTTCTCTTGCACGGTCCATATCAGCTGCGTATAGAGGCTGACGCATGTCATTGAGATTAGGAATCTTTGTGCACAGTTTTTGGCCCATAAGTTTCCTTAGTGCAAAGCTCACGGTTCGAGGTGCAAGGTCGACTCTGTTGCTAATCGCTTTTGGCGTCATTGGCCCTTCTGAGGTTAGTCGGTCCAAAACAATAATTGCACTACGAGGAAGTTCAATAGACATTTGCTTTGTACCATCCCTGAACTAATCGGGTCTTTCTGTTCCCCACTTTTATGTATATTCATCGCAATATAAGAGATAAGGTCACAGCATAATGACTCAAATATGGGTAGTAACTCAAATCTGAATATTAATCTTTTCAAGTCAAGAAATATTCAATCAATTCCTCCAATCCACTTGCACAGATGGCTATCGCAATTGATGAAAATATATGAGGCGGCGCCTAAGCATTTACTATTGAACATCCTGAACAAATCACGTCATATGTAGTAGCATTCAAAATGTGGAGATGTATATTCAGAAATCCATTGAGCGCCGGTGGTGAGTATGTTGAAGAAACGTGTTTTCGTTACTAGAAAAATACCAAGTGAAGGATTGGACATAATAAATCAAGAATTCCATACATCTGTATGGCCCGATGAATTTCCACCATCAAAGGAAGAGATTGTCGATATGGCAACCGATTGTGAAGGTATGGTGACACTGTTATCTGATCCAATTGGAGCTGATGTCATTGACCAACTGCCAAACCTGAAAGTGATAGCACAATATGCTGTTGGCTATGATAATATCGACGTGAAATATGCGACGCAGAAAGGAATTATCGTAACAAATACGCCTGGAGTTCTAACTGAAACTACTGCAGATTTGACTTGGGCTTTAATCATGTCAGCATCAAGAAGAATTGTAGAGGCGGACAGGTATGTGAGAGAGGGACATTGGAAAGTTGCGTGGGGGCCAGAACTCCTTCTCGGTTCTGATGTTTTTGGTGCAACGATAGGAATAGTGGGAATGGGGAGGATTGGAAGAGCTGTTGCTAGACGTGCAGCTGGTTTCAACATGAAGATACTCTACACCGCCCGGTCTGTTCAAGATAGGGATTCAGAGGTCGCTGAGCAATTGGGCGCACAACGAGTTGATTTGAATACTCTTCTTAAAGCCTCAGAAATTGTGACACTTCATGTTCCACTTACATCAGACACAACACACCTCATAGGTAAGTCTGAACTAGCAATGATGAAGCCAGGATCGATCCTTATTAATACGTCAAGAGGACCCGTTGTAGATGAAGATGCTCTATATCAAGCTCTTCTGACAAAGCAGCTCGGAGCCGCAGGACTTGATGTCTTCACCGAAGAACCTATCAGATTGGACAGTCCGCTTCTCCAACTTGCAAATGTCGTGCTTGCTCCACATATAGGAAGTGCAAGCACTCGTACTCGATCAACAATGGCTAAGATGTGTGCTGAGAATCTCCATGTGGCCTTATCAGGCGCAAAGCCTCCAAATATTGTGAATCCAGAGGTGTTGTGAATGACTCATAATTGTGTCAAAGAAATTCAAGAGCGACAGTCTATTAGACGATTCTCAAAAGAACCTATTCCTGAGAAAATCATCGAAGAGATTCTCACGACAGGTTTCAGTGCTCCAAGTGCTGGAAATCGACAACCCTGGAGGGTGGTCAAAGTTACCACTCAAGAGTTGAAAGATAAATTGGCGTTGGCAGCTGGAGGCCAGACCTTTCTTGCACGCGCTCCGGTTGTCTTCGTAGTATGTGCTGTTCCTCAGGAATCCGCAGACAGATATGGTGAAAGAGGTTTCACACTCTACGCACTCCAAGACACTGCCGCACTAGTAGAGAATATTCTCCTGGCAGTTCATTTTCTGGGGTATGCCTCTTGTTGGATTGGTGCATTTAACGAATCAGAGGTTGTACATGTTCTTAATGTACCAACAGGGATTCGTCCTGTAGCCATCCTTCCGGTTGGAATGATGGAAGGAAAACGTCCACCAAAACCAGCTCGAAGAGCGATAAAGGATGTCATCATCAAAGAATCGTTTTAGAAGATCAAAGTTTCAGAGATTACCTTTCTCAAATGAGGAATTTATCATCAGAATCTTTTTCGTCATTCAATAAAGTATAGTTATTCATCATGATAGTGACAAAAAAAGAAGGGGGAGGGGGCAAAAGCCCCCAAATTATACTAAAGCTACATCACTAGACTTACTTCTTCCTGATAAGGAACAGGATGAGGATGATGACTACACCTACGCCAATACCGCCAACCAAGCCGATCAGTAATGGATCGATTCCACCAGTTGTTATGGTCGTTGTGGTTGTGGTTGTAGTTGTCGTAGTGACCGGTGGAGTTACCTGGACGTCTCCTGCAGCAAAGGATGCTGAGAATCCATCAGCAAAGTCACCAGGCCAGTAGCTGGCTGGTGGATTGCCTACTCCACACAGGTATATTTCGTACAGAGTGCCGTTATCATAGGTATCCTCGAGCACAAAAGTGTCGAAGTCCAAGCTGTAGGCACGAATTCTGACGATATAGTCGGTGTCAAGCCAACCAACCGCATTCCATTGATAGGAAGTGGCAGTCGTGTTCTGCTGAAGCAGCATGTACGAATCGCCACCATCATTGCTCAGCCAGACTGAGTAATAGGTAGTATCATCGACATTCCTGTCAGTGCTAGACCAGGTGATGTTGAAGTGGTTTGTGCTAGTCTCTACAGGCGCATTCACTGTGACATGAGGTGTGAAGTAGTTTCCAATGAAGACATTGGAGATACCACCTGTGTAATCAAAGTTGCTTCCCGTATCACTGGATACAAGGATACCAAACGTCTGATTCTGTAGTAGGTAGTAGGTATCGATCATGAAGGTCCTTGTGTGGTAGGCCCTTGCCGGCTCGAGACCAACTCTAGTATCTACAGTGAGCCAGTACGTAGAAGAGTCGCCTGCATAGTCCATAATTCCAACGACGATGGAACCATCCCTGTCAGCTACGAATGAACCAGCTTCTGGATGAGCTCCACTTGTCATGGATGGAGCAACTGCAATCTTATTACCATAGGTACGTTCTGCCATTGGTACTGTGGACCACCACATCATGACATCACAATCGCTACCGTCAAAGTCGACAGTAACTCGAACGACATCATCTGTCACGATTCCCGCCACGGTCTCCCATGCGAAATCATCGGGGTTGATTGGCGAGCCACTAAATGCTGCATCTGGATCACTAGCAGCGACTGTTGGACCAGTACGCTCGACAAGATTTCCGTAGAGGATCTTCATCTCCATTGAAGTGATACCAAACTCTGGAATCAGTGGATTGACACCATTGTCCCAAGTGGCGTTCATATAGACGTGGTCACCTACAGCGCTTCCGCCATCAGTAATCACAGTCTGAGCTGGAACGTCCCTTGCATTCCATCGGAATGTTAGAGTTGGCTCATCAATGGTCTTCAGACCTATGACTTTGATTGTGAAGGGTTCAGGAATGGTTGATCCATTCAATGCGTTCATAGTGGTGTAGATCATCCATAGACCTGTCCAACCATCAATCTGAGCCATCGCTAGAGCAGTCGTGTCAGTGTCCTTAACACTGTCAGCTGATGTCGCCCAAGCCCAACCTGTCATGTCGACAATATCGACATCCATGTCAGTGCCTGGATTAGTCCATTCGAGTCGTGCACATAGATAGTTCACGTCAGAGTCAGTCACGTTAACGATTATGGCAGTATGATCGCTTGAACCGGGAGCATAGGAGGCATCCCATCCAGCGGTCAGTGTGCCTGGCTCATAGGGTGTGACTTCATCTCCAACATTAGAAACAGGAGTGAAGACAGTGCCGTTTGCAGAATAGGTTGACAAGACGTTGTAGGTGTATGGCATCTTCCATTCATAGGTACCATTGTCTGCAATGATGAATCCTTGATGGATACCATAGTCAGTACCAGCGCCCACTGTCAGTGTGACGTTTGTACCACCTATAGTGCTGTCAATCGCAGCTGCGATGTTAGCATCGTCAGTCAATGACCAGGTCCGTACTGTGACTTGTAGAACGTTGCCAGTGCCGCCATTCACGAGGATGATTGGTGCATTCGGGAAGAGAGAGCCTATACCATCTGGTGTAGATAGGTCTATCTTTATCACGTTCGCTGAGTAGGCACCATATGCAATGCGTGTAAGCTCATTGCCGTATGTACCATTATAGTAGTCAGGAACTCCATTTGGTGGATCAGTATCGGTCCAGTCAAAGACGAAGGCTGACAGAGGTATTCCTCCACCAGTAACATCATCAAATGCATCGATGTCTCCAGCGATGGAGATGGTTGCATAGGTCGCTGATTGGAAGTTACCATAATTGCCTCCTAGTCCCGTTGCAAGATCTATCCAGGTGCCACGGTTGGCTTTAGTCGAGGGGTCATAGTACGTGCCCGTAGTGAATCCGAATGTTGTCGATGTGTCTTCAACATAGTGCCTATCACTCCACGTAAGGTCTCCAAATGCCCAATTTCCATCGCTGTTAATGGACATTGTGACTGAGTCACCCTCATTGACTAGGCCAAAGAACAAGTTGTAGTCTGCAAAGTATGGAGCATGTCCAAGAGCAATTGCGCTGTTGTTGATCAGGGCGTCACGCGTGTACGCATACATGTCGTATGCCCAACCTTCATCAACTGCAGTTGCCCAGTTGTAGCTTGAGTCCATTGTCGAGAACACATATCCAACGTTGTTCTCAATGTAGTTTACTGCTGCAAAGGCATCAACACGACCAGCACCTTGGGTCAGTCCGTCTAGACCTAAGTCCACTGCGGTGCTCATCATGATAGTCTTGACTTCATCAGGAGCCAGAGTTGGATCTGCGTCCAACATCAGTGCGGCAACACCAGCCACAAGTGGACAAGCCATTGATGTGCCGGCATAGACAGCATAGTTGTTGCGAGTTCCGAACAGCTTACCATAGTCAGGTACAAGTCCGTAGTTGTTCCGACCTGGAGCTAGGATATCTGGCTTGGAGTATCCAAGTGTCATTGGGCCTCTAGATGAGAAGTCAGCAATCTGATCAAATCCTTGGTTGTCACCATAGGCTGACTCAAAGGTGTGATAGCTTGTTGTTGCGCCAACACTAATGATCTGAGGAACAGTTGGTGGACCACCAGTTGCATAACCAGGGCCGGAGTTACCAGCTGAGAAGACCTGGATTGTGCCTGGATATTGAGGACCAAAGAATCCAGGAGTTGCCAGTGCGGCATAGACCAGCGAATAGCGACCCCAGAGCTCATAGTACTGTGGAGCAACCCAGCCCCAAGAGTTACTTGATATGTCCATCTGATGGACGCTCTCGTTGTTCCAGCTCCACCAGCCGCCAGAATAATCGAATCCAGCAGCATAGAGGAATGAGTTGAACTCAGACACCATGCCAACTGTCATTACACCAGCGATAGTACTGTCAGGTGCAACACCCGGAAGCGCAACACTCGAACCACCAGGACCTACTGGATATGTAAGGACACCACGACCAGCAATCTGACCAGATACGAAGGTACCGTGTGAGTCACCGTCATACATGATGCCCATACCTCTACCGTCGCCAGTACGAATACCATTGATCATTCCAAATCCGAAGATATTCATCTCCCAGCAATGAGCAAGGGTACCAAGGCTAAAGCGGAGTCCGTCAGGATAGTCCTCATACATAATAAGATGCTCAGGATTACCGTCCTTGGTGTAGTACTTACCAGCTGCAAGGTCATCGACAAAGCTCCAATCACCAAGACCCTCATAGTAGTCACGGTTGGCTGTAACGTTGAAGTCAATACCTGTGTATCTGGAAAGGCGAATAGCGTCCATCCAGAATTCAGTGTGAGCACGAGTTGTGTTCCAGTCAACGATGGCTATAGTTTTGTTGATAGTGATAATAGGAGCAAATACCTTGGTGTACGGATCATTGCGCTGCTGGAATGCATAACCAGCAGTCAGATAGGTCACACCTTGAGAGGTAGCACCACCCATACACTTTGAAGGTTCAGGAATCTCAAGATCCTGCCTAATGACATTGTAGTAGAACTCAGTCAAGTTAGCTACATTGGGATATGGATGAGCAGTTCCCCACCAAGCATCTAGGTAACCGTCGAACCACCAGTCCAAGTTCGCAAGACCACCCTGGTTGTTGACACGAGGACCATCACCATTTACGACATTAGAATAAAATGGATTATCCACCATGCTTGACCAGTTGATGTAGTACTTGCCAGCCTTTTCGTAGCTGAGTAGGTTCCACGAGGAGCCTTCATACCAGGCTGTGATGTTCGCTACATTTGTCACATTGACTCTATAGAGTGTGTTTACATAGCCCCAGCCAGTTGCGTCATAGCTTGTCGGTAGACCATCGGAACCAATGTCGATGGCACCAAAGAGATCTGGATGGCTGAAGTCAGTACCAGTATCAATGGTAGCGACTTTAACACCCGTTCCGTCATAACTTAAGGTTTCCCAGACGTCATCAGCACCAATCCAGGGGACAGTTGCCCATGCTTCTGGTTCTTCTATAATTGGTAGGTTGTCAGTAACTGTATTAAAATCGTCGTTCGCGCCCTTATAGAGGCGATCGGCGGAAGCAGTCACTACACCCTCATAGTTCTCAAGTGCGACAAGATTCTCGGTTCCTTTTACAAATGCACTAGCAATAATTGCAACTCCAAAATCAGCCTTCCAGTTGAATTGGATAATATTCTCTAGACCATCAAGATTTGCGTTCTTTTCTAGAGTGATGAGGATTCCGACTGCACCGTCATTATTTTTGACGGCATCGGATGCAATTACGCCTGTGTCCCGATAGCTTGCGAGCACAGAGTCGAGAGGTCCATCTACGTCCCTTTCAACCAAGTAACGTTGTAAATCCATCATTACTTGTTCAGGAGTAGCGACCTGTGGTGTAGCAACCTGCGGATTTAGGAGTGTTGTCGGTGTAAATGGCACCATTACCATACTCATGGTCATGATGACGATACACAACAACACCATATTCTTCTTCAGGTTGTTCATGTTTCATTTTCTCCTCACGCAATTGTAGAGAACAAACGCGAACAGAAACATACCGTCTCAGCATGGATGGTATCCTCTGGACGCAACAAAACTTCCAAGTCAATCATAAGAGGATTGACTTTCTCCTCTTCAGCGTTCTCCACGGGTAGTGTGATTGTCTTCGCGTAGCAGTATCCCTTCTATTAAGCATTGTGCAAGAATTGTACTAGTGAGTGACGATTCTGTCTCCCAAAATCTATTTTATAGCGCCCATAGTGTTTAAAATCGCCATTAATTGTCTATAATATGCAATTTATAATAATAAAGCACTATAGAGCCTCAAAATAGTCAATGTGTACCATAATACACCTGCTCTTCAGAAGAAAATCTAAAATCTCAAACATGTATTGACTCCTTTGAAATATAAGTTGATGAGTTGAACAAAGCAAGAGTACGCATTTGCTAACGAATCATTTTCTTGATTGCATCAACAATCTCATTAGTCATAATGATTGCACCAATCATCTCAATCCTTGGTTCATCAGCTCGCACATCTCCCACCTCGCGTGCGACTCTTGTCATGGATCTACCAAGACCTTCGATTAGAGAGATAAGTGCCTGCTTTGCAGAATCTTCTTTCTTACAAGACTGAACCTGCGAAATCAATTCAACAAGATCAGAGATGACACTGTCTGAGACCTCAGAAGCAGTTTCTGCGCGACGAATCAAATCAGCCCACCGATTTTGACTCTCATGTAGACTCTTTTCGAGTTCCAATAACTTTCCAGTATCCTTCGGTACCACAGGAGCAGATTTGGTGTTTTCAAGGATGAGTCTGAGATCAGCTATTTCTGATTGTAGAGCTTCAATTGAAAGATCCTTCTCCTGGAGTTGAGCACGAACCTTATTCTCGATGTCTGAAGGCCCACCTTTTGCTTTTAGTTGCTCCTCCATCAAGGATATTGAATCTTCTCGCTCACCAATCTCGGCCTTGATAGTTTCAAGCTCACCCTCAAGATTAGCCAAGGAGCTTTCCTTCTCCGTGACGAATTCGTTAAGTCGCTTGTTATCAACTTCCAAGCGCTGGATTGTGTCCTTGGCAAGTTTGGCCTCGTCTTTGGCATTCTTGAGTTCTGTTCTTAGAGCAACAAGATCAGGTTCTGGGGCTGCAACAATAAAGTGAGCTACAACAGCAAAGAATAGGATACAACCAAATATGTATGCCAAAGAGGTAATAACTGAGCCAAACACCAGATCTACTAGTAATTGTAAGCCGAGAGAGTAGGTGTTCCATGAACCAAAGCCCCATGGAAATGCACTTGAAGCAGCAAAGAGAATACCAATCAGTACAGCACACAGACTGATAATACCAAAGAATACCATGAGGTTGCGTTTGAAGTCTTCTCGTGGAAGATGTCTTTGATAGACCAGAAGGATAATTCCCAGTGCAGCAAGGGGCAATGCAAAGATGGAGATTGCCAGAATGTCATCCATTGGTGTACCAAGAGTGATTAGTGCTTGAAAACCTACTTGAGTGCCTAAATCAGTCAACTGAAAGCCTCCCAACTCATATCGATGGTTAGACATTTTGAAGGATAAAACTATTCTGGCAAAACTATGAAAACGCTCAAAAAGTAATGTAGGATGGTCTGTCCCCAAAAAACAGGGGACAAGATTTTCCAAAATGCTTTATTCTCTCCAGAGCCGGACCTTCTCAGCCTCGTGATCTTCAATCGCCATATCAAGACTCTTGACCAGTCTCACTGCCTCATCGACTGATAGGAGGAAGGAACCCTTGATATCCCTATCTTCACCGATGGAGAGTCTTACCTTCCCATCATTAATCCATCCTTCTGTGGTCTTTTCAGGCAGAGCGAGCTGAATCTCAAGCCACGTTCTTCTTGTCTG
The DNA here is from genome assembly GCA_029858305.1 of Candidatus Thorarchaeota archaeon. Classification (GTDB taxonomy): domain Archaea; phylum Asgardarchaeota; class Thorarchaeia; order Thorarchaeales; family Thorarchaeaceae; genus SMTZ1-45. The sequence goes on from JAOUFI010000020.1 coordinate 15,352, forward strand.
ACCAGTCCCGCGATCATCAAAGAAATGCTTTAGCTGAAGTCGGCGCTCGTATGTGTATGTTTTACTTGCCAATATCATGCACTCCAATTATTAACCGGATACTACTGTACCTCACACTAATAGAGACCCGAAGCGATTTGTTCCCCTTTCTCGGAGTTTCCGAGCTAAGCAAAGAGCGGTTGCGGCAACGTGGTGGCATGCAAGAAAAGCCTTATCTTTACACTGAAGGCTGTCGACATGGAAGGACTTGCAAAATGCCATCGATTCGCAGAACTACTATCATCCTTGTAGTGCTCTTGACACTCGTCTTCTCACCAATGCCGGTATGGGGCTCTACTACCTCAAACTCGGCTGGGAGAGTCCTTATGAGTACGAGTCTAGTGACAGCAATTGCCGCTTCTCAGCCAGATGATATTATTGCAGTAGTAGCACAATATCCAGAGGGAAGTGCTCCGGAAGCTATGACCTCATCACTCCTCTCGCTGGGCATTAATAGTATTCAGGTCAGGCATGCGTTCCATATCATGCCAATGATTTCATTCTATGTGAAGAGCAGCGACATCAGTCGGCTAGCTCAGGATTCGATGATGCTTCATTTAATGTTAGATGTAAATAGAGAGATCGCCTCGGACACTATTTCCAATCAAGCAATAATTGCGTCAAATGGTAATGGGTATACGCATTTCACCACACTCATGGATGCCGATGGTCTGTGGGATGAAGGATACAATGGGAGCGGCATTGTCGTCTCAGTAATAGACAGCGGAGTTGATAGTACTCATCCAGACATAGAGAACCAACTGATCGGATTTAGGGATTTCATTAATGGTAGAGATGATATGACACCTGCAAATGGTATCGATGCCTACGATGATAATGGCCATGGCACTGCATGTGTTTGGAATATCGCTGGAGATGGTACTGCAAGTGGAGGAAGTCTAACAGGAATTGCTCCAGGAGCTAGTATTCTTGCAATCAAGGTACTTGATAATGAAGGATCCGGAGATGACTCAGTAATCGCTCAGGGAATCGAATTTGCCGTTGATAATAATGTGGATGTTATCTCTCTGAGCTTGGGTGGAGAGTGGACAGATGATACTTTTGTTATTGAACCATCGGTGGTCGCATGTCGAGCCGCAGTGAATGCAGGTGTTTCTGTTGTCATAGCTGCGGGCAACTCAGGACCTCAAGCATTCTCAATCAATTCCCCAGGAATCACTGAGGAAGCCATCACGGTGGGGGCATCATCCGGCGCAGAGGGAGTAATTGCGTTTAGTAGTGTAGGTCCAGTACTAAGAACAACATCACAACCAAAGGGCTACTCTGCTAAGCCAGATGTAGTTGCGCCAGGATATAATATCGTATCAGGAAGGGGCGAAGACTCGATTACACAAGAATATCCAATTTATAACCAAACACAATTTGGGGATGCGTATACTTTTTGGTCAGGAACATCTGCGTCGGCACCAATGGTTGCAGGAGCAGTCGCTCTTCTTGCGCAAAAGCACTCTTCTCTAGCACCTGAAGAAGCAAAGACTGCTTTGATGTTCTCCTCCACTGACCTTGATCTCGATCCAATGGTCCAAGGTTGGGGTCTTGTAAATATTACACGTGCATCTCAAACACTTATTCAGACAGGCAGTGATATTACAATCATGACTCCAAAACGGTTCCCCACATTTCCTTGGAGTTCGAAAGTTTTGATAGTTGGAGATGAAAGACCACCTCAGAATATCACTGTAATCTCCTCCGTCCAATTAGGAACAGCAATCATCACAATAAATGGGAATGCAAGTCAGTACGTACAAACTAATGTTGACCAAATCACGGTAGTCGATGGCTATTCTCATTTCAGTATCTATCTAGATATCCCAGATGACTTACCCTTGACTTATGCTGGAAGATATACAGGTACATTGAACTTGACCGTAGGATCTACAACTATCGCGTCAATCAAAATCGAGTACACAATCACGCTATTTGGAGGTCGATTGATGGTCGACATGGAGCACCACTCAGCAGATGACCCTGATGATCCTTCATATTACGGATATTTCACAGAATATCTGCGAGAACGAGGCGTCCTGCTATCAGAATTTGGAAGTCCTGATGATCTTGTCAGGAGCTATATCGATCTTGGTTCATTATCAGCATCAGATATCTTCATGATCATGGATACTGAAACAACATATTCGGAAGGAGAAATCTCTGCACTTCACGAATTCGTTCAAAATGGAGGTACGCTAATCGTACTTTCAGAAAACTGGGATAATGCAGCACAAGTAGCTTCCTTTGGTATTGATGCATATAATCTCATACTCGAGCCCTTTGGAATTCAGTGCGAACGGAATGGCATAGGTGATGGCCCTGGAAATTATGGACTTATATATGATGCAAGTGTTGGAAGCGTTGTTGAGAATACTTCTCTCATGGAAGGAGTGACAAGCCTATACATTGTTCAAGGAAGTACTCTTCATGTTGATTCATCAATATCAAACGCACAGGGATTATTCTGGGTAGACTCGGCGAAAACACATGCAATAGTAGCTACGGCAGAGTATGGAAATGGCAAGGTGTTTGTCATCTCAGATGGATCTACTCTCTATGATGATATTCTATTTGATGCAATTAGCCGTGAAGCAGATAATCTTCGGCTTCTCAAGAATCTAGCAGATGCAATTCTTCCCGAAGCACCAAGAATCTATGATGTAGAGATGAATTTGGATGAAATTGGTGACCCTGCGAACATAACTGCATATGTCTTTGATGCTGATTTGGAAAGCGTGTCTATAAACATCATTGGACCTGGGAACATAAATCTCACTGGACCAATAACTGAAAGCCTAGGTTACAAATTCTCATCGAACTTCATTTTCAGTAGCGGAGGATTTTATTCAATCCGTGTTGAAGCATCAGATGCAATGGGGAATATCAGAATTTTCCAGAAGACAATCCTTATTCCTGTTGATGCCGCTGACGACCTTTTCATTCAGGCAGTCATCTATACATTACTAGGTGTTGTGGGAATCGGGTTGACTTATGTTGGATGGCTCAAATATGGTGCAGGACGCAAGTTGAAACCCAAGATAGAACCGAAGGAAGAAGAGTGGGAACTACCCCCTCCATCTATTGAATAGGACCAAATGAGTTTTCCAGATACTCAAGGAGTCTTTCATGACGTGGCTTCAGGAGTGGCTGATCCTTGAGTATTACTCCTGATTCTACACGTTCTAATATCTCATAACCTAATCGAGCTCCCTGTCTTGAGGCTATCACTTGTCCACCAATCAGACGACCATTGGAGTCTAAAACAAGTGCGGTCTTACTGAACTCAATTGGATCTTCAACGTACTGAACGACTGTCTTTACACCCAAATCATTGGCTGTAGTAGAGGAGTGACCAATGCATACAACATCAATCCCAAAGAGTCTATCATATTGAAGACGTTTTGACGTATCAGCATAGATTTTCTTACCGCCCACTGCAGCCACGCCAGCTTGTCTTCCACACCTAGCCGCCATACTTCCGATTGGAAGGAGAATATTCTTTCCAGTGTATGTATCTTTCATCTCAATACAGTCTCCCACTGCGAAGATATCGTGTTCGGAGGTCTGCATCTGTTCGTTTACAATGATGCCGCCAAGATCGCCAATACGCACACCCAGAGATTGAGCAAGAGTTGTGTTGGGCTTAACACCGGTCATGAACAAGACTGCATCTGCATCTATTATTTCATCCCCTATGGAAACACCGACTACATGTTGGTCGCCAACGATTTCAGTTGGAGATGACCCTAGATGAAGCTTGAAACTCCTTGGCAATCTGGAGCGAAGCTCTGCACTCATAGGTGGTTCTAGTTGTCTGCGCATGAGGCGTGAACGCACAACCATATGCGTTTCTTTTCCAAGATTTATCATGCGTTCTGCTGTTTCAAGTCCACTAAATCCAGCCCCAATAATCACAATCGTACTCATACCAGAGAGCTGCTTGCCAATCGCCCTTGTATCAGCCAAAGTCTGAATCGTGAAAACGCCCTGAAGGGCAATTCCTGGAATGTTGGGAACATTCGGAATACCACCAGTCGCAAGGATAAGCCGGTCGAATTTTAATACCGATGCGCCGTTTCCATTTACTATCTGAAGAGTCTTAGTAACGGGATCTCCAGCTTCAACTCGAGTTCCAGAGAGGACTTCAATTCGCTTCTCAGCCAGCGCTGCGACCGACCAGTCATTAATTGATAATTTCTCTGTGTCAGGAAATTCTAAAGCTAATGATGCACCTGGTTTCTTATGAGCCTCAAGAGTTTCGTCTGTAAGTATCTTTATGTCAGATTCTGAGCTGAACATCCTCGCTGCAACCGCTGCAGCGGCGCCTCCTGGACCATAACCCACTATTACTATCTTCATTACTCGATACCTCTTCTCTCACTTTGTTTTCTGATGATCAGAACAGCTACAAAGGCAACAATGACTATTCCAACACCGATAATGAGGATGGTATTATCCTCTATTATTGTAAGAGACGCAAAATGCAATTCAGTTGTTTTTGAAGTGGAATCTTTCGCTATGGCGTAAACATCATAATCACCCAGAGGAAATCCATCTGGAGATATGAGGAATTCATAAAATCCGCCTGCACCAAACACTGTAAAATTAAACCATAAACCAGTTGAATGCTTGAATCCAACCAAAACCTCAGACGCAAGCATAAATCCTTCCAATGTGAAGTCACCCGATATCTTCTCATCATATAACAAGCCAACATGAATTATCGTGCTATCTAAAGAGGCACTTGAAAATCTCATAAAACCACCTGCTTGGCCCGAGAGTAAAACGAGCGGTGAGAAAAGTAATTCTGAGTCAGAGGTGAGGTTAAACAGTAGGCTATTGATGTAGAGTGTGAGGAGCTTGTCAGAGGTCACAGTTAATTCAATTGTATCCTGTCCGGTGACAATCCATGATTGAAGAATATTAATTGAACCATCTACAACGCTTGCCCCAATCGTTCGTTCATCTATTGATGAATCATGATCCTCAGTTCTTAACTCGACATGTAGAGAAGTGTCAATTGGCATCATTGCTAGTTCAATAATTAAAGGCCGCCACCGATCTACGATGTCTTCTGGATTCGTCTGGTCCAGATATTCATTTGTTGAATTGTGAGTTGCACATATGATACTTCCACGCCCTACGTCTTCCAGACCTTCAATCTTTAAGACGGTCATTGGACCATCTTGCCACCATGATCCAATTAGTGTGGATGGATCATATGAAGATCCAGTCCACTTATAGATGGATAGAATATTACCTGTCAGGTTAAGCAATACATCAGCACCATTGATGCCTGTTGAGAGATTTGTGTCGGAGTTCCATTCGATACTCAGCATGTCAGTTCCTGTGAAATCGCTCACAGAAACGGTAGTTACAGCAAATGCCATCGTACCAACCTGCTGCATTATTCTTAGTTTGAGTATGTCCAAATCGCCTGAGAGACCTGGATTCACGGGATCGGTCATGAAATCATCAACAAATGCCCAATCTGATTGAGTGGAGTTCCTTCTGAGGGTTTCATTTAGAACGTGCATGACAGAGAGAACTGCATCAGCATAACCATGGCCATAATCATTCGAGGATATTGGATAATGAGAAGACCATCCTCCAGCTCCATCCATAAGAGCGGTGTAGTCTTTCCAGGCGTTAGATGTACCATCAGCTTGGCGAATTAGTGCAAGTGTTCCAGCTACATGAGGAGAAGCCATACTGGTACCATCCTTGGATATCCAGAGCTCGGAAGACGAAGTGTAGTATGGTGGAGATAAATCGTTCCTCGCCGCATATATCGATACACCTGGAGCTGAAATATCTGGTTTGGGCGAACCATCAATTCTGGGACCTTTGCTGGAGCTAGTGGCGATCGCCAATACATCGTTGTGTGATGCTACTGCAATGGCAAAGTCTGCAGTTGCAGGACCGCTAACTGTTCGCAAATCTTCAATATGATCACTAAAGGTCATATACGCCGTACTCCAATCACCATCCCATGCATAACCATCCACATAGACAGTATTTCCCTCAGGATTCTCCATTCGAATTGTCCAGTGACCATCAAGCCAATCGTGATCTTCTGTTGATACTTGAATGATGATGTTATTCATCCCACGGAGGCTAATCTCGCAGAATACATAGGCAGACAGGTTCTCCGTATTAAGAAAGAACGATTGTCCAGCTATATCTGAAAACTTACCAAGATCAATAGGGTCAGTTGAAGGACGACTCAGTATCACATGCTCATCACGGTCTTCAGATTGCCATAAAAGGCTCAAGTAGGAGTAATCTGGTTCATTGCTAATATCAAGACCGACCAAGTTATACGAGCCGGATGACACGCTGAATCGTGCATGTTTATCGCGCCCACCCAAATTTCCAGCAGCTGCCGTCGATAATACTCCATGAGAGAGGAACGCCTCGGTTACAGCGAGGTCTTCAAGATCAGTGCCGTCAAGAAATCCTAGATATGATGAGAACGACATATTGATGATGTCTGCTCCGTTTTCAATAGCAAAACTGATTCCATCAACAATCTCCGCGGACTGAAGTGGACTGCGAATAATAATCAAATCAGCTCCAGGAGCAACACCCACATATGAAGTGAAACCTGGTTGACCACCAGCGATTGTTGATGAAACATGCGTGCCATGCCCCCCGTTATTAGTATCCCCAACTGTAGGCGCCATGGTCAAATTTACTCCTCTAACATAAACGAGTGAGTCAAACTGATCATAAAAGATAGCTATCTTGGAAATATTTAGAATGACAGCCTTCTCGGAATCCAAGTCTATTGAATTATCATCGTTCGCATCAATTCCACCAATCCATCTATCTCCAGCTGCATAGTCAAAACCAAGTGATCCGTCTAAGTTGATGTACATATAATCAGTCGCATAAGCTATCGTAGGTCCACTTTGCCCACCGACAGTCCTTATTGGACCTTCATCAGTATCAGGTGCTGAGTTGTTATTAAGGTCGACAAAATAATCAGGTCCAGATTTTAGAAAATTGAAATCACCAGGATATTGTCGCCAGAAGGAAGGATGAGTCCACATCGCGCCTGTATCAATGACAGCTACAGTCACTCCAGAACCATTGATGGTTTGTCCATCAACATGTAGATTGTTCCATACTTCATTCGCACGTATCGTTGGTACTGAGGACATGAGTGAGGGAACATATTGTTTTGTGCCGGAAGTCGCTCTCACAAGCCCAAGAGATGATAATCGCTCAAACACATCAGGTGAACTCACTATCGCAGAATAGATACGCCCCACATTGATTATCGCAGCTCCACGTCTGGCAAACTTGAGTCCAATAGCTTCAGCTTGGATGATATCTGCCATCGATAGGGGATTTTTGAATTCGAGGATTGCACTAGTACCTCTGTCTTGTGCATTCGCAATCTCCATCTGAAGTCTTGCTTCAATCAGTGGTTGATGAGTAAAAGCGTTTGACTGACTGTTAGATAACGTAATGGTATGTGCGGGTAGGGGTATAATTAAGGCGATTAATAGGACAAGGATTAGGTATCTTTGAAGCATCGACGTCCCTCTAGGTTGGTTTCTTATCCTGCTCCTTTTCTTCAACTGATATGCTTTTGCCCTTGGTACCTATATGAGCTGATTGTGGGAATGTGACCCTCGAATTCTGATTATTCTTTGGCAGTGATGTCAATATTCTTTGCCACAAATTCAGGACCAATCCAGGAGAATAGTTTGATAGGTTTTTTGGCTATCTCAACGATGTTGTTGAGTACCTCATATATATTTCCGGATACCATGAGACCATCAACAGCTCCAATAATTTTGCCATTCTCTATAAGAAAAGCAGGATTTCCAACGATACTAAAGTCACCAGATTCAGGATTTGAACTATGAGCACCCTGAACGTTGAGAATATAGTAGCCATGATCAATCTCGGTAATTGCTTCTTCGATTTCACGAGCTCCTGAATCAATGACTAGTGTTGTTGGACTTATATCTACGAGACCTTGACGCATATTTCGCCTTGCATTTCCGGTGCTTTTCACGCCCATCTTATTTGCCCAGTAAGTGTCCCAAAGAAAAGAACGGAGAATCCCTTTCTCAATTATAGATGTCTTTTGCCGAGGAACACCCTCATCATCAGCTTTTGATGTGGCTGCACCACCAGGAATAATACCATTATCAACTAGTGTGAGTAGTTCTGATGAAATTGTATCACCAATCTTGTCAGCTATTTTTGATTTACCACGGGCCACATTATCACCACGAATACTTGGTATCAGTGTGTACCCAAAGAGTGGAGCATAGGCTTGAGGGTGGAAAATAACTGTGTGTTTTCCAGACCTACCATTTACTTTCGTCTTACAAATTCGAACCCAGTCAGCAACTCTTTTGACCATACCCTCCATATCTAGGGAGAGATCTCTTCTCACGTCGTATTCAACAACGAGTGGTGTCGCACCTGACTCGGTTTGAGCCATTGCGGCTTCCACCAAGTATGACGTAGTTCCTCTCTCTGAGCATGAAACACCATTACTGTTCGTATACGCACTTGTGTGTGAAGAGGTACCGGAACCCCCACGTATGAGCACGAGACCGGGTTCACTCGTGGCAGCTTTAGAAATGAGCTTACCCGTTAGATCTACCACCTCGCTTGGATTTGTTTTGGCAATACCATCATCCCAGAGACCTTCGATTGTAGTATACGCTTGAGGTTGAGGTAATGAAATCCAATCCGCATCCTCGGTCGTAACCTTTGCGGCAGATATTGCTAAACCCACTGCATCACGGACACTATCCTTTGTAGGAATGTTTGTGAAAGCAGAACCCATTCGTTTACCAATATACAGACGAATAGCAATTTCAGTGCCAATCTTTTGATTTACACTACTAATCTCTGAAAGCTCGATATCTGTCTCTAGTTCATTTTGTGATTGTGCGAGAGCTTCAACAGCAGTAGCTCCTGCCTTTAGTCCAGTTGATATGATGTAGCTGCAAAGTCCTAGAAGTTCTTTTTCTTTAACCATCATTATTTCCTCCTAGCTCTTACCTCCAAAAGTAATTCCCCCTGCGCCAAATCGGATATCAGGGCCGCCTGATGAAACAAACGCCTCTTGTCCTTTGCCACATCTCCCAACATCATAGGGGAATGGCTCTTTTGACACAGCTTCTATCTTGTATAGAGAGTCTGTGGCAATTCCAGATATTGAAAGATCTGTCACAGGTCTTCCAAGCTCTCCATTAACTATCTCATATGCTTCCTGAATTCCCACCTGAAAACTTGCATTGGTTTGAGCCTGACCGCCTCTGAAGTCAGTGCAGTAATATCCAAACTTGATACCCTCAAAGACTTCTTCTCTTGAGTGTTCGCCAAGTTCGAAGATCGTGCTACGCATCCTAATAATCGGCGGAAACAGGTAACTCTCAGCTCGAGCATTGCCTGTAGTTCGATGATTGATTTTTGCGGCATATTCTCGATTTGTTAACAGTTCAGTAAGAACAGAGTCTTTGATTATTTCTACACGGCTAGCAGGAACTCCCTCATCATCATATTTGGATACTCCTACCCTACCCATGTCGATTCCATTATCTGTCATACTAACACCTTCAGAAGCCACAACCTGACCTAGCTTGCCCGCAAACGAGCTATTCATCGTGATATCAGCCTCTGCGAGATGTCCTAGAGCCTCGTGGGCAAGAGTGCCTATTACACGCGGGCCACATACACATGGAAATACTCCGCTCTTTGCTGCAACGCCATCCAACTGTTGTTTCAATCGTTTTGCGACAGCAGTACCAATTACCTCAGGAGATGCTATCCTCTCAAAGAATTCCCAACCTTCATCTGTGGTAGCATCTTCATAGCGTGCAGCACTCAGACGAATTCCATCCTTGCCACTCGCCCACGGAAGCGTCCAGACTAAGAGAGTTGGAGACTGAATCTTTGCACCCTCAGAGGTAACGAGATACTTTGTCCCTGACGAAGTTCTTACCTTGATTGTGACGGCAGTGACTCGTGGATCGTAATCTCGAATTGTCTTTGTCATCTGATTCATGTACTCAATTTTCTCTTCGATGGGAACATGGCGAGGGTCTCGCTTTGGTTTGTTTTTAATCACATCTTCATACGCTCGGACTTCAGCCAACTTAATGGGTTCTTTTCGTGATCGAGCAGCTGCCTTTGCCATTGCGACTGCATCAGAAACGCCTTTGTCAAGTAATTCTAAATTTCCAGTAGTCACAAAACCCCAGGCTCCATCTGCCAGTGCCCTTATGGCAACTCCTCGCTCAAGACGTTGAGTTAGTGCGGCAACGCGAGAGTCTTCCATTTGAATATACTCAACAAAACCGGATTCTCCACGAATCTCAATATAAGTGGCACCCAAGTTGCGTCCTTTATCTATAGCGTGCTCCAGGATATCAAGCATTAATACAACAACTCCATTCGCACAATTGTAAAGACATGTGCAAGTAGATACTCTAATAAAATTGTGTTTCGGGCTTAAAAGATAAAAAATAAATCAAATCCCCAACTTGGCAGGGCTTATAACTCGAAAATAGAAGTAGGTTTCATAGTTGGAGACTATTTGATGACATCTCATCGTGACATTCTGAAAATACTGGAAAATGGAGAGAACCGCCGTACAGAATTCAAGAGAAGATTAACTAAGGCAGATCTGAAGAAAGACAGACGTGAGAAACTTGTTACAAGAATTAAATACATGACTTGTGAGAATCCATTTGAAGGTCGCTTTCTAATAGGAATCGACGATATTGCAGGAGAGGAATGGGAGGTCCTCGGAATATCTGCGCCAGCACTTAAAATCGCAGAAGGTGTACTGGCAGAGCTCTGTGAGGAAGCCTCAGTAGAGATTGTCGAGGAAGAACAGGTAGAAACTCCGAAGGGTCTTGTAGGAATATATCTTCTAAAGAAACTAGCAACTCCGGAAATAAAGGAAACATGTTCCGTGAATGTTGCAGGAAGAGTGAACTCGGGCAAATCTAGTTTAATCGGCGCGCTCGTAACAGGGAAGCCAGATGATGGGAAAGGAAGCGCTCGTTCATTTCTCCTCACACATCCCCAAGAGATCACAAGAGGCCAGACAGCTGACATTCATCTTTCGTTCTTGGGTTTTGATGAAGAAGGGAACGCAATTCATCCATCAAATCCTCTCAATAAAGAAGAGTCTGCAAGGATTCTCGATCAATCCAAGAGGATTGTGACCTTCTTTGATGCACCAGGTCATCGCGAATATAGCAAGACAATGATACGGAGCATATTAGGAGCAGATGCACAGTATGGTCTTGTGTTAGTTCCAGGACCTGAAGAAGCGTCTCTGATTAAACAAGAAGAGAGTAATACTGGAATTCCTCGATTGGATGAGATTACCCGTGAGCATCTAATTCTCATGTCCAGTCAACAAGCTCCATTTTTTGTGGTAGTATCCAAGATTGATAAGACTAGACCAGAAGACCTTGAATTGGTATACAATGTTTTGCGAATAAGTCTCAAAGATATTGGTAAGATTCCAGTTACTATCCGGTCTGCTGATGAGATACCTCCGATTGTAAAAGAGATTGAACATGGAGTCATTGTACCTGTTATGCCTGTTTCAGCGCTTGAACCATTTTCAATCGAATTATTGACCAACCTCCTCAAGAGCGTTCCATCAAATGCGAAACACGCAATTCTAACAGACCCTGCATATGCATACATTGACAAGGTCTATCGAGGGATCAAAGGGACAAATGTTGTTGTAACAGGTACTGTCAAATCTGGCATCTTTAAGAGAGGACAAATCGTCAAGGTTGGTCCTGAAAAGAATAATCAGTTTCAAGAAGGTAGATTATTCAGCATAGAGATGTTCAAGACCAGAATCAGTTCTGCAAGAGCGGGAGACCTTTTTGGATTCGATATTAAGGATGTCGATAAGCATGTTATTCGTCGCGGTCAGATGATTGTAGATCCCGAGGAACAGGTTAAGAGTTGTTGGGAGTTTGAAGCGAATATTGTTGTAACAAGGCATCCTACGAGAATATCAGTGGGATATACACCAGTTTTTCAATGCCATACAATTCAACAAGCAGTTGTGCTCGACAAGATATATGACGCAGAGTATCTCTGCGTCGGAGATTTTGCACGAGTACGATTGAGATTCATGATAGCCCCTGAGGCAATTAGAGTGGATGATAAGATTGTCTTGAGGGAAGAGAATACACGAGCGATTGGAACTATTATTGAAATCGTCAACTAGTTAATTGAGTCCAGTTTTGGGAACCTTCACCCAAAGGGAACACATCTTCAAAACGTAAGAGTCGGCGAACCGATTTTGTTGAAATGATTGGCCAGAGGTAAAAATCCTCACGAATTGCCGCTTCAATAAGGGCGCTTTTCCAGTTTGTAGGCGCCGATAGAATTGCATACGCGCAATCATGTGTGTTTAGGATGGTTGTTTCAGGTGTCAAGTGGGCAAGCACTCTCATTTTCTTATAAGGACCTTTAATCAGAAAATCATGATTAACACCAATATGGCTAAAATTTGGTAATAATACCAGAGCACCTTTCTCGACTAGATTTCGTACAATAAGTGGAGATCCTACTAGAGTATTGGAAAGAATAGACAAGTCACCTAGCACTAGACGCTCTAGAACTGCTATTTCTTTCTGCTCTAACATAGGTCTGTCTTTTAATTCCAGAGAGGCTTCAAACATAGTCTTTGCAGATTTTCTAATACCCATTTTCTCCAGTGCAAGTTGAATGACTGCCCTGCCGTGTGAGAGGGGCCCTCCCGTGAGTGGAAAAATATCTTCGATATTCAGCCAATATTCGATTGAGTTGATAGCATTCTCATTGCTCTCTACAATCTCGAGAGATCCAGCTGTTGATCCCTCGAAATAATTTATTGAAGCCCATGAATCATCATGTGATTTATTGCTCATTGCTACCGAAAGCTCTATTCCGAGGGAGGTAGGATCGCAAAGAGCACGGGGAGATAGATGAATGCTCTCTAATATATGGCGCCGTTTAATTAATTGCTGCGGATTTTTCAATGATTTGCAGAATCCATCAATAGTATGATAATCTTCTGTACCAAGCGAAACAAACAGAGAATCGTGAATGACTTGTATCGATTTTTGCCAGTCATTGAAGTCAAGATCGAGAGGGATTTCACCCATTAGGGAAGTAAACCAAGGATACCCCTTTGGTGAATAGGTTGATGAATGGTTAACGAAATGGTTCAAGATGGGTTCCCAAATGCTCCCTTTGCTCTGTTTTTTCCATTCTTTATGCCAAGCAGTTCTTACTTCACCCTTGAGTAAAGAGAATGCTAGACCGTTTCCAATAGAGCTAGCGAATTCACTGCTCCATAGTTTCTTTTCAAAGAGTAATATAAATGCAGCTCGAAGTAAAAGACCATCATTCCAACTCTTTGTAACCGTAGATTCCTCAAACATCAATTCATGATCGTCACTTATTTGGATTCCAAAGCTTTGTTCCTCTATGCCTTTCTCTGAGCGAGTAACAAAGATATCTGGAAATTCAGGTTCTTTCATGGCGAGAATTCTAGACACTCGCCGAATAGCTTTTCCAAGAGCATCACGCATTTCTTGTGTGGCTTCAATTCTAATTTCCTCAGGCGTCAACTGCTTGGGTTTCTCGAATTTAGCCAAAAGTTTGGAGCTTCTCCTCAAATTGTCATAGATTGTTAATTCCATATTTTCTCCGATGGTCAACACGCCAGAAGCATTGAAGAAGTAGACACGCACGCGATCTCGAGAAAGCACCGCAACAAGGTAGAGAATACCTTTGAGCTCTCTGAAGTGTTTCCTCAAAACGCTTTCTTTAACACGAAGGACTTCGACCGCTGAAGCTCCTGTTTCCCTGAACTGTTTTTCCCCAAAACCTGCGATGGCTTTAGGTACTTCTCTCGAAATCTTCGACAATTGAAATTCTCCTCGAAATGGTATATTGAACCTCTAGATAAAAGCTAAGTCAAGACATGCCATATGCAACAGCTTTAATTTCTTTCACCCATCAATAGGTGAGACTTATAATGCTTCAATATGACTTCACTTTACTCTTCATCTGGTATGCAGTACCAATTGGACTTCTTGGATTAAGAGCTGCTCTTGCAGGCTATAAAGCATGGAAAAAAAGGGCTGAGCTGCGCCAACTTGAGAAGAAAATCACACCCTTTACCAGAGAGCTATAAATTTCAGCTCTCCAGTGGGGTAGATTCAGTATCTGGATACATTGGCATTAAAATATCCCTGGTTGGAGTGGTATTCATCACAACATCTAGAGTTTCCTCATTCCTGAGAAGAATACAACCTAGAAATTCGTATTCAAATTTATCAAGTCGGATGTTGACCCCACGTCTTGGTATTTGAGTTAGAAGAAGGATAATTGAAAAATTACCTCGTGGGAGCTGATTCAAAATTCCTCGTTTCATATCGGGCTCGAGCTCCCCCTCAAGTTGACGAGTCATCACACCGCGTTCGATGAAATTATAACGAATCCTCTCAAAATCACCACTGGAACTTTTCTTCGGGCGAATGAACGAGATAGAATAGCCTAGGCGCTTTAATGAGTTATAGCCAATAAGGGTTCTGAAGAGAGGAGGACTGAGTGTGTCAAGTTCTACCTTGCGTAATTCTACTATTTCACCATCTCTTCGCACTTTCAAGTTCATTAGACTCACTCATCCAATTCTATCTAGTCCTATTGAGAATGAAACGCACCCCTATGTAAAGGATTCTGAGTAATCAATCCGCGATAGCACCTTCTTTTGATAAAAGGGACTCCTTAAGATCAAGCCCACCTGTGTAACCACCAAGACCAGTTGTTGAAACGACTCTGTGGCATGGCACAATTGGTGCGAATCTATTGATAGCCATTACATTACCAACAAATCTAGCCGCCCCAGGAAGGCCACTTTTCTGTGCCACGAGTCCATAGGTCCATGCCGAACCATATGGAATATTCAAAGTTGTTTTAAGGACTGCAATCTGTTTTGGTGTCAGATCTGAAAAATCTAGAGATGGACGCTTTTTCTCAGCATCTCTTACGCCATTGCATATTTCAATGACAGTATACAAGATGCGAAGGTATTCATCATTCCTTACCTCAGGCAAATCAAAACCGCCCACAGCCTCGATGGCGTCATCTAGTGAACTACGGGGTAACGATGTAGCGTAGAGGCCCTTAGAAGTGAAGACTCCAGCCACATACTCATCCCCATGGTGTAGGATGGAAATAACCTTCCCACTCATTGATTCCGACATCACCTTCTCAAAGTAATGCTTTGGCCCTCTTAAATTCAAACACTAATTTTGAACTCAATTCCGGATCACTCTTATTTGCTCCAAGAGGGATCCAGCCGCCATCTTTATTCTGAGTTTCAATGATTAGAGCAAGTCCGTTAACTAGAAGATTTCTTTCGATTTCAGACTTTGGTTTCCCAATAGCTGTTAAATCTACGACATCAAAAATCGACTTGCCCTCGAGGCTATCCTTCATGTGTTGGAGTAGAGCCACTCGACCATCTTCGAATACTTTGTTGTTCGAATTGATACCCATCGCGCTTAAACCAAGGAGTATGTTTCCTGTACCAAGAGGGTCTGAATATTTCTGATCTTTAAAATCTGGCCAGTGACCATCTTCATTTTGAGAATAAATCAAGAAGTCTCGAGCCCGGCGCAGACGCTCCTGGTCGTCATATTCAATCGAACAGAGTGCTTCTAGAGCCTTCCCCGTCAACCATGTTATACTTACACCAACTGGATACCATTCTCGTCCTACTTCACCCCATTTATCTTCAATATAGGGGTCGAGTTTGAGCGATTCTGCGAATCCCCCATCATTTTTTTGTCGTGAAATGATGAATACTGTCATCGAACGCACAAGATCCTTGTATTGTGCCTTTAACTTCGAGATTAGTGTCAAAATCTCTGAGGTCTGTTTGACAGAACTGGGAGCGCCTCTAATGAATCCGAAAGGTATTCCTCCATCAGCATTCTGAAGACCACTCAAGTCTTTCATTATACTTTCCTGAATATCTGATGGAACCTTGTAGCCAGCTGTAATCAATCTCACCTTATCAGCGATATTTCCATTCGATAATAAGTAGCTCTGAAAATCATAGTGGAGTTCATTTTCCATCTTTGTTAGGTCCTCCATTAAATGACTATGTAGCCCTAAAAAACGGGGTATGTAAAATGAGCGAAGACGAGTACCTGGATAATAGATAGTTCTTATTCATGCGATACATACTATTAGGAATACTCAATATTAAAGATATCAGTAGGTCACTCGCCCTCGTCTTCAAGCTCGAAGTACTCTAAAATCTCCTTTCTACGTTCACGCCGTTCGTCTTCTGTTAACTCCTCAGAGTAGCGTGACTCATTTTCAACAACAACAATTTTTTCACGAGGAGAATGTTTTATTCGATATTCTACTTTGTAGGCAGGATCAGATTTTATTGGCTTCTCATGCCCACACTCTCGGCATTTTAGGACTGGTGTCTTCTGGCCTTCATCTTTCTTAGGAAGCATCAGTGCACCACATTTTTCGCAAAATTCCACCTGTGACTCACCCCTGTTGATTGAGGTTCTCGCTCACGGTCTCAATATTCATTTAAGTTTGACGCTTTGGCTCTCACAGTGTATGTTTGGAACAAGATAAACTTGTAGACCAAAAGAAAGACTTATGATAGAGATGGTAAGTGCCCGCCAACAGCAGAGCCTTCAAATAATGTATTCAGGCTGAGCAAGGATGTATCTAATATGGTCAATGTAAAGCCATTCAAGGCCTTTAGATTTGATGAAACAATAGCAGGAAATCTATCGAATCTGGTGACACCACCCTATGATATTATCAAGGGGGATATGATCGATAGATTTCAATCAATGTCAGAATATAACATGGCATGGATCATTAAAAACAAACCAGAAAAAGGTGATTCATCATCTAACAATCAATACACAAGAGCCAAAGAGCATTTCACTAAATGGATTAGTAAGGGCGCTTTAAAGCAAGATGATACTGAGTCGTTCTATGTTTATGGACAAGACTTTGAGATTGATGGCAAGAGGCTGTTTAGGTTTGGATTCATCGGATTGATGGAACTTGAAGAGTTTGCAAAGGAAGCGCCCAGTAGTGGTAAGTTTGTAGGAGTTTTACAACACGAGGAGACACTACCCAAAGATATCGAGGATAGGCTCAATCTTTGTAGAAGTTGTATGGCAAATTTTGGCCAAATCTTTGTTATATATCCAGATCATGAAAAGAAAGTGGATACAATTCTCGAGAGGAACATGAAGAATCATCCGGTTGGCGATGTTACTGATAATGATGGGATTCGACATAGACTCTGGAGAATTGTAGAGAGTGATGATTTGCAAGCAATCATAAAATTGATGAAAGAGAAATACATCATCATTGCAGATGGGCATCACAGGTATAAAACTGCACTAGCACTCTCCAAGGAAAATCCAGAACTAGAGAGCGCAAAGTATAGAATGTTAACATTTGTAAGCATTTCAAATCCAGGTCTAGTTGTTTTGCCCACACATCGTGTTATACAGAATCTGAAAGATTTCTCTGGAGAAGGATTACTCAAGGATATCAAAGAATATTTTGATCTAAATGTTTTCACTAGTAAAGAAAAAATGTTTGAACTACTCAATAAGAAATTCAAAGAGGGAAAACATTCATTCGGCCTCTTCATCAATGATGGTAACTACTACGCTCTCACTTTGAGAGATATGAAGATAATGAATTCATTACTTCCTGACAAATCGCTGGAACTAAGAAAGCTTGATGTGGCAATTCTCCACACGCTAATTCTAGACAAAATGCTTGGTATTGATAGAGAAAAACTCGCCCAAGGCACTATGCAGGGTGGAGGTTATGTGTCATATATCAAGGGTATTGGCGATGCTGTGGATGAGTCTATCCAAAGCGTGAAGAATGGTGCACAAGCCGTCTTCTTTATGAACCCGACACGAGTTCAGGAAGTCGAGGCAGTTTCGAAGAATTTCGAGGTCATGCCTCAAAAGAGTACATTCTTCCAGCCTAAGGTGTGGACTGGATTCACGATAAACAAACTTCTGTGAGCGAAAGGAAAAATCAAGTAGGTGAATAGATTGGCAAAGAGAGTATTCAACTTCTATGCAGGTCCTGCAACTCTTCCTCTGCCGGTTCTTGAGAAGGCAAAGGCTGAGTTCTTGGATTTTGCAGGTACGGGAATGTCTGTGATTGAGATATCACATCGTTCCAAGCAATGGGAAAAAGTCATGAATGAGGCGGACGGTCTTGTGAGAGAAATCATGGGAGTTCCCTCTGACTACAAAGTGATATGGCTTGGTGGTGGGGCATCGACTCAGTTCTTTATGACCCCATTGAACCTTCAAGTTCCAGGCAAACCAATGGAGTATGTCAGTACTGGTGGATGGTCACAGAAGGCAATTACAGAAGCTGGATTTTATGGACAAGTGAAAATAATTGCTTCCTCAGAGGAAAAGAATTTTTCATACATTCCCAAGAATGTCAGCTTCAGTGACAAGGCAGCTTTTGGGCATTTCACTAGTAACAATACGCTATATGGAACAGAATGGCATTATTGGCCAAAGGTACCAAAAGATGTTCCACTTGTCTGTGATATGTCATCCGACCTGATGGCTAGGACAGTTAATGTCAAAGATTTTGGAGTCATATACGGTGGAGCTCAAAAGAATCTTGGACCTGCAGGTGTTACTCTGATAATTGTAAGAGAGGACTTGCTGGGAAGAGTTCCGGAGAAAACACCGACCATGTTAAAGTGGAGCACTCATGCAAAGGACTCAATGTACAATACACCGCCTGTTTTTGCAATATACATCTCCAAGCTTGCTCTTGAATACACCAAGGAAATTGGTGGGGTTAAAGAGATTGAAAAACGAAACCGAGCCAAAGCAAAGCTTCTCTATGATGTGATTGATGGATCAAAAGGATTCTATAAGGGCCATGCTGAACCTGATTCACGTTCACTCATGAATGTTACATTCACATTGAAAACCCCTGAACTAGAGCAGAAATGCGTTGATGAAGCAACAAAGCTCGACCTAATTGGACTCAAAGGGCACCGTTCCGTTGGAGGAATGAGAGCCTCGATATACAACGCTATGCCACTTGAAGGCGTAAAGAAACTCGCTGAATTTCTGAAAGACTTCCAAGTAAGAAATCAATAGATTATATTGGAGGGCATCAACCCTCCAACTAACTATTTTGATGTGTTTAGATCTTCTTTTTTCGGGTGAATTTATCAACAGCTCCCTCTAGCAAGAGGGTCATTTCTTCTAGTTGAGAACTATCGATAAGACCTTTGTAAGTTCGTCTCATAATTGAACCGTTTACATTAACGTCCAAATTCCTCATTTTTCGCGCACCAAAGAAGGTCTTGAGAGCAGATGAAATCGGGATAAGGACTCCGCCAGGCAATCTACTTGAGAGAAAGTCCTCGCAGCAATGACAATCAATCAGGATGATAGTATTCTCATGGTCAATAAGAACTTCAACAGGCATTTCTTTTTTCGAGTCCAATCGTAGAGTGAAATTGCCGAGCAGCTTCATTTTACAGACCCTCAGACTTGATATACAACTACCTTCGATAAGTCTGATTTCCATATAAGACCTGCTCCGCGCATCCTGCCTTACCAAGGATTATCTGCCTTCCAAAATTAGATGGAAATTCTTAACTCACTTTATCCTTCGTCTCCTCACGATTGCATGCAGCAAAATCAACGCAGGCACATCAGAAAGTACCAATACAAAGATAGTGTAATCCAGCTCCCCTCAATCTACACTTGTCAATCAAAAACCTATTAATTTATGCGAAAGACTAGATTGCGGGGATTTTTTCAGTCAAGTGGATTCTCATGCTCCCCATTAGATTCAAAGCCTCCATCTATTTTCGTATAACTAGGCTTCTTATCGGGCATGACGTTAGTTGATGCATAGAATTCTGGCCCTTCATCATCACGAGAGATTTTTTGGCCTTCATAGAGGGATGTTCCAATACTTACTAGATATGAAACGGAGATACATATGACCAGAGGTATCACAAGATCGAAAGAGTGACTCATCTCAAGCATCATGATAGTAGTTGCAACTGGTGTATTCGTGTTTGCAGCAAGTACTGCACCCATCCCTAGAACTATGAAAGCCGGGACATTCTCAGGAAAGAAAAGCTCT
>JAOUFI010000203.1 GCA_029858305.1 Candidatus Thorarchaeota archaeon
TTGTTCTCTCCCGTTGATTCCATAATTGTAACAAAGCAAATGTTTAGGGGAATGCGTAAATTTCGATCTGCGAGTTCTGGAAAGTAATTCTTGAAGTCTCGAACCGATGAATTGAGAATTTCAAGAACAACAGTTGTTTGAAATTTCTGGAGTTTTACTATCTCCTCATCTGAAAACGTATCACTGTCACTCACAACAATCACTAGAGTCACATCGCTGACTTTGCTGATGCTGACTGCATGACCACTTACTTTGGTTAGCACAAAGCTTCGTACCGTATCTTCCTGTACTAGTGTATAATACTCATTCACTACAGTTTCGAGGAAATCATCAGAGATTTCTCCTTTGCTGAACAATAGAGATGCTAGTACCTTTGAACCGAGTAGGTCAAATAATGTAACACTAGCAATCACAATCATCAAATCTCCAAAATATTAAATTCCTCTGTCTTACTAGGAAACTCCTTTTCACTAATCAAGCTTACTTGGTTCTCTTGGATAGTAGATCCTCTAATGATATCAGTCCTCGCATATATTTCTGATAATCTGATTTCATCCATGAATAATCATACTCAGTAGTATCAATACCACCGCCTGATGGTATTTCTGGTAAGTCGCTAATTGCCTCTGAAACAGAAATAGGAGGGGGTAAACCATCATGCTCTTTTTTTATGTGTTTTCTCGTTCGACCTTGAACCACTTCCGAGAAGAGTTCTTCTGGCGTCTCAATTAAATCTCCACTTCGACTACCAAGAATGAAAATACGTCTTCTTCTCTGAGGTGTGCCATATTCCTCAGCCTTCAGAAGTAATGTTTGAGGATGATAACCTTCTACTCTTAATGCATCAAGAAGGAGATTCAGTATCTTCCCTTGCTGAAGCGAACGAATTCCTGGCACATTCTCAAGTAACACTGATTCTGGTGCTAATTTTTTGACGAATTCCAAAGTTCTGAAAATCAGAGAGTTGCGAGTATCTGTAGATGACCATTTACCAGCAGTCGAAAAACCCTGACAAGGTGGACCTCCTGCTAGTAGATTCAGGGTACGTCCCTTGAGATTTGATTCGATCGCATCAAGTAAGTGAATTAACTCATCTTGAACGAACATGTTAGCTTGGATAACGCGTGTTTTTTCATGATTATAACGATATGTTTCGCACATATGTTCATTGAAATCTGACGCAACAATAATTCTGTGACCTGCATGGGCTAATCCAGTTGAGAGACCACCAGCTCCGCAGAATAAATCGACACATCTACCAACCTTAATTTTTTCTCCAATTGCCATACCGAGGAGTGGAGGAACTGCATTTCCAATCTGTTTGAACCGAGAACTTAGACTACCAAGAAATCTGTAACCATCAGAAAATGACTGTAATCGAGCTGCCTCTCGCAGAGAGATTAAACGATTCTGAGATGGATGTATGAATGTCCCATTTCCAGGGCGATTGAAGTATGTATTGATTGTATAACTGGGCAGGTTGCCATCCAAACGACCATAATATGTGGTACGACCCCCCGAATTAGATATCTGCGTAAGCCTTGCAGACTTAGCGATTGTAGTTGCAGGAAGATTCCTCCAATTGCCGCCTGATGGTACAGAACAGACGACTTCCATATCTAATTCACTCAATGCGGCACATACGTGATTGTATAACATAAAGGCTGATTCTTGATTGACTTCCTTTGGAGGATCTGAAATGGTATTCACAAGAAATCACCGACCCTCTAGTTTGAAAGTCTTTCCCCAACGAGTGATGTGAGGTCATCAATTATTTTTTTCTGCTCAATCTCAGGAGTTTTTCGTAAACGTAATATCCTCTGTGCGTCTTTCAAGCCAAATCCGTACAGTGCAAAAACAGATGCTTCTAGAGAAGAAGAATCATCAATTGTTCCAGTTTTCAACTTTCGCACATCTTTGATAATTTCTTTTTCAATTGTCTTTTGCTCACTTGTAGGAAGAATTATGGGTAAACTCTGTAGCTCACGAATTGATACGTGATTGTTTGAATTACTAATTTGGAATCTCCAATTCAAAAGCTCGGAGTTTAAGACACCCAACAGGAAATCTAACGCCTTTGCTGAATCAGGATGAACAGCTACTATGTAATTGCATGAGTTCGATAAAATCATAAGAGGTTCAATAGGCGCAAATTTGAGACG
>JAOUFI010000090.1 GCA_029858305.1 Candidatus Thorarchaeota archaeon
GGCCACTGATTGGAGAGTAATCCTGCATCGAAAGACCAAAGTTTCCAAAGGGTATACCGGTGAGATACGTGACATATTGAGTCAATGGATCAACGTCGAGACCAAGCCGATGCCTAAATTCTTCAAGTACCGCTGGGTCAACAGCTTTTTCGAAGTGAAGGAGAGCAGGGTCTCCGGGTATAATTCTGACTATCACGAACACAATTGTGAACAAAAGAATAATCATTGGAATGGTGAGCAGAACCCTGCTAATAACATATGATCTTAGAGTCAATAATATCACCTTTTCTCCTTGATTCTAAACGCTTTGAACCTGTTTTTTCTATGGTATAAGGTCTTCGACCAACGTAAACTTGTGAAGCTAGGAAAAAAGTAGATTGTCTTTTAAAATCAACGGAAAAAAAAGAGATAGGAGCAGGCACTAATGCCTGCCCTTCTAAGATTGTCTTAGAACTACGTTGTTGGCTCTTCAAGATAGACTAGCCAGTGACGCCAGTTGACTGTAATGTCTAGCACAACACCTTTGACAGCGAGGCTAGTAACAGCAACCGTGCTGCTCTGCCAGAGAGGAATTACTGAACATTCGTCAGCTTGGAGGTTCTGAAGATCCTCATATGCCCATCCTCGTGCCGTAGCGTTTGGTGCGCTCCTTCCTTGATTCCATAGGGCAGCTTGATCAATACCACCTTGTGGATAGGTCTCGTTGTAACCCATGTTCAACCAGGAGGCGAACGGTAGGAATCCGTAGTTATCAGGATCTATGAAGTCTGGATACCATCCGTAGAGGAAGACATCCATTGTTCCTGCATTCCTAGCAAGTCTGTAGCTTGGCCAGTCAAGAGCAGACAGAGTGACATCAATCACACCAGTGTTTTCCCAGTCTTGCTGGTAGACAAGTGCTTGCTGTGCGCTCTGTGGGTAGTGTCCCGAGCTCTCATAGGTTAGATTGAGCTTTAGCTTGGTAACGTTGTTATAACCAAAGGGCGCTAGAAGCTCTACAACTCTTGAAATGTTGTAATTCCACTTGTCAAAAGCGGTATTGGCAAATGCCATGCCCTGTGGAATTATGCTGTATAGCTCATCTACTTGACCAAGGAATACTGCCTCGGCGATGTGTGTTCTGTTAATACCTGAGGCAATTGCTTGCCTGACTTCTGTCTCATTGTATGGATAGACATCTTGCTGGAAACAGAGGTATTGAATCTGTGCACCAATACCTTCCCAGACATGAACATTTGCATCTGCCTTGAAAGCATTGATCTGCTCTGCTGTTAGCTGTCTGTACGCAATATCAATCTCACCCGCAGTCATAGCTGATGCAAGTGCTGTGTTGCTCGCGTACATCTTCACAATGATTCTATCAGTCTTTGGATATCCAGAAGCTGCATCCCAATAGTTGGGATTCTTTACGAGAGTGATGTGGTCATCACTACCGCCTATCCTAACCCATTCTTGAAGCAGGTAAGGACCTAGGGCAGCGGGTGTCTGTGCCTCAGTGTCGTATCCGACAAGCTCATCCATTGGAGCAACTGCTCTGTCCACCATGTACGATGCCTGACAGGACATGAGTTGTAGGAACGGAGCGAAGGCAATATGTAGATTGAAACGAACGACGAACTCGCTTAGGATAGTCACGTTCTTAATAACGCCACCGTAATCCATGTTGAGCTGTGGTCCATCCTCCTCATAGAGACCTACACCTGTGAGGTTGCAGTTCCTGTCAAATGTGTACTTAACATCCGTTGCATTGAACTCACGACCATCAGGAAATGTGACATTTTGTCTGAGAGTGAAGTCCCAAATCTTTCCACCGTCGCTTACTGCCCAACTCAAAGCTAGTGCGGGAATTATATCATCCGCTCCAGCCTCAGACCCGGGTTCTATATCCACTAAGCCCGAGCTCAGTGCCTGGATCATTTCCCATCCGAAATAATCGTAGGATTGCGCCATGTCCAGACTAGACTCTACTGAGTCAGTCGTACCCATAACAATCGTGGGAACGCCTGGTCCAGGCGGGAACATGAGCAGGTATACACCTGCAGCGCCAACTACGATTATTACGATGAGAGCTATTGCTATAGTTTGATTTTTATTCATCGATAATAATCCTCCTCCTTGCACAGCGAACAAATCGCAATCAAGAAGTGTAGCTAATAGTAGCTATTCTTAGCTATATAAGCAGGCTCCTTTTGGACTAACTTGTGCTCGTCCGAACACAAGCATAGGATTCTATCGAATTAACAGGCTCTCCACCAGATGGTAATTTCCTCTATGGCGCAGGATATGATACATTCCATCCTGGATGGTAATCGTTAATGAGCCCCATTATCTCATCATGATCGGCTGCTCCAAAGAAAGGTTCTGGGTCCAACCACTCGTTTCCAGCTCGGACTCCAAAATGGATGTGTGCTCCATCCTCCACAAACAAGAATCGACCAATGAGATCCCCTTTCATGACCCAGTCACCAACTTGAATTTCCAACATTGTTAACTGCCTATTCTGGTCCCCCTCAACATGAGTGAATGGCTCAAAGGCATAATGTAGCACAATGGAGGCATTGAACCGAATCATCACAAAGATGTTGTACATATTGAGAGTTGTATCGGGATTCACGCGCCAGCTAATATCCTCTACATAACCCGGTGCTCCCGCGGTTACATCTGTATTGTTATTGAAGAAGTAGTCAATGCCATTATGTATGAATCCCCAGGGACTGCTATTTGTCTCGGAGTATCCTTCGAAGAAACCGTATTGAGATGAACGATTGTCGTAAATGACTCCCATGTAATCAAGTCGTTGTGACTGATACCGATTTCCTGGATCAAAGGTGTTGAACCAATTCTGCTGAAGCCCATAGATGCCAATAAAGACTCCAACACCAACAATGAGGATTAGAATAGTTGCAAGAACTCTAACGCGCATAAAAGGTCTATTTTCTATCATCTAATAAGATAATGTAGTTTTCACTTGCCAAACACGATTTGTTAGGATAGCCGTGTTGCATGATGATTCACTGGACGGATGACATTTGAATCCTGATTTCTTGGAGAGTTCACATATGTCGATACCTCATAGGCTTCCAATAAATCAGAATCAACTGGCCTCAATAGATGAGTGATCTCTTCGACATCTTGAAGTTCAGAGTCCAGCCATTTGTCCTCATTCTCTGGTCTTAGGATGACAGGCATCCTGTCGTGGATTGGCTTCATAAAATCGTTTGCTGCAGTTGTCACAATGGCACAGCTCTCAAGAGTCTTGCCTGATTTCATCTTCCAGTATTCATAGAGACCTGCCATTGCGAAGGTATCTTGGGACTTCATACGAATGAGCATTGGAGTCTTGACATCTCCGCTTTTCTGCCATTCGAAAAAGCTGTCCGCTAGAATAAGGCACCTACGTTTCTTGAAGGCGCTTCGGAAGGCTGGTTTAGTAGCGACAGTCTCGGCACGTGCGTTGATCAAACGATTCCCAATCTTTGAGTCCTTAGCCCAAGATGGTACAAGTCCCCACTTCATCTCAACCAGCTGACGACTATCACGCTGAACCACGGTGGCGATTTTCTGTGCTGGTGCTATGTTATATCTAGGTTCTATAGTGGTCGAGATATCGTCTATCTTAAACCGATCTTTGAGCTCCTTGATGTAAGTGAACATTGAGAATCGGCCGCACATTCTTGCAACTCTGCAAATTCCCACATAAGAGTTGAGAAATGGTAGAATTTGGGTATCTAGTCTATGCCCTCTACTTCATTCTCAAGAATCCACCCGCTGAGTTTGGGGAAGAGGACTCTTTGATTCATCAATAAGTTTGCTAATATCTCGGTTGCCTAATAGAATGATTCCATCTCATTAAGTTGTCAATCGAATGCGCACCAGTTATCATCTAGAGTTGCCACAGCAACAGGATAACTTCCACGCTGGTAAACGTCCATGAAGAACTGATCTCTTTTCTCAGCGATTTTCGTCCAGTTTTTCCCGTCACGACGATAATACCTGAAATCTGAGTTATTGTGCTTTATCTCCACTACAACATTGCCAGTAATGGAATCGAGATCTTTTATCCACAATTCTCCGTTATCTCTTGCTGGTTGGGAAAGTAAAAAGTAGAATACTCGGTCGCCAACGGATTCGACTAGTGCTACATGTGGGCGATCTACTATATTCCAATACCTGGGAACAGGAAGGTTTCTGTGTGAAGTACATCCCACTGCTGAATATAGCACGTTGTAGGT
Organism: Candidatus Thorarchaeota archaeon; assembly: GCA_029858305.1. Taxonomy (GTDB): domain Archaea; phylum Asgardarchaeota; class Thorarchaeia; order Thorarchaeales; family Thorarchaeaceae; genus SMTZ1-45. Next base: position 4,233 of record JAOUFI010000090.1, read on the forward strand.
TCCCGTATCGAACAAGTTGCAAGCCACCTCTCTGCCCACATCTACAGCTAGGAGCAGGTTCTAATGTATTATACTAGTCTCTAATAGTATATAATCATTCATAAAAACGCAGTCTTTAAACGAAGGCTTTTTACGCCTTCAGAGAGGCTTGTAAGGCACTTTTCGTAGAGCGTTTTGAAGATTAGTCATATTTTAGAAATGATATTTGCAAATATTAAATATCAAGATATAATAGTTATTTCTACCTTAACAAATGGTCAACTACTCCTGATAGTAGTCTATGCGGAAGATTGCTAGAATATCTTTGCATCTAAATACTCAGAAAATCTTGCGCCATTCTCTTAACATTTTAAGAACATCTATTCATACAATGTGAGATTTCAGAGTGAGGCTTGTTAATATGGAAAAAAATGTCAATATTGAGCTTGCAAATACATTATTAAAAAATCCAAGATTTCCACGAACCTGCAAATACGAACCCAGCTGGCTGGTAGATCTAGACATGGGATGTCCTACCTTTTGGCTCTTGGAGCGTCTGTGTGAAAAAATGGATTTGAAGGAAGGAATGCGAGTCCTCGACCTCGGTTGCGGCAAAGCTGGAGGGGCGATATTTCTCGCGAAGGAGTTTGATGTACAAGTCTGGGCAGTTGATATTGCTGTGAGTCAAAGCGAGAACTGGGAACGTATTAAACAGATGGGTTTTGAAAACCAAATTTTCCCACTAAGAGCTGATGCTCGTGAGCTACCATTTCCAAGAGATTTCTTTGATGCAATCATCTGTGTCAACTCTCTCTTCTTCTTCGCTACCGATGATATCTATCTGAAACACCATTTGATTCCACGGGTGAAGCTGGGCGGACAGATTGGAAGTGTCGTGCCTGGATTCTACACGGAGTTTGAAGGTTCCCCGCCTAAGGATATTCCTGAACATCTTAGATGTTATTGGGAATCATGCATGCTATACACATGGCACTCTGCAGCATGGTGGGAACGACATTGGCTCAAGACAGAGCAGGTAGAGATAGTGGTCGCAGACAACTTCCCTAGAAAGGAAGGGTATCAGACCTATCTTGAATGGGAACGTATCATCGGTTACCCCCAGAAGATTGCTGAGGATGATGCCGGACGGAATATCACGTTCTCACGTTTGGTTGTTCAACGACAGAAGTGAAATTTCTTACAGATTCAAAGAATCCGTAAAGGTCAAAACTCCCTTCGTTATTGGTAAGATGTTTCTTAAATCTCATATAATAAGCAAATAAACACTCACAGGGGCACTTGATATCATGCTGTCAACACGCTCAGCAGCGGCAGCACTGGTGATCCTATCACTCGCCAGTACCGGACTTCTTGTTGTTGGACTATTCAACTATTTCAACTATTCAAATCCCTACTCCTATGTGCCAGTCGGTCCAGTCACGTTGATAGATACCGATATCAATCCAAAAGCAAATTATACTCTAGTTTTTGTCTTGGATGGCGTAAGAGCAGATGTATTCTATACAATTGCAAAGCCTAACATCGACAGTTTTGGCGGCTGGGCGAATCTAACGAATGTACAATGTTCAACTCTTCTCAGCGTGAGCAGAGCTGGATATGGAGTAATTCCTTCTGGTGTGAACACGTCAGAGAGTCAGGTGATTGCCAATGAACACATCGGTCCTTTTCCCGCTGATTCGTTATGGAAATCCACCCTTCGTCATGGAGGAACGACTGCGTTCGTTGGTAGTGAAACATGGCACGAGCTCTTTGGAGATTGGATGAACTACTCTATTACATTCTCTGAAGGGATACCTGGACTCGCAACTCTAGTTGTGAATACAACTTCAGGAAATGATCCAATTGAGGAGGAACTCCCAGCTTATAGTGATGCACTTGTATCTGATTATTCCATAGAGCTAGTAAACACCCGCACTCCAACTTTCACGGTCGTCCACTTTGGTGAAACAGATGAGATTGGACATGAAAATGGCTCTCTCTCAGAGTTATATAGAGAAGCCTTGGAGAGGCAGGAGACCTACATTGGAGAGATTCTTGATGCGTACGAGGCATTGGGGATTCTCAATTCAACCCTGATCATCGTGACCTCTGACCATGGTCAGACAGATTTCCAAGGTAAAGGCGGTGAACACGGAGGAATAGAATCAGATATCCTACACACACCTCTCCTCATACGAGGTCCTCGTGTCATACCAGGTGTCTATACAGATCCACATCATCAGACTTCTATTGCTCCCACTATTGCTTCTGTCATGGGTTGGGAGATACCATACGATGCGTCAGGAAGTATTCTATTTGAGAGTCTTGATTTTTCAAATCGGGAGGAAGCAGTTTATAGGATTAATCAAGCTGCACTGCGGTTCGAGCAAGCTGTCGCACGAGCACAAATGATGGGCTATGCTGGAAGTCTTGCTGAGAGCATTGATATTGCAAGCAGCCAACTCATCCAAGCAGAGAGTAATTTCACATCAGGTTTCTATGATCAGGCAACTGACATTGCCAAGGCATCCGAGGCTCTATCAGATTCAATTCTTAGAATCTCTTGGTACTCGAAAATAAATGAGGAATCAACATTTCGCTTTGCTGTTTTGATTTTATTCCTTGGAGCAGCATTTGGAGTCATTTTCCTTTTCGGAAAAGTGAGGCAGGCTTTGCGGAAAGTAACTCCAGAAAGGGATAGTGCGGCTATGATTGTTTTTTCAACCTTAGTGTATTTCGTATTGTTACTGCTGACAGCTTTTCTATCGGGTTGGCAGTTCTCAGCTAGCTACCTAGCCGCCTACATTGATGAGCTGTTTGCGCTTCTTTTTGGCATTGTACTAGTCCCATACGTGACGGTACTTGTGATTCTATTTCTCTTTCAGAAGTATGTTATTAGAAAACAGGGGCAATTTGAAGATATGTTCTCAACTAAGGAATTCATTTTTACTACTAGTTTCTTCTATCTGTTTGGTATCTCATTTATCATCGTTTTCAATGGTACTGGATTGCCTTGGTTTGCACTGGACGTTACTATACCTCTAATGTATTTCTTTATCCTCATATCAGCGATATCATTTGCGATATACTCTGCGCTCACTTTAGCTTTAGGTTATCTACTCAGAACACGAAAACAAGTGTAATTATAAAGAAAATCTGAATTGTGCATTTTACACGTACACAATGAGATACACAAGCAGAATTACTCCAAGGAAAACATAGATCGGGCTTTGCCTAATGATCTTCGCGTCTGTGAGATGCACATCACGAAAGTAAATAATTCCCGCAAAAAGATAGCACATTATTGATACTTGCAGCACTGGACTGGAATGCAGACTTATTGATGAAATCAGGACTAGTATAGATATAACAACAAGACCTGGTTCTTCCTTGATTGATGCGCCAATTGTTCTGTTCTGCTTATATCCTACGAAAATAATCAGATAGATTATGGAGAAACTAAGTACAAAGAGAGTTGGGAAGTGGTTCAAGTCCAGACTGATAGTCCAAGGCAGTAGAATTTTCAAAATCTGCATAATAAGAACTAGTGGCAGGCCAAACAAAGAATGTTTCAATCGCATAGGCGGAACTGAATAGAGAATATTGATGAAGACAAGTGCGCAAATGACTACAAAGAATATTGAGTTGAGGAGAAAAGAGAGCGTGATACCAATAGCTAGAAGAATCACGAATATCAGGCATGCTTCATTTTTCGTTACAATTCCTTGTGCTATCGGTTTTCTTGACACTTTATCTTCAGTAATCATGTCTTCATCGATATCAAATAGATCATTCATTATGTAAATTGAAGAATAAGACACGAGGAAGACTATCAGACCTGATGTAATTTTGACATAGTCAATACTAAAATGATTGGCAACGAGAAGAAGAACGCCAATCATGTAGAGTCCGATATTCTTAGGAATATTATCAATCAAGTTCCTAAAGATTAGGATTTTCTGAAACATTATATGGTTCTCTAGAGCAACTAATCTAGTTCAGGTTTATGGAGAGGAATACTGAAACATCGTGATTTGAAAAATCTGAAAAACATCATTACTACGTGGTAATAGCTAATGCAGTCTTGATTTCGCAAGAAAGATGATAATGATTACACCTATTAGCCCTGCGCCTCCAAAAGTGAGTAACATGAAGTAGTCTGGAAGTTGATTTCCCGACTCTGTGTTCTCAGTTATTGATGCATCAACCAGCCAACAGGAAACTTTCAAGAGTAAAGACCATTCTGAGTCAGGATCATCCAAGTAATCACAGAAATCTGTGCCATCTCTGCTGTCACCCTCTTCATATTCTGGATGAGGACTGGAGAGAAAAGCAGTACCTTCACCATATGTGAACGCTATCATTCCTGGTTTATTATTTAAGGTGTAGTTGGCAATTGGAATTGCTGTGGACATACCATTTCCATAGAAATATGATGAGCCCCAGTACATTGTTTGGCATGATCTTGGTTCAGAAGACAGATCCGGTCCAAGACTGATATGATTCACATTCATTTGTGTCAGGAAAATGTCTGTTCCATTTATTGAATTGCTATACGTGCCATCAAAAAGACCAAGAACTGCATTTGTGGCAAACATTGATCCTCCGCAAATCCCAAAGTATGAACCTCCATCGCTAACAAATTCTCGTACAATATCAAGACCTTCA
>JAOUFI010000091.1 GCA_029858305.1 Candidatus Thorarchaeota archaeon
GAGTTTCAAAGGAAATTGAGGGAATAAGTGGGAAATTCTTCAATCTTACGAAGGAGGAAGAACCTGCACCTCCAGCGTTAGATAGGGAGGTAGCGGAGGATCTTTGGTATAAATCAATAGAAATGGCGGGTTTGGAATGAACGAGAAGATCCATCGAACAGTTATTGTCGGCGGTGGCATGGCAGGATTGACTGCAGCTGTGTATTTAGCAAGGGCAGGACATGACGTTCTTCTACTAGAGAAGAACAAAGAATGCGGCGGACTTCTTAACTCATTCCAACGAGAGGGATTCACATTTGATGCAGGTGCAAGATCAATCCTAAATGCAGGAGTAATTCATCCTATGCTCAAAGAACTCGGAATCGAGCTTGACTTCCTTGATAGCCCCGTATCAATTGGAATCGAGAACAAGATCATCTCTCTCTCTCCGGAAACAGGTTTGGATGACTATAAACGATTGTTAGAGGAAATATATCCTGAGAGTGTCAACGATATCGACAAGATTGACACCAAAATCAGAAAAATAATGAACGACATGCGGGTCTTGTATGCAATTGATAATCCCAATTTCAGGGAAGAGAAAGATGGGGTATATCTCAAACAACTCCTTGGGTGGATGCCAAAATTTCTGCCGGTCCTACGTAGATTGAGCAAGCAGACCGAGCCCGTTGAATCCTATTTAGGAAAGCTCACTTCAAATCAATCCCTCATCGATATCATAGCCCAGCATTTCTTCAAGAAGACACCGACATCTTTCGCCTTGGGTTACTTTTATTCCTACACTGATTACATATATCCGAGGGGAGGTACGGGCCAGTTACCAAAGGCGATGGTCCAAAGAATCATTGAGCTGGGTGGGAAGATTCAGACAGAAACTGAAATAATCGCAGTCAATCCTTCAGAAAAAACACTGACAGACAATGCTGGCAACATTCATTCATATGATACTCTCATCTGGAGTGCGGATCTGAAAACATTATACAGAATATTGAACACCAATGACTTGGAGGAAAAGGTCACTCGTGAAATCCTAGAACAGAAGGAGCTTCTTCTTTCAAAACGCGGATGCGATTCCGTTTATTCCTTATTCATTGGTGTAGATATGCCATTAGAGAAATTCAGCTCCATCTCAAATGGCCATTTCTTCTATACACCATCAAAACAAGGCTTGGGAGAGGTACATTGGTCGGAGCTCGATTCTTTGATTGAGAATTTTAACAATAAATCAAAGGATGAAGTTCTACAGTGGTTGGACAAATACTGTCAACTAACAACATATGAAATATCGATACCAGCATTTAGAGACCCATCATTGGCTCCCGAAGGCAAGACAGGTTTGGAAATCAGCATGCTCTTTGAATATGATCTATTAAAGAAAGTAGAGGATGCCAATTGGTATAAAGAATTCCGAACCGAGGTTGAAAATCGAATGTTGGAGACCCTTTCGAATTCCATCTATCCAGGCTTGAAAGACAAGGTCATCTTTCAAACATCTTCGACTCCCCTCAGTATTGCGAAGGCGGTAAGCACTTCAGAAGGAGCAATAGTGGGTTGGTCGTATCTGTCACCTGTTCCCGTTGTACACCAGCTGCGAAAGATTCAGAGCTCAGTCAAGACACCGATTCCAAACGTGTATCAAGCAGGACAATGGGCGTATAGTCCGGCGGGCATACCAACAGCAATCATTACTGGCTGGAATGCTTCTAAAAATGTAATAAAGAACTCTTCATAAATATCAGGTGGAGATGAGGCAAAAAGAGATGAAGGAGTGCATTAATTGCAGCTCCTTCAACTTAAGGATATGTACAGTCCAGATTATCCACAATCAAGTCCTTCGACTCTTTCCACTCCGAGCAAAGAGATACCCAATGAACATCACGAAATCAAAGACACCCGCCGTCATGGAAACAATTCCACTGTCAAATACGACTATGCTAATTATGAGTTGGACAGCACAAAATAATGCTCCAACCAAGAAGAGAAATGCACTTTTCATTGAGCCAGCTAGTTGAACGCCACCTTTGATTATCGATGCCAATAATATGCTAAATACATTGACACTGAAATCTACGATTATTAATCCCATCTAAGAATGTAGTTTAAAGAAAAGAGGGTGTTGTATCTTGGGGAATATCTTCAAATAGCGCATCAATTTGGGTTAATGGGTTTTTGAGATGTCATCAAGTGAAAAAGAGAAATCGGAATATCTACCTGATTTGATTGCTAACGAATCAGTCTTGTGGAATCAAAAAGCAAGTGTGAACCTTAAACCATTGCTGCGTAATGGATGCATTCCAATCATCTTGCTTCTAATCACACCTATTGTTCTTGATTCAATTGTTCATGCAACACCAGCATCATTAATCATTATTATTGCTCTGTACGATGTTGTTGCTCCGCCAGCCCTTATTCTGATATTTCTCTACATGATATATTTTGTAGTTCAATCGAAGAAAACAACATACTATCTCACATCAGAGCGCCTACTGGAAACTCGTAACGCAAAAATATTGGAAGAGATCCCAAGGGAAAATTTGCAGGGATTTGAAACTGATCAATTTATGAAATCAGAGTGGCATCATCAAAACTTAGGCGTTGAGTATTATGAAATTACTATCACTGACCAAAAATCAGGTAAGTTCATGATATTGACAGGTATAGATAAGAAATCTGTTAGTCTTGTTGAGAAATGGGCAAAAGGAAACAGACTATAACTGAACCTATTTTCCTGCAATGGAAATTCTTCTTGTTATTAAAGAGAGTAAGAGAAAGCAAATCAGAATCGATGTGACCACAAATTTCTGACCGAATGTAACAATAACCGAGATGCCAGAGTCACCAATCAGATACATCGAGTACAGAAAGATGCTCAGAACCGCACCTAATGCTATGTAGATTCCAGCATATCGATTTGGGTAGTCAGGAGAACTGATGATGGCGAATGTATGAAAGATCACTATAGGCAGTCCTGAAACGAATGCGAGTCCTCCAAACATAAGATGAATATCCATGAAGCGATCGGAGGGAGTCAGAGAACCACCTACAAATGTCATTGCAAAGAAGATGCCAATTACAGATCCTAGGATAGCGAACCGTCGGGATACTCTCGTGCCATCGAAGATTCTTGGAAACTCGATAAAATAAGGAATAAGTAAAACTCCTGCCAGGAAGAGTGATACATTGAATATGATCGATGATTTCAAATTAGAAATACCAGAATATGCAACAGTTCGTCCCAAATCACTCAAGAAGTTATACACCAATGAGAAACCTGGAGAGTCCGGGTCCAATGCTGAACCTCCAGTATAAGCCATCATTGCTACTGGGAGTAGGATCAAAGCCTGTGCCATTCCAATTGTACTTAGAATTAGAGAGTAGTCATGCCAATTCTGTTTTATTTTCAATATTGATAACATCTCCTACCAAATTGCACCATCAAAATTATCGTCGCTAAGAAATGATTCAGACCCTTCTTGGTAAGTCTGAAAATTGAATGAAGAACTCACTGTCACTGCTCCAGTAAGCCTCTGTGTCAATCGTATCTGTCGTAATCCAGGTTTCTTGGAATAGCAAATAGAAACAAGCACACCAAGACCAAGATCTATCAAGAGGAACGTCTTCCCCAAAGCGTTTACAGCTGCTTCTCCTGCTGAAAGATGCCTAGTTCTGCTTTCATGAATAGTCCTCAATCTTAGAATAATTCGTCCCACTGTTCCACCTTCTATAAACGCATCACATAGGAAGAAGTAGAGAAATGCGAATATTGCAACAAGCATTGATGAGGCAAAATAAAACGGCAATAGAAACATTGGATGGTAGAAGAACAAGTAGGAGTTTAAACTGATTTCAATGATAACGAATATCCAAATAATAGGATTAACTGTGTAATTAGTGAAAAGAGCATTGAATATTGAGTCATATCCTGAGATGAAGATAATCAATGCAAGTTCAACCAAACAACGTATGATTGTGATATCAATTATTATTGCTCCAATCCTTCCAGGCATACTAGAAATGTACCTGCTAGCTTTTTCCTTGAATCGTTCACTGAGATATATGACTAGAACAAACATCAAAGCCATGATTGCAAATGCGATTGCTATAGCAAATAGAAAAGCATCAGGATCGAAAGCTAATACATCCACACTCCAACCAGATATTGTTGAATTTTAAATGACAATCTAAGGTAGAAATTTTGTGATATAAGTACAAGGGTATTTGTAGTGAGTTATTCTCGCAGTAAATCTAGGCAGGAATTTGCCTTCTCTTAATTCGTAAAACAATAATGATCAAACTCAATCCAAGTGGAATTGAGATGTAAAGGATCAGAGAAGTAAGATTAGAACTTGTAGTTGATGATGAACTACCAGTTGTTTCTTCTGTAATAATCACTTCATCGGTCGCAGACCAATTGAGTATGAATGAATTTGCTGATGGAACACATTCAGCTAAATATGAACGAGCTCTCTCTACATTCAAGGAACCATAGCCAGATCTATCATCCCAGCCTGGATCTAGTGTATCAGTAGCACCCCAGACCAGAGCATCCTCTATTTGTCTATTTGTGGCCCATGGAAATTGATTCCAAAGTAGAACAGCAGATGCAGCTGCTATTGGAGTTGCGCATGAGGATCCTCCAAACGTACCATAAGTGCCAGTCGCCTGCATGTATGCTGGAATTCCACCTGCGGGGGCAAGCAAGAATAATTGATCTCCATAGCCACCTTCTACATAGGAACCAGTGCTGTCAAACCTACCAATAGCGCGAGCATAGGGGAGGGCAGTTGGAACATCCATTGGATGCAATGGGCATAACACGTTATCAATTCCAACAAAGAACAACGCAGTCCCATTCTCATAGAGCTCTGTAACTGTATCTTGAAGTTCAACCAAGACTGGATCATCAAGTTCGAGTTCATACATGGTGTCTAGAAAACTCATAGTGAAGACCATTCTTCCAAAACTTGATCCCCATTCAAACATGTCAAGCATCTGTTGTACATACGTATGACAGTATGTAACATCATCCTCAGGATAATTTCCCCATGGCCATGCACTGTATAATGGTGCATTGACAATTCCAGCTACGCCTATTCCATTATTAATTGTAGAAGCTGCGACTGATGCTACTGCTGCTTCATGCGAACTATAGCAGACGCTTGGATATGGCTGATAGTCAGTCAAATCAGCATTCCAAGCGAAGCTAGCTTTTTCTGTGATATTGAGGTCCCCATTTTGATCAGTAGTGATAGGCTCTCCAATTACGCAGAAACCTACTGCTCCAAGATGATTAAAGGAGTAACCATAATCCCAAGCACTATGAATCCTAATAGCATCCAAATGCCAACCATTACCAATAGGATCATCAGGAACGAATCCATGAACTGTGGGAGGATTTCCATATATCATCACTGAGAGTAGCAAAAGAGCAATGCTAGACACTAATGATAGCTTTGAGATTTGAGTTCCTAAATTGATTTTTCTCTTGTTCATACAAATCTACGCTCAGGATGGGTTGGATTCTTGCTTGCAATCGTGAATTTTCAATTAAAGAACAGAGATTCCAGCAATCTGTTGCAGAATCGAAAGAAAGACTATAGCTAGAACGCGTGAGTTGAATCCCTTGATCATGACCATTCCTTGCTGAAAATCAGGAATAATGAAGAGAAAGAAAAGAGGGGTGGAAGGAGTGCGACTGGCGCACCCTAGTGGGGTGTGCCATATTCGGCTAATTAATTATTGTGACTCATAATCTTTCAGAAATTGCTCAAGTTCTTTGAGAATACCTAGCATCTCGCATGTGGATCGAATGTATTCGAAATCGAGGACATCTGAGTTTCTCTTGAGTATGCCAAGCGCATCTCTTAGGTCCTGCTCCCCTTGAAATAGGATTTTATTCACAAAAGTATCTTCAATCGAACCAATCCTAACTGGTGCACCAAATAGATTGACTTCAATTGCTCTATCAAGAGTCAGCCTATCAAACACTGAATTCACACCTTGAATATCAAGTCGTAGCAATGTATCTTTGAAAAAGGATGTGCAATGAGAATTCTCTGCAAAAGCCACTCGAATATCAGTTGCAGATGATGTAAAACCTCTTGAGTTCAGAAATTCGACGAATGTTGAAATTTGTTCATCGTCCATTTGCATAATAATATCGATATCCACGGTAGTTCGAGGAACTCCGTGGTACATCACTGCAACACCACCAACGATGACATACTGTATTTTGTTCTTGTTAAGAAATTCACATACAAATTTGAGAATCTCAGGAAATTCTTCCATCTATCTATCACCTGCTACTCGCAGAGCTAACGCAGAGAGTTTCAATCCCATAATTAGCGTATCAAGACCAGTATATTTTCTAGCTTCGATTGCCGTTCGTATCTGATCAAGGTCTCTTCTGTGCCTAACTTGGTCTGCAATCGAGCTTGTCATATTATTCTCACACACCAATAGTAACTACTCTATTCATATATTCTACTATTCAAAATTTGAAAAGAAAGAGGGATGGAAGGAGTGTGACAGGCACACCCGAGCAGGGTTGTCAGACCCGGTCCGTTCGTTTACGACCGCGCCTTCATCCGCCGCCAGTCACTAGCTCCTTCCTGACTATCTCGCGACCCTCATCATCAACAATGACCATATGAGCGCCGCAGGATAGTCAGCAGTCGTAACACCGAACCACCATCTCAATGAGGTTCAGTATTCCTTCAGGTATTTCTTCCGTCATTTTGTGCACCATTATCTTTTCACCAAGGGCTCCGGAAGCTTCAAGCTCTCGTGAGCCTTATCTTCGAAGATTTGCTTAGCTGCGACCATGAGAGACTTCTCAATGCCCGCAATGTTATTGTTAGTAGCAACTACCAGGTTTGCCTTGACAAGCATTCCCTTGTCATCTGATACATAATTATGCATCAGGGTTCCTCTGGGAGCCTCAACGATTCCTACGCCATTACCCGCCTTGGGTTCAACATCTGACAGTTTTACATCAGTACTACAAATATCCGGATCATTAAGGAGAGTAGCGATCCACTCGAAGGCTTGCACTAGCTCTACAATTCGGGCATAGTGATATGCAAATGTGTGATGTGAGGGTCTTCCAACAAGCTCACGCATCTCCTTCAAAGCTGCATCCGCAAGGGGCGTCGCCATGTTCTCATTCACATTACACCGTGCAAGTGTGTTGGCCCGCCAGATCCCTTCAGGATAGCCAGCAGGCTTGAAGTAAATATGAGTTGCATAGGCATGTGGCGATACATGTTCTCCATAATACTTGGTATAATCCTTCGGTTCGAAGTCTGCAACAATCTTGCCTTCAGGATCCATCACTCGAACTGTGCCATCATAGATGTCTAGTTTTCCTTTGTTCGTGAGGCCGATGTAATATGTTGGCACAACAGCTACTTTGGTAATTACATCGAGATAGTCTGTCACAACCTTTTTCGCAAGATCAACAGTATTCAGTGTTAGTTGCTGAATCTCCTCCAACCGTCCAAGAAAGAAGTCGCGATCCTCTTCTTTGAATGAGGTCAACATTCCTCCAGGAATCCCTGTCGTTGGATGTACAGCTTTAGCGCCAATAGTCTTTATGAGTTCTTGTCCGAATTCCATCATTTTGATAGCCTGGACAGCCACGTCGGGTAGGTCTCTTAGGACCGCAGCGACATTTCTATCAGCTGGATTTGCAAAAGGTCCATAGACAAAATCAGGGGCAGCAAGTGCATAGAAGTGGATGGTGTGAGATGAGAACTGCTTCGCCTCAATCATCAAGCGCCTGAGTTTGATTGCTGCAGGAGGAGGAGTGACGTCCCATGCAGCCTCTACAGCCTTCACTGATGCGAGATGATGTGGGATAGGACAGATTCCACAGATTCGAGGAGCAATCCTTGGGGCTTCTTCCATCGGTCTCCCTTCAAGAAATTTCTCAAAGAACCGAGTGGAGTTCACATTGAATTGAACATCCTTCACCTTGCCATCTTTGCCGAGTTTTAATGTTAGAGTTCCATGCCCCTCTAAACGTGTCACTGGATCTATTTTGATTGTCTTTTCGCCAGTCATTTGTTCTTAGCCTCTTCACGTTTGATTCGTATTTGCCCCAGGTTGCTAGTTGCATAATCAAATCGGTAGAAGGTACCGAGTGGATCTTTTACTTGCTCCTTAATTGCCTCAGGTTCAAGTGGTGCGTAAGTTCCAAGCATAGCCATTGAATTTGCACCATGATCCTGCATGATTGGTGGAGGCGGTCCGAAACATCCTCTGCAAGTAGCACCCTTGTTCACGCATTGGCCTTCGCACAGACCCCAAGTTGAGGAACCAACGCATATGTAACCCTGCTCAAGTAGACATCTGTCAGGATCTGCTATCCCCTGATAGGGGCGGAGTATCTTTTCGACGGGGGTTTCTTTCTTCTCTCTATTACAATAATGGCAGACTGTATGTGGTGGCAGCTCAATAGGTTCTCCTGCCAATAATTTGCTCACAGCTGTGAGAATCAGTTTGGAGGTTGGTGGACACCCTGGAAGATAAATGTCAATATCAACAAAGCTATTGTTAGGCTTGACCACGGGAACAATCGCTGGAATATTTTCACTAGGGACCACACCACCAGTCACTGTAGCATTCTCGCGGAATTTAACGTCATAACACTCCTCAATATCAGAAAAGTTTGCCAGACCTGGAATTCCACCAAAGCATGAACAGGAGCCGAAAGCAATCAGAATCTGACACTTGTTACGCATGAGCTTCAGAAGATGAATATCCTCTTCAGTTCTCGCCATCCCTTCAAAGAGTCCTACTACAATGGACTTGTCA
>JAOUFI010000092.1 GCA_029858305.1 Candidatus Thorarchaeota archaeon
CTATTGATGAGGGCAGAGCAACCGCAATTCTTTGTTCTGCACAATTAACTCCTGATTCAAAAATCCTAGATCAACTTGAAATGACTGATGATGCTCAATCACAAAAAATACTCTATGATTGGTGGCAGGGAGTCTTTGAAAATTCTCCTTCTGCCATAGGCATCTTCAATTCAGAGGGATTGCTTATTGATGCAAACAAGGCGGCTGTGGAAATCCTGGGAGTGAAGGATCGTGAAGCACTTCTAGGAATGAGTTTGTTCAAGGATTCTCAATTGCCAAAGCATGTTGTTGAAGGGGTCCAAAATGGAGAATCACAGAGATTTGAGTACAAATGGGACTTTGGTTATGTAAAAGAGAAAGGGATTCTTGATAGTTCTCGAAGCGATATTATCTACATGGATGTCTTAATCGCGGTTCTTCAAGAGCGCAAAGGCGATATTCGTGGGTATGTTCTACATGTTACGGACATATCAAATTGGAGAAAAATGGAGAGAGCTCTCAGAGCCAACGAAGAGATGTTCAGAACAATTTTTGACGAATCACCTATTTGCATTGAATTATTTGACTCAGATGGCATTCAGGTAGGAGCAAACAAGGCTGCTCTTAATCTGTTTGGACAAGAGGACCTGGAGGATGCCATCGGTTTTGACTTATTCGAGGATCCAAACACACCGGAGTTTATAAAGGAGAAATTACGCAGAGGCGACGCTGTTAAGGCAGAAACTCGATTTGATTTTTCAAAAGTCAAGGTCCACAATCTGTACGAAACTACAAAGACAGGAGTCATGTATCTCGATAGTGTCTTCTCTCCCCTTCGTTATGGTAGAGATGATGATCTCCAAGGATTCATCATTCACATTCAAGATGCTACCGACAGATACTTGGCAGAGCAGGCGTTGATGGAGAGTAGAGAGAGCTATAAGGAACTTTACAACAATGCGCTCATTGGACTATTTCGTGTAAGAATCTCTGATGGAATGATTCTCGAATGTAATGATCATTTTGCCAGAATCTTTGGCTTCGAAACTCGGCAGAGTCTCATAGATGGTTCAAACTTCTTCAAGGATTTTCTGTTAACAACAAGAGTTTGGACAGATCTCAAGGAGGAACTCAAGAAAAAAGAACGGCTTGTAACCGAGATTCAGGTCGTTGGAAGAGAAGGTGTACGTCAATGGATGAGAATCTCATTGCGTCTGCTTTCAGAGAAAGGCTACATCGAGGGTGTGATGGCAAATATCACTGAACAGAAAAAGGCTGTTGAGATGCTCGAAAAGCAGAGTGCTGAGCTTAGTGATTTTGCGCACTCAATGAGTCATGATTTGAAGAATATATTACATAACATGCAAGGATTCATTGAACTTGCAGAAGATGAGAAAAACCTCAAACATCTTTCACGAATTCAAGGACTGATTTATGAAAGCACTGAACTATTGGATCATTCAGTTATACTAGCTGATGCAGGACTGATTGTTGAAGAGAATTTAACGGATGTAAATCTTGACAAGCTTGTCAGTAGTGTTGCAAGCTCATCTATACCGGAAAGTATAGCGTACTCTCAAGATGTACTTCCGGTAGTGAAAGCGGATGTTACGAAAATCACTCAAGTCTTCAGAAACCTCTTCGATAATGCTGTCAAACATGGGCAACCGAATAAAATCACTGTTAGACTTGCTGAATATGAGGGGAGTTATCATATCACAATCTCCAATGATGGAATAGAGATTCCGGACAAGATTCGACCGAAACTTTTCCAGAGAGGATTTTCTACAAGCAAAACTGGACAAGGATTTGGATTAGCAATTGCGAAGCGTATTGTTGAAGCGCATAATTGGAGTATATCTCTGATGAATGACACTGAAACAGTCTTCGAGGTGCGCATTCCAAGATTATTACCTCAAAGAGAAACATAGAGAAGCGCTAAGTCCCCAAAGCTCGATATCACTATTCAACATCCTTAATAGGTGAAAAATAACATCTACTTGCGTGGTCAGTGATTCAGTATGGCTTGATTTTTCGTAACATGCCCTCATTACATAACTCCCCCCTCAATCAGCAAGACTTCCTTGCTGATGGGGAACTACCACATTAAGTCCTGCTGGACCTGGCCACACCTATTCTAGAAATTAATTCCAGTCGCAGAGAGGTTGTATCTTCCAATAATATTCAAAAACCTTGATTGACTAAAGAAGCGTTTAGAAGTGGAAGACTTGAGGAAAACCGCGATCATTCTCACATTGCTCATCATTCTTGGTGGTATAGTTGCAGTCGTTCTGTATCGACAGAATGATAATAATCAAAATACATTTGACACAGAGGGTCGGTATGATCCTAGTGTTCTAGATTACATGGGAGTCATCTATTCCAACAGATCTGATATAAGATCCTTTAATGAAGCATATAGCGAATCTACAGATTGTCCTTGGGGATTCATCCATAACGGAATTGATTATGCCTACTACAACGATTCGGATGTCATTGCAGCAGCACCAGGATTGGTTGAGAGGATAGACCTGAATGATTGGGGACCAGAGGCTCTGCATCGCTACACAATTAATGTGCACATTAGATTCAATGCTACGGTCTTTTTGATGTATGCATTTGAGCCATGGACAAACTCTACTGATGAACAGGCGCAACAGGTAGAGATGTTTAATTTCGAAGTTGGATCTTGGGTAGCCAAAGGAGACGTGATAGCAAAGTTCCTACTGGCTGGAGAAGGAGCTCACATTCATTTCGGGGTTATTCAGGATGAACAATGGAGAGATCCAACATTATACATGTCAACAGAGGGGTACAATGAACTCCTAGATATGATTCATGAATTCGAACCAACTTGGGAAATAAGTTATCCATAATCACGGGATAATAGCATTACGAAATATTTATTATTAATTACAGCTTACGTATTTGGTAACCTTCTGAAGGAGGTTACAAAGTAATGAAAATGTCAAAGAAAGTAGGCGTAGCTATAGTCGGTATAATCTTCCTCGTTGCTCTAGTTTCTGCGGTGCCTGTGGATGCAACGAAGGAATTCTCAGTACATAGATGGTGGAGTGAGGTTTACTGGACTGGTGCTCCCTTTAGTGATATTGAGTGGACTGGAACCATCACGACGGAAGATGGTAAGGAAGGTACAATCTATTGGGATAATCTTGAGTCCTTCGTACTAGGCCCAGAGGATGCTCCAAAGGTCCAGAAATTCTGGGGAGTCTGGTGGATTGACTGGAGCGATGGAGGGTATATTAAAGGATCACACTCTGGATCATACACATCTGCTATCAGCCAATGCACTATAAACGGACATATCACAGAGACTTCCGCTGATTGGTCGTATCTTGATGGACGAAAGATTCACACAGTTAACTATGTGGATATGGTGTTATATTATATTGCACATTACCTCCAGATAAACTAAATCAGATAACACTAAGGATCATTCTCGAGAGTAAAACCACAAAGGGATTGAATGGTATGTCTACCCCTTCTACTAGAGAGGATTTTTGAAACATACAACCATACCTCAGCTTTCGCTTCTTCATTTCTCCTTTCCCATGAGGGAGGGGTTGATGTTCTGCGCCCCTCCCGTTTTCTTTATTGCGGGTGAAAAAATCAATCCTCTTGCACAGCTATATCGACATTGAGTGAACATCAGACACTAGGATCACACAACAGCTTGCTCACTATCAAGATGATTCGGAGGATCTTCCAAAGAAGACATAGAACAACACCACGCTAATAAGGTACAGTACACCAGCAATCGCAAAAGGTTCCCTCAAGAAGCCAGCAGCCATTAGAACTCCCCCTATATTGAGACCAAATGCTCGGGACAGTGAGTCCCCCGCATTGATCACGCCCATAGCAGTTGACCGCTCTTCTTTTTCTAATCCTTCCATGTAGAATACGTCCATAACGGGCCATGCAATATTCATGAATAGCGCTCTTGAAACAAAGCCGATTGCTGCGATATAGATAGTGGGTGACCACGATAATACAAAAAGGAACGGAAATGAAAGTGTCTGGAACAAAATTATTGAGGCAAGCTTTCCGTATCTATCGACAATCGCCGGTGATACGAAATTACCAGCAGCCATCACTAGTGTACTAACTGCAAAAATGATGCCGATTGTGACTTCATCGGCTTGAAACACTCGATTGAAGAAGACATTAACGAATTGAATGAACAGGCCTGCACCAAAACCTGAAACTGACCAAGCTAAGGCGTACTTGCCAATGAAACCGCGATTGCGGACATTTGAAGAACGGATGGATATCTTGTGGGTCTCAGAAGGCCTATCAAGCGACATTGGCACTACCGCCAATGCAGCCAATCCAGCAGGAATAATGGCAACCCACAGAGAGAGCCTGTACGCTGAAAGCAAATCTACAGCGATACTCAGATTTCGCCATATTGTTGGTAAGAACCCACCAGCCAGAGAACCTAATAGACTTGCTACCAGAAAGAAGGCATAGCGAACACTAAACACATGTACTCGTTCCTCAGCAGTTGTAACATGAGCTGTATAGGGTTGCCAGCAGACATTCGTGAATCCAAATCCCAATCCATAAAGGACCTGGGAGAGAAGAAGAAATGAAGGTTCGAGCGTGGTATATTGAATAGCAATAGCAATGAGAATAATTACATTTGCTACGAGTAGAATTCTCTTCCTTGAATATCTATCAGCAACCATCCCCGCAAAAATGGCAAGTCCACCTGCGATGAACATTGATATTGACAAGAAGAATCCAAGGAAATCTTCTCCGAATCCCGCTTCAAGTAGGTAGAGATTAAAAATCACATCACTAATTCCAAACGCAAAAGCAGAAAACATCCAGCTGACTATTGTGAAACGAGCATCTCGACTAATGAGCTTAATTTTATCGACATAATGCAATTTCACAGATTCAACTGACATGAAAAAATTCGTTGTGCAATGTGCTTTTGTCTGTTATGAAGAGAGTAGAAAATCATCCCTCATTTTTTCTTTGAATTTCTTAGGTGTCTATCATGGATTTCCTGAGATTCCTATGTTAGATAGATAATTATCATTCACAAGAGGATAATCTAAATTTTTACAGACTACGAGAGTTTGGTCACTGCCGTTATATTTGCGCTTCGTAGTTTAGACCTTATGCACTTCAAAATATAGTAAAGAATGGGGGGAATACTTCTGTCGCCACTCGTTTTGCTTATTATCGGGCTCGGTGGTCCAGCCCCTGACATCGACTTCCGAATCACCAAATGCAGTGAATTTCAAATGCTCAGCCGCATAGACATGATCATAGTTTCCTTCTATTGTACCGTCGCAGCTTCTATAAGTAAGCTCGTGTGATTTCTTTAAGCGACGCATGTTATACACCTTACATTCTTCATCATCCCATTTTCGAAGCTCAGTTTCAGAATCAATACTCTTATTGAATGGATGATGCATACCCATAATCTCGAGGTCTCCGAGAAAGATATAATTCACTTTGGCGTCACCTTGATTCCAAGCAAGTTTGTCTAGCTTCTTTCGGTATTTGAAAGCACGTTGCATCATTTCATACCGAAGACCAATTCCCTGTGCAGTTGGTGTGCTGTCAATATTCATAAAGAGCAAGGGGTACAAACTACCATCATGTATTATTGTTGCTAGCAAGCCAGGACTAACGTGAGTCGTTCCTGAGCTGAACTCAAGTTTTTGAGTAATGAACGCGTCGAGAGTGTTTCTAATGCCAAGAAGAATTTCTTGGGCTCCTTTTCCCTCTGTGATATGGAAGCTGTAACCAGGTAATTGCTTTACAATTTCACCAAAGACATCCTTTCCATACAATTCGTATAGAGCAAACACGTCAGCGTCTTGTTTCTTCAGAAAGGATATTGAGCGATCCACTCGGACTTGAGGAGACTTGAAATGTTTGACATTCCAAGACACCACTGAGAAAGCTTTTGTCATATTTCTACTCCTCCTAAAACCGTAAACACGGGTTTCATTTTGAAAGCATATAATATTACATTGCCAATCTTATATAATAATTATAATGATTAATTGTATTTTGTGCTATTGAACAAAAATAAGTCATCAAGTTCTATAAGAATGAACTGCTAAGATGTCAAATTACGAATTAGTATACTTCAAAAAGCAGCTCTTGATTCTGATATCTAGAATAGGTGAATACTTCTATGAAAAACATACTCTTCATTTTCAAAGTTCGAGATGAATTAATGAGCTATCTTGTGCGGGGCTTGTCATCTACCAAGAATCTAAACCTCATATTCCCGGTGCATGAGAATGAAGAGGAGCTACTTGAATTAGCTCCAGAAGCTGATTTAATCGTGGGGTGGAGACCTTCACCCGAGTTGCTTGAGAAAGCCACTAATTTGAAGATAATAATCAATCCAGGAGTTGGAGTTCAACACCACATCAAACAATACAAGGATTTGTACAAAAAGCGGAGTATAACTCTGATCAATGGCCATGGAAACACATACTTTACTGCACAGCATGCTGTTGCCCTCCTACTCAGTCTCACAAATAGAATTATTCCGCATCATGAATGGATGACTCAAGGATTGTGGCGAAGAGGCGACGAGTTTGCAAAGTCCATTCCTCTCAGAAACCGGAGGATTGGACTGCTTGGTTATGGTGCTGTCAATCAGAAAGTTCATCGATTTCTTGCAGGATTTGATGTTGAGTTCTTTATCTTGAAGCGAAGCTGGATTGGAAATGAGACACTTCCAACGCCAGCAATGAAGTATATGCCACATGAACTTGAGAGTTTTCTTGCAGATATTGACATTCTGATAGTTGCGGTTCCACAGACTGATGAAACAGATGGCATGATTGGGGAGAAGGAACTTGGATTGCTCGGATCCAACGGACTAATTGTAAATATCGCCCGGGGAGCAGTAATTAATGAGAAGGCTCTATTCGAGGCACTTTCAAGTAGCACTATTGCTGGAGCTGCAATCGATGTCTGGTATGATTATCAACCAAATGAGGATTTGGAAGGGAAAAAATTTCCATTTCAACACCCCTTTCATCGACTTGAGAACATAGTTCTCTCCCCCCATAGAGGCGCATCACCAATGGATGATTTGAAACGATGGGATGAGGTAATTGAAAACATAAAACGCTTTGCGGAAGGAAGTGATAATTTCGTTAATGTGGTTGATCTTGATAGAGGATATTAGACTTCTTCAAGCAAGAAACTCGCTCGAGCTGGAGTCAGCACAATCATATCAATGCACATGGGAGAGCATCTCAAGAGGGAGTGTGGGGAAGAAAAGCCGTACGTCTTCATAGCAGGTCATGACGGTTCAGATTCAATTGGAATGAATCTCATCCTCGATGAACTTCAGAAAGAAGGGCTTAAATCATATGCTTGTTCTGGATTTGCAAGATATACAAGACTATAATGGATGCATTATGGAGAAGACTTCTGATGTTTCCAATATTTTAGATGGTTACTTTGGCAACCCAGAAGACTCATATGCAGCATAAACTGTGAGCGGCGCCCAAGAGAAATGACAGATATTCTGACTATAATCTTTGAAATTATCGGAGGATTAGCACTCTTTATGTATGGTGTCACTCTTTTACGAGAGACCCTTGGAAAAATCTCCGGAAAGAGTGTTGTCAGAGTCTTAGAAAGAGTAAGCGATGATCCATTTAGAGGCATGGCCGCGGGCACAGCCGCTACAGTCATGACTCAGAGCTCAAGCATAACAGTTCTGACACTCATTGGTTTTGTGAATGCTGGTATGATGACTTTCAGACAATCTGTCAATGTCATGTTGGGATCAGAAATTGGTACGACTGTTACAGCCCAGCTCGTTTCCTTTGATATTGGCGAAATATTCTGGCCTCTTGTGGCAATTGGTTTCTTTATGAGAATGTTTTCAAAGAGAGAAAAAATTAAGCTCGTGGGGACAGTTATCTTCAGTTTGGGTCTCTTGTTTTTAGCAATGTATTTTATGAAGCTTGGCGGGACTGATATCGCTAAGGATTACCCACTGTTTAGAGAACTGATAAATGACTATGGAGCAAATCCAATACTCGGTATCCTCATTGGTGCATTCATTGCTGGTGTCACACAGAGTAGTTCCGCTACCACAAGTCTTGTCATCGCAATGGGAGCAGCAGGTGCTATAGATCTTGGTCCAGGGATTGCGTTAGTACTAGGTGCCAACATAGGAACATGTTTCCTTGAGCTATTTGCAGGAATCGGAGCTACAACACCAGCAAAACGAACAGCATTGGCTCAAACCATCATAAACGTCACCGGAGTTGCAATCTTCTTACCTATCCTCGGTCCGTTCACGGCCCTTGTTGTGTTAACATCCGCAGATTTGACTCACCAAATAGCGAATGCGCATACAATATTCAATGTCATCGTGAGTCTAATATTCATCCCACTCGTTGGGCTCACGGTCAAATTATGTGAAAAAATAATCCCAGATAAGGAAGGAGAAGTAATAGGGAAACACTTCTTTGATGAAGAGATGCTACATTTGCCTCAAGCGGCCCTTTTGGAATCAGAGCGTGAATTGATTCGAACAGCTGAGAAGACGATTGAAATGATCATACTCAGTAGGAATGCACTTCTTACACGGAATCTTGAAGATGCGAAAAAAGTGATGAAACTCGAGGATGAGGTCGATGAGAGTTGCCGTGATACTGAAGAGTTCATAGACAAGATTCGAGAAGAAGAACTCAATGAAGAGGATATTATATGGAGAATTAAAATGCTTGCAGTTCTTACAGATATCGAGCGTGTTGGTGATCTTGCATCTAATATCGGAGAA
>JAOUFI010000093.1 GCA_029858305.1 Candidatus Thorarchaeota archaeon
CTTCCCCACGGGTTTCACACTCGGTGATGTAGACAACATATGCAGGTTTATGCATTCGAAGGTAGGATGCTGAGCGGGCACTATTCGAAATGTGCTCACTCAATCGTCGAACAAGGTCATTGGTCATTCCAGTGTAATAAGTCCCATCCACGGTCTCAATGATATAGACAAAATACATGACATGCTCAATGTACTAAAAGACATGGAATAGATAAAGGAGTCTATGATATTGAGCGTTTGAGGAAAAGAAAAGAGTCTAGGGAAAGGGTTACATATTCGCAATATTTCATATAAATTGAAACAATGACAGCTACGGTAATTGTAACTGGGGCAGCAGGATTCATTGGGAGTGCACTATCCGAACTCCTCTTAGCGCGAGGATATTATGTACTAGGTATTGATAATTTCAGGACAGGAAAGAGAGAGAATCTTTCGGAAATACGTGGAAACAAGCGATTCCGGTTACTTGAAGCTGATGTCACTCAAAACAAGTTGAGCGAGGATGTCATTAAAGCCCTTTCACAGGCTCATCTCAAATCCAATGAGATTGATATCATATTTCACCTTGCCGCAATCTCTTCGGTAAAGGAGTCGATAGAGAATCCTGTGTTAATGAACGAAACGAATGTAAGAGGAACCATCAATATTCTGGAGATGGTACGTAGGTTAGAGATCAAGCGGTTCGTCTTTAGCTCGAGCGCAGCTGTCTATGGAAACCCGGAGAAGATGCCCATATATGAAGAAGCCCCCTGCAATCCCCTAAGTCCATATGCAGCCTCAAAGATAGCAGGAGAGTTGTATATCCACTCATATAACCAGCTATACAACATCGGTGGGACCATTCTCAGGTACTTTAACGTATATGGTCCTCGTCAGGCATACTCCGAGTATAGCGGTGTAATCTCAATCTTCACCAATCAGGCTCTGAGAAATGAGCCAATAACAGTTGAGGGTACGGGCGAACAGACTCGAAGTTTCATCTATGTGGAGGATATCGCAAGAGCGACTCTTGCTGCGGGAGAGAGGGATACAGCAAGTGGTATGACAATAAATCTCTCAGGAACTGAGTCCATCTCGATTTCCAACCTTGCCCAATTCATTAGGCAGAACGTAGAAGGTTCAGAGTCAGAGGTCATTCATGTGAATCCTAGACCTGGTGATGTGAAAGATAGTATTGGAAGTATGGAGAGAGCTGGCGAGATCCTTCAGTTCAATCCGGAGGTCCGACTAGAGGAAGGCCTGAGGAAGACCATTGATTGGTACAAGACTCATCAGTCGTCTAAGTGACGGTTATGATGAGGTTAATCTGGTCTACAGCCCCGACCTCGGTACGGAGAATCACCTGAACTAGATACTGCCCACTGACCTGCCCTTCTGGAAGGTAAACGGTTAGCAATGGTATTGTTCCATAGAGGTCACCGATGCCAATATCTCCAATGTCCAATGTATATGTTGAATTAACGGGAGTAATCTCTGATCCATGCCATTGGATTGAGAAGTTCCCGGAGGAAGGCACAACGATATCGACATAGAGATGGTGAGTGACATTGTCATTATTTCGCATCAGAGTGGTAAGACTAGTGTAGAAACCAGAGCTGATAGTCACGGGATTAAATGTAACTGACTCAAAGCCTACCTCACCTTGCTCGATTGTGCTTCTATTCAACAATCCGAACATCTTATAGTAAGCTTCTATGACATTCTCACCCAGTTCAACTCGTTCTCCTGTGCGAGCATCAACAAGACCTACTCCACCAAGCTTCTGAATCACTCTATTTACGGAGGTTTCAACCTCAAGAAACACGGGTACTATGAAGAATAGGTCTCCACCAAGATGGTACAACAGTCTGTTACCATACCTGTGCGAACCCCAGAGCTGAAGCTGCGTACGAACTACATCATTGGTCTCAAATGCTTGAACAACAGCTGTTGGACCTAACCAACTCGATGAACCACTCTCTCCAGCACGGTAGAACGTCATCTGCCCAAAACGTTGGTTCCCGCACCCCATGACATAGATTCCAGCCAGATTGTGAGCGGATACTGCGGAGGAGGCTATTCTGAACTCTGCATTATGATATGCAATGAAACGCTCCTCACCTTCGATGTTCATGATTACGTAGCGCGTATCTGTGTCGTCGGGTTTCTGATGAAAGTCCACCCCATCAAGCCAAGTATTTGGATTATTGACATGGTAGATATATGCGGTCTCAAGCTGGCGTTCATAGAGATCCTCTGGCCACTTAAGCTGGTACTGTAGCCAGTCGGGCATCGTCTGCCAGTCATAGTAGTTCTTGTAGGTACTATCCAAGAAGATCTCATCACCAATCACTGGTGATTCGTAAAAGTCAATCTCTCCGGTCTCAACATCGACAAGAACCACACCCATAAAGCGCATGTAATGCTCATGTGCATATCCTGTAGAGAGCCGATAATCAATGAAGACTGAAACTGCATAACTTATTTTCCCATAGGGATCAACGACAATGTAAGGGTCAGAGTCGACATTGAGCCCCTGGAGCATTATAGCTTCGACCCTAGATAACACATCGCGTTCAATGAGAATGTCCATGTCTCTTCCCAGGTATGACCATGCTTCAGGACCCATAGAGAACAGATAGAAGAACGACTCAAAGCCGCTTAGTGTATAATCCGGATTCCCTGCAAATGTGCTATTTCCAACTTCTTCAAAGCTAGGTACATTAACAAACACATTTGTGCTGAATCCTCTACCTTCTCCATAGTAGAAGTTCACCGTATCAGTCCTGTTTAATAATGCGATATAATTTGCGTTCTCCACCAGTTCACCACTATACGCATCCAGAATGACCATGCCTTCGGTGTGTGTATAAATGATGTATTGATTGATGAAATTAGTACTTATTGCGCTGGTTTCGAAGGTAAGGGGAGCAATCCAGTATTCATGCCCTTTGAGGTATGTAATATCTGAATCCGCCAACTGCATCCAGTTAGCACCTATTTGGTTCCTCATACGAAGGTAACTTGCAGTTTGGTCCCATTGCCGCACAGTGGTCAGGCTCTCAATCTCACTCTCCGGAGTGGCATTGGAAGTCAAGTCATCAAGAGATTTAATCTCGAGGTCTGAAATGCCAGCAGCCCAATTCGTGATTTCAATCTCCTTGACCGTTTCTAGATTGAACCTCCAATCTACATACTTGTCACCGTTCATCTGAATTCCATAGTAAACGGCCTGTGTCACCGGAAGCATCACGACCAAGGCAATGAGAAATATCGATAGTATGGCGAAGTTCCGCGGAGAACCTCCTATTGGTAGCATCCGCTCTATCTTGAGCCGTCTGAGCTCACCTGCGATATGTGAGCGGTCTTCCATGAGATGACCTACACGAGTCCGATATTCATCAGCAGTAGACGCCCCAGACTCGTACTCTTGGCGGAGTGATAACAGCTCTCCCTGCAGTCTGGCAAGATCTCCCTCAAGCGAGGCTATCTTTGACTTTAGTCGTTGACGTACATCACCCGAGCGAACACGAATCACCATGAATGCAAAAGATCCAAAGAAACAGGCACCCAATGCGATTATCATAGCAAGGTAGCTCATCCATGTACCAGCATTCACTGTCCACATTGGTACTCCCAGAATCTCGATGATGAGTGCCAGAGCTCCTACAAGGAGACCCTTTGAAACTACTACGAAAATATCTCGTCGTTGCAGCATTAGGTCTGTAATCATACTGAGGACTAGACGTGCAATTGTGGCGATAATCAGAGTTGAGATAAGTCCTAGATAGAGTTGGTAAGCCTCCATTGCTGGAATCAGAGACATAATCGAGTCTGCGGAAGTGCCCGGTGCAAAGGGAAGCGCAAATAGTGTAGACAATTCGCCAGGAGATATCGAGATAGAACCATCACCCATCAATAGCATAAGAAATGCTACATTCTGTCCGGTGATAGAGTATCCACCGGTTGAAACATAGAATAGAAAGAAGGCTCCAAATTCGAGAAGTCTCCATAATATGGCGGTCTTGTCATCCAATTTCCTAAGTACTGGACCGGTCTGTGAAACAGCAGACACAAAGGATAGAAATGTGGACCGCGACCATATTGTTACTAGACTACTGAGGAGTGCAAGAAGTAGAGACGCCGTGAATATGTTGTTCTGGAGGGTCCAGGTGTTCCAGAAATTGACACCGGCTTTTGCGTTGTAGGTGGTGAGATAGATACTCTGACCGAGTAACCATCCATACACAGTACTCAGAACAGCCACAGCGACTATCACAACTATAGAGAGAATGACCAGAGCACGAAGCAATTTCATAAGTTCTACCTCTTTGTCCTCAATTTATCAAATTCAGTTGTACACATATGAGCCTAACGTTTCATGACTTTTTGAGAAAATGCCGTTGACTGCGAAGCGCATATGAGTACCCATCCATCGCTCTCGAAACTGCAAGAATCCCGTTGAGATGGTCATACTCATGCTGCAGGAGCTCGGAGAGATCATCTACAAGTTCTAGAATGTGATGATTCCATTTCTCATCCCTGTACTCGATTGTGCAGGACCGATGACGGAGCACTCTCACGATAAGATCAGGAAAACTCATGCAATCATCCCACACCTCTATCATCTCATCACTCAGGTTTTTCAGGACCGGGTTGATGAAGACCATGGGCTCATTGATGTGCATATAGATCAGGCGCTTCATGACTCCAATTTGCGGTGCAGCGATGGCACGCCCTGCACCGTACTCTACTCTATAAGCCATCATTGTATCATGAAGGTCCTGGATGATAGAGTGAAGCGATGCAAGTTCTGATTCGTCAATCTCTTCTGAGACCTTGTGAAGCTGCGGATTCCCAAGAAGTAGTATCTTTCGCGCTGTCATCGATATTGGAGCTGCATGTTCATAGATAAGAGCATACCCCAAAGCCTGGCTGACTCCTATTCGATAACAATATGAGGTGCAATAACTGTCGGTGAGCTATGGCCCGTTCTCTCTTGTTTGTCAAATTCCTGAAGAAAGCCTTTCCCGGCAGAAGGCTCATTGCAAAGATGACCAAGGCGCCCTTACTCGGGAGAGCAGTTGACAGGATGCTGTTCGATGGCGATGACATCATGTACCTCCCAAAGGACAATGTTGCACAGAAGACCATTCAGATTGGTAAGTCCATAGAGAGACCAGAGGAAACCGCTCTCCCATCAGAGATTATACACCATTTCATTGACAAGGCAAACTTTCACTGGATCATGAACTTCTGTATCTGTCGTGATGCCTCTAAGTGTGAGGATTATCCAATCGATTATGGCTGCCTGTTTATGGGAGAAGCTGCGAAGGGCATCAATCCGAAACTTGGTCGAGAAGTCACAAAGGATGAGGCACATGAATACATAAGCAAATGCAGGGACGCAGGGCTTGTCCACCTGATTGGTCGAAACAAGTTGGATTCATCGTGGTTGGGTGTGTCGCCCGGCGATAGGCTCCTGACCGTCTGTAACTGCTGTCCATGCTGCTGCTTATGGAAGATGCTTCCTGACTTGAATCCTGAGATTAGTAGGAAAGTAACCAAGATGCCAGGTGTTAACGTGATGGTAACTGATGCCTGTGTAGGTTGTGGAACCTGTACAGAGGGAATCTGCTTCGTAGATGCCATCACACTAGTTGATAATCACTCGGTAATTAGTGACCAGTGCCGTGGATGCGGGCGATGCGTAGAGGTCTGTCCAGAGTCTGCAATAGAGTTGACCATTGAGAATATCGATTTCGTGCACGACTCGATTGACAGAGTGGACTCTGCAGTTGATGTGGAATAACTCATTTATTCAACTTAGGTAATCTTTTTTACATAAACGAAAGTGGGCTCACCTAATCAACGAGAGACACAGAGTCTCAAGTGTGTGGTCACATGGTCACAAAAATTACCGTCATTGGCCTCGGATATGTCGGAATCCCCTGCGCAGCACTTCTTGCAGATGTAGATGGTTTTCAGGTTACAGGACTTCAGCGACGCTCGAAACGCTCTGGTTGGAAGATTGATCATCTCAACGCAGGAAAATCACCATTCGAGGGCGATGAACCAGGCCTAGGTGAACTCATCGCAAGGGTAGTGAAGAAGGGATCATTCAGAGCTACTGATGATGTGGACATCTTATCAGATTCCGACGTCATCCTCATTGATGTGCAGACCCCTACAGATGCAGACCATGTTCCTCGGTACGACTCCCTTAAAGAAGTGAGCGAACAGATTGGAAAGCGGATTCAAAAGGGCACCCTTATAGTGGTGGAGTCCACTGTGGCTCCAGGAACCACGCAGAACATTGTTCAGAAGATTATCGAGAAACACTCGGGAATGAAGGGCGGAGAAGACTTTGATCTTGCATTTGCCTACGAACGCGTGATGCCTGGAAAACTCATAATGAACATAATAAACCTGCCCAGAATCGTAGGAGGAATCACACCCAGGAGTGCTAAGCGTGCTAAGGATGTCTACTCCAAGATTGTGAAGGCAAAAATCCATGTGACAGATGTTCTCACGGCTGAGCTGTCTAAAACAATTGAGAATGCCTATCGAGATGTGAACATTGCCTTTGCAAATGAAATGGCCCTCGTTTGTGAGAATCTAGGAGTCAACGTGTATGAAATCATTGAGCTTGTGAATGAACTACCCAGCAGGATGATGCATATTCCTGGTGCAGGTGTCGGCGGGCACTGTCTCCCAAAGGACTCTTGGCTCCTGAGGTTTGGTCTCAACGAGTATGGTTATCATAAAATGGAGCCGCGATTCATTACACTAGCTCGTGAGATCAACAATCTAATGCCAGCTCATATGGCACTTCTTGTGGAAGATGCACTGGATAAGAGAGGCGTGTCAATCAAAGGAGCAACTGTGACTGTCTTAGGCATCGCATACCTGGAGAATGCAGATGACACAAGAAATACTCCTGCAGCAGCTTTCATTACAGCTCTAGAGGAAAAAGGCGCAAGGGTGGTCCTGCACGATCCATATGTGAGAGAGTGGGACTTGGGAACACATGAGATTGAACGAAACCTTCGAAAGGCTGCAGAGAACTCAGACTGTCTTGCACTGGTGACAAAGCACAAGGATTACTTCAATCTGGACTTTGATGACCTCAAGAGCTTAATGCGAACGCCCACCCTTGTCGATGGCCGAAATGTGTTCGATAAAGACCTTGTCCGCTCAAAGGGATTTGAGTATAGAGCGATTGGTAAAGCTGGTATTGCTTAGGAGAATTAGGTTACCAAATTCATAGACTAAGCGCCATACTTATCGATGTACCCTGAATATCCGAGAAGCAAAGGAAGAACATCCATTCCACGAATTGTATGCATCCCGCCCTGTGCTGCATCGATCTCAGAGTATCTCTCTGCCGAGTCTGAACGCATGAAATTAGCCCAGAAGACAATAGGCACGGGGTCGCATGAATGTTCTTTGTAGGTCACCGGGGTCGAATGGTCCCCGGTCACAGCAATCACAATCCTATCGCCGACCGCCTTCAGTATCATGTCGACCATCTCGTCAGTACGCTCGATAGCTAGTATTTTCTCCTGCGCATTGCCATCATGGCTGGCATTGTCGGTAGCCTTGATGTGAACAAAGATGAAATCATAATCAGCCTTGATACACTCAATAGTTTTCAGAGCAATGTTCTGGAAATTCGTATCAATGGTGCCAGTCTGTCCCTCTACAGGAATATGGTCCATTCCAACGTATTTGGCAGTGCCGATATAGAGAGCACCCCCAGCGATAACCGCAGACTTGATACCATATTTTTCCTTTAGTGATGGAATTTCACCATGACGACCAGGACCTCTGAGGAGTATTGCGTTTGCAGGAGGTTTCCCATGCTTTGCTCGTTCCTTGTTCAAGGGAAGGTCCTTCATCTGTTTGTAGGCTTCAATCATCAGTTTGTTAACAATATCAGCGGTCTTCTGCGATTCCGGTTTGAGAGCCTTGCACTCTAGAATCTTCAAACCGGTTTCATGAGGATCGACATCAGTGATGTCTGGAAAGAGACCAGGACCTCGAAGAATGAGCGCACCTCTGTGTTCTACTGTTGCCAGAAATCGAACTTGAACACCATCTATCTCAATACCGTCAATTGCCTCTTGTAGGGCAGCCTGTTCTTCTGGTGTGAAGAAACGACCAGCTCGTCGGTCTGTCACGACCATCTTCGAGTCCACACTTGCAAAATTGGACCTGAATGCAATATCACCAGGTTTCGACTCAAGACCTGAACCAAGAACCTCGAGTGGACCTCTACCCGGGTAATTACTATGCGGATCATAGCCAAAGAGAGCAAGGTGAGCAGTATCAGAACCAGGTGTAATCCCGGGGCCAATCACATCCATCAGAGCATTCTGACCTTCCTTCGCCAATCTATCAAGAGCTGGCGTCTTCGCAGCCTGCAGTGGGGTCTTTCCACCGAGTTCCGGGGTTGGGCGGTCACCAAGCCCATCCATTACGATAAAGACTGCTTTCCGCCGACCACTCATGGATCAATATTTCCTCCACGCAATTTTGTACTCAGAACTTGGGTAGCCGCATTCGCCACCCAGAATATCATAGATCTCAAGCAGCCTGTTGTATTTCTCTACTCTGTCGCTCCGCGCGGGTGCACCAGTCTTAATCTGTCCATTGGAGAGTGCAACTGAGAGATCTGATATGAAGGTGTCATCAGTCTCA
>JAOUFI010000094.1 GCA_029858305.1 Candidatus Thorarchaeota archaeon
ACTACGGAACTACTGAATTTCTTCGCAATGGAAAAATCATTGAAGTTCCCTGCTTTACTGAATTCGAAGAAATCGAATTTCCTCCTCCTGCAGGCCGTTTAGAAGCATTCACCACCTCCGGCGGAACCTCAACCGCCCCTAGAACATTCAAAGGGAAACTGAAAGCGTATCAAAATAAGACAGTTCGTTTTCCAGGCAGCTTCATCCAACTTAAAACGATGAACGATCTTGGGCTTTTTGATCCGAATGAGATTGAAGTTGGAAATACCACTATCAGTCCACGTGCAGTTTTCGCTAAACTATTTGCGCCCAAGGTCAATTTTCCAGAAGACAAAGATATGGTTGTCATTCGAATCATCTGTAAAGGGAAAAAGAAGAACAGGACAGCGGAGGCTCAAGTAGATGTTATGGATTTCTATGATGAAGAAACCGGCTTCACCTCTATGGAAAGAACAACAGGATGGTCTGCTGCAATAGTTGCATTAATGATGGCTAATGGTCGGACTAAGAAAGGCGCTGTACCGTTAGAACTTGCGATTTCAAGTCCTGAATTTGTTCAAGAACTTCGTCGCCGAGGAATCGACGTGAAAGAACAAGTGAAATATACTAACAAGTCTTGAATCAATATTTTTCACGCACGAAACCTTTGAATTCAAAACATCATACGAGAAGTCTATATCTGTAAACTATCATACTCAATTGTAGGAACAGAACTCCTAAAGTGGCCTCAGACCAATCTAATGGATGGTACAATCATGTCTCAAGTATACATGCGAGTAAGTGAAACGCACGAGCATTATGTTGTTGCAATATGCGACAAACAACTTCTAGGCAAGACCCTCACTGATGGCAAGATTAAGTTCAAAGTGAGTGAGGAGTTTTATGGTGGTGAGTTAGTGGACGTAAAGACATGTCTCAATCATCTAGCAAAGGCGACGATTGCCAACATGGTTGGGAAGAAGTCAGTTCAGACCGCCATTACTGCGGGACTTGTGCATGAACAAGCTATTCTCTTTATTGAAGGTCATCCCCACGCACAGTGGGTCAAGCTCTGATACAAGTCGATGCCACTTTTTTAGAAACATATGTTCACCCTCCTGATAACTGGGTTCAATAGTCCACATTTTAAGGAGATTTGTTTCGAATAAGACGGTTGATTCAAGTGACAGCACCGTGTTATTTGTGTGGGAAACCATCAGTACTAGAGGGTCTCTGTGCTGATTGTTTCAATGATGGACACCCCTTGATAGAGGTTTCCACGCCACTCACGTTGCTGGCATGTAAAAAATGTGGATCCATCAAGCTAGCTGATGGATGGAGAAAGATTGCAGGTGATGGGATTCACCCTGACGATGTTGGAGACTTCCAGATTGAACTCCTTCTAGAGCGTTCAATAAAGATACTTGGCAAAGATGTGCAGATCGCTCTTGAAGATGAGAGAAAATTAGATAGAGTGACCCATACGGTTATGAAAGTCACGGGCAGGTCTCATGAGAGTCTCGCTCCTCATAATGAAAAATACGATGTGGAAATACGATTTAGATATGCCACCTGTGAGACCTGTGGGTTGATGAGTGGTGGATACTACGAAGCAATCCTCCAAGTCCGAGCTGACGGACGTGAACTGACTGATCATGAAAAGACAGCCCTGACACAGACTGTTACAGACATAACTGTGGCAAGGTACAAGTCTGATGACAAAGCCTTCATCACAAGCACCATTGAAGATAAGTATGGCATTGATTTCTATATCGGATCAGAAAGTCTTTGCAAGTACCTTGCAGATGAGTTTGAGATGCAATATCTTGCCGAGAGAAAAGATAACTACAAACTAGTAGGTGAGGAGAAGGGCGGTAAACGAAAATATCGAATAACCATCCTGATAAGACTACCACGATTCACAGTGGGTGATTTTGTGAGAATTGATGGCAATCCCTGTGAAATAGTTGCGATGGGTCGAAATATGTTGACATGCTATGACCTGAAGCGGAGAGAACGATTTTCAATTAACCCTCGAAGTGCGCGATGGCGTACCTTGGAGTTTCTTGCTGCTAGGACAAACCGTCGTGAGTTCATGGTCACTACATATTCCTATGGACAACCTGTCCAGATAATGGATGCTGTCAGTTTTGAAATTTTAGAAGTAGATCAATCGATTTTTGAATCAGAGATTGCTGTTGGCGAAAAAATCTATGCACTCCAACTCGATGATGAGCTGTACATACTCACCCAACATAGCGACTTCAATGAATAAGGCATGCATACAATCATATTAAACATTCAATTCAATACGCTTAAATGTGCCACACCGGATTGACCAGTTATCGCTAGAGGATTTACATCCAGCGATAGACCGGAGGAATATTTTGTCCTATAAGAAAAGAGGTGGAGGTCCACCTGCAGCAGGCTCAACCGAACCAATGAGAGTCAGAACTCCGAATAAGAACGAGGGGGAGATGTTCGGAATCATCATTCAGATGCTTGGTTTTGATAGAGTCCGAGTCAGATGTGAAGATGGCAATATTAGAGTTGGTCGTATCCCTGGTCGCATGAAGAAGAGAGTCTGGATGAGAGTTGGTGATACCGTTTTGCTTGCTCCCTGGGATTTCCAGACTGATGAGAAATGTGATGTGGTTTACAGATATAGAGGAAACGAGCTTGAATGGTTAGAAAAGCGAGGAATCCTCAAGATGTTTTAACGAAGCTAATCCTTTTCTGAATTGCATGGAATAATATGAGTAAAGTATCCAGAATATCTGGGATGGCATCTACAATTGAAACGGGCAGAAACTAAACACGATCAGCTTCAGTCCGAGCTAGACCGGCGGAAGATGAAACGTCGAAAAGATGATGATGAGTTCAAAGTAGTGGAAGGTGTCATTGATCCTCCTACATTGAAGATACTTTATAGACTTCTCAACCGGGGCATTATTACTGCACTTCATGGTGCCATCAGTACCGGGAAAGAAGCAAATGTGTATAGAGGCATTGACGCAGATGGTCATCCGGTCGCTGTGAAAATCTATCGCATCAGTACAGCTGAAACTGATTTTATGCTTGAATACATGATTGGTGATACTCGGTTCAAGAATGTCAAAAGGCAGAGCAGGTCGCTCATTCCTCAATGGGCAATGAAAGAGTTCAAGAATCTGCACAAATATTATGATGCAGGAGTTCGCGTTCCAAGACCTATTACCATTGATCGAAATGTCTTGATAATGGAATTCATTGGTGATGTGAAACAGTCAATTGCGGCGTCGCTCATGAAGAATGTGAAAATTTCTGCCCCCGTGTCAACCTTTAACAAAATAATTGGAATGATTGAGCGAGGATATACAAAGGCAGGACTAGTACACGCAGATCTTAGTGAGTATAACATACTCTGGGCTGATGGACCCGTATTCATCGATGTTTCTCAAGCTGTACTTATTTCCCATCCAAATGCAGAAAAGTACCTCCTCCGTGACATTCAAAACATAATCTACTTCTTCAAGAAACTGGGCGTTGAGGCTTCAGAGCCTGAAACAATTGCTCGGCATATCCTTTCAGCGGGTGAGAATCAGAATGTCATTTAAAGAAACAATCCGAGTGCCTGTCGATCGAGTTGGCGTTCTCGTTGGTCGCAATGGTAAGGTTCGCAAGCGGATTCAGCAATTGACAAACGTTACCCTTGATATTGGCGCTGATGGTGTTGTGACAATAAGCAATCCTAATGCGTCAGAGGATCCGATTCTTGCATGGAAAGCCCGTGACATAGTCCGTGCAATAGCCAGAGGATTTAGTCCCAAGAACGCTCTGACACTCATTGATGAAGACATGATGCTTCTTGTGATATCACTACGTGAGGCTGTAGGTACTTCCCCAAATCAATTGAAACGCGTATCTGGAAGAATAATTGGTGAAAGCGGTCGTACAAGAAGAGCGATTGAGCAAATTACAGGAACCAAGGTCACCATCTATGGTAGAACTGTGTCAATAATTGGTATGAATCCAGGTCTGGATTGTGCTCGTAGAGCAATTGACATGCTCATATCTGGTGCTCCTCATAGTGCTGTGTATTCTCGTCTTGAACGCATGCGTCAGGAAATGAATCGCCAAGAGGCTGAGCTATGGGAGAGTACTGATCTATAGTAATGTAATACCCCCTCTAATATCACAAGGCCACTAAGAAACAACTGAGGAACATGAATCAACAAGTGCCTACAGAAACAACATTCGGAAGTATATCTCCTGCAGAGTTCTTTTACAGAAATCGTCAGCTAGCTGGTTTTGGCAACCCTAGTCAAGCCGTTTATTCCGCTGTCCGAGAACTGATTGAGAATAGTTTAGACTCATGCGAAGATGCCCAGAGATTACCTTCAATAGATGTCAGAATGACCAGTGAGGATTCGGATATAATTCGTATTTGCGTATCCGATAATGGTACAGGCATTGCCGAAGAGTATGTACCTCGTGCATTTGCCACAGTTCTGTATGGCAGTAAGTTCCATAATAGACAACGACGTGGTACTTTTGGTCTTGGAGTTACTATGGCCGTGTTGTATGGTCAGATTACAACGGACTCCCCAGTTATTGTTCACACACAATACAAGGGGTCCCAAGGCAAGGAGTATGCTCTCTTTATTGATGTTGAAACAAATCAACCAATTGTTAAGTCAAGCCGCCCTCTTGATCGTGAGTATGACGGGACCTCTGTCACTCTGCAACTTCGAGGTGACTTGAAGAGAGCTGAAGAGCGAATCATTGAGTATGTTCGTCTTAGTACAGTTTCTACTCCTCACGCGCAGATTCTGCTAGAGGTTGATGGAACTGAATCGTTAAAATCTGGGAGATGGTGGAATATACATCCTCCCCCGGTTATCAGTTCAAATCCTCATCCACGAGCTGCTGATCTTGAGATGTTACGAAGACTAGCACAAAACAATGGTGAGAAACGTCTACAAGACTTTTTAGTGGCATCCTTCCAAAAAGTTGGCATAAAGACATCATCTCGTTTTCTAAAGTTCGTATCATTTGATCCTGCAAGAAAGGTTAGTTCGCTTACCCGAGATGATTTTGGTCGATTAAGTACCGCTCTACGAAAGTTCGATGGGTTCGAGAATCCTGATTCCAAGAGTTTGAGTCCTATTGGAAAAGAAGCATTCCTTGCTGGAATCAAATCTACTTTCAATACTGTTTCAGTATATTACTCAAGTAGAGGACCATCAGAGTGGCAGGGTAATCCCTTCATTGTAGAGGGAGTAATCGCTATTGGAGATGCTTTTCCCCGTTCAGACATTCCCATATTATACCGCTTCGCGAACCGTGTACCTCTTCTCTACGATTCTAGTGAAGATGTACTGACGAAGACCATGAAGAGATTGAACTGGAAGCGATACAATGTAGACTCTTCAGCTCCTGCATCACTCTTCATCCACATATGCTCCAC
The DNA here is from genome assembly GCA_029858305.1 of Candidatus Thorarchaeota archaeon. Lineage (GTDB taxonomy): Archaea > Asgardarchaeota > Thorarchaeia > Thorarchaeales > Thorarchaeaceae > SMTZ1-45. The sequence goes on from JAOUFI010000094.1 coordinate 5,429, forward strand.
TCGAGTCCCTTACAAGGCTGCAGGAAAGCAGTCAATAGACACAATTCCTGAGGTTGAAACCGAAGTTTTGTCTCTAATGAGAGACCTCGGCAGGCATTTTGGTAAAACTACGCGGAAGAGTGAGAAGGCTCTTAGAGAAGGAAAGAAGATGCGAGAATATGCAAGAGCATTCAGGCATCTGGCAAAATTCGGAGCTGATTTGGCAGGTACAGACGAGGTTCCCAGCACAAGCCGTCTTGTGAAGCAGTTATTTGAGGTGTATCCTGATGAATGATAGTAATAGGGCTTCGATCAAACTAACTGACCTTGGAAAGCAGATTGTGGAATCAATCCTTGCAGATAGATTCCCTGTCCTTGAGATTCCTGATAGAAATACCAGCAACATCGTATACAACGCCAAACAGAATCGGTTTGTTCTAGGCGATTCAACAAATATCAGGGATTCCAGCAATATCAATCACATCCGTAGCTTTACCCAACTTACTTGGGTAGCAAGTTTTGCGAAGCAACTCCTAGCGGCATCTCGAACGAGTTCACTCCGTGACCTCTATTATTCCAGTGAAGCATTTGACGTGGTTTTCAAAGATCAGGCTGAATCAGATCGTATTGTTACAGACTTAGAATGCGTCACTGGACTGCCCCGTGAGTCCTTTGGTATCTTTCCAGATGAACACTCCTCAATCTATGGAGAATTAGTAATGAGATATACGGTTCCAGGATATGATGGTCGTGAGATTGATCTGACCATTAGTCCTGACGGCTTGCCGATTGGTCCTGCTTTGATGACAGCTGAACCTATTCGAACTGATGCAGAGATAGTCTTAGCTGTTGAGTCTGGAGGTATGTTTTCACGCCTCATTGAAACCAAGGCTTGGCAGAGATTCAAAGCAGTTTTGATTCAACTAGGAGGTCAACCTCCACGAGCAACGAGAAGTTTGATTCGAACTCTCAATGAAAGACTTGACCTACCTGTATACTTGTTCACTGATGGAGACCCTTGGGGGATGCATATTGCACGGGTCATAATGTCTGGTAGTGCAAATTCAGCCCACATTGAAAATCTTACAACTCCTGGAGCAGTATGGATTGGAGTGACTCCCAAGGATATTGTTTCCTATTCCTTGCCCACGGAGAAAATGAACAATGCTGATCTGAAGAGATTGGATGAACTCTCAAGAGATGTCCGATACTCTGACCATGAGTGGCAAAAGCATATTGAAGAATTCAGAAAGTTGAGAGAAAAAGCTGAACAACAGGCATTCAGTAGATATGGCATGGATTTTGTTGTTGATACTTATCTCTCCGATAAAATCATCTAAATCCAACCGACTCCATGTGGATATCCAATGAGAAGTAGAAGAACTGCTCCGTAGACCAATATAGCCTGAAACAGAATTAGAAGAGCCACGTTCTTCCTCTCGGTCATGTTCTTGAAGAAATGAGGTAAAATCCAATAGACTGTGAAAGGTCCAACAACCTCCAAGGTCCCATCAACCCTAGGCTTAGCGAACTTCACCCACTTCATGTTTTTCCGTTTTGTATAGACTCTGTAAATGATGTACAGGAGGAAGTTGATAGCAAATGGTATGTACATTAAGATGGCGAGTCTATCCATGTTTCCAATGATTAATGCTGCTGCCATGGTGGCTCCCATCGGCAGGTTTCCAACATCTCCAGTGAGAATTCTTGCCGGATATCTGTTGAAAATTAAAAAGCCCAGTGATGCTCCAAGAAGTGCTGCTGCAACTATTCCTGCTTCCATCTGTGTCGCACTCACTGTGTGTCCGTCAAGGTAGGGCATGAGAAGAATGTATAAAATAAGACCTGACGAATTAACTGCGCTGAGACCCACTTCAAGTCCATTCATGCCAGCATACATATTTGTTGTATCAATGATGAAAGTCATCATTAGTGGGACTATCACAAGCGCATAAGCTATACCAAAATTAACAGTCCCTATGAACGGAATTGTTATTGTGGGCGTCCCCACGCTCATAGCGACCATCGGAATGGATGCAATTAATGGAAGTATCACTTTTGTTCGGTTCCTGAAATCTAGATTATCATCGAGGAGGCCTATCATTCCTGCCATGAGAATAGATACTAGAGCTGCAAACAACCCTACCATCCCAATTTCAAGTTGCTGAAACGTTGTAAGTCCAACTATAACAAGCAATGCAAAGACAATTGCGAAGAGTATGACATAGCCCCCGCCCTTTGGTATATCGGGTTGTTCAGGCTTATGAACATCTATTCCCGTAACTCCCTTTTCCCTAAGTATTCGTATTGCACTAGGCGTGAATATTACGACTACAAGAAAAGATACCAGAATAGCAATAAGAATCTCTAGCAATTGTACCGACCTTTTCGATTCGAGACTTATCGTCTTGGTTTTGACCTTTTCGGACTAGGACAATATCGTGCATGCTTTCAACATCCGAAATCTATTTTAACGAACCCGAAGTTCGAGCGGACCATCCAAGGTCCAGTGGACACCACGGACATGGAATTCCCCAATTATGCACGGTGATTCGTATTGAGACTACTGAATAGAAAGATAGGGACTCTAGTACTGCTTGCTTTCCTCACGTCAAGCTTCATTTTATCAATGAGCCCCATCTCAAATACAATAGAAAATAGAGAAGTAGCTCAGAGAATAGACAACGGATCTACTCTGGCAGTGTCTTCAATGAATGTCTCGATCCCGTTTGTTGATAATCATTATGGCTCAGCAGACGGAATAATAGACCCAACTGAATATGCTCAAAGTTTTACGGATCCTGTGACAGGGGTTAAAGCATATTTCGAACATAACGGTACCTTGCTCTATATTGGTGTTGAAGCTCATACAACAGGATGGATTGGTTTTGCTTGGCAGAACTACAGCTCCAGTTTCACAACAGCCGGTCTAAATAACAGTGATGTAATTGTTGGTTACACTCCTGGTACCACGCTCACTGATATGTGGCGAGTGAAACGTACTGATGCTGTTTCAGTCCATTACTCATTGAGCCTTCGAAATGGTACAACTATACAAGAGAGCGTCTATCCTGATATCGGATCGATTGAGCCTGTCGAGAGTCTGTCAGCCCTTCAAATGTACAAAGATGCAATCATTGGAATGCGAATCGGCGAGGTACGCCATTTCATTATTCCTGCTACTCAAGCGTACAACACCAA
>JAOUFI010000021.1 GCA_029858305.1 Candidatus Thorarchaeota archaeon
TTTCTATAGACAAGGAGTCTATAGTTGTCTGAAGGTTAGAGCCTGTCCATCCATCATCCAAGGATATCGTGCGAATACCTGATGTCGAGGCATCAATTTGGAGACTTCCTCCATATCGATCGGTTGCTATACCTGATAGTGAGACAGGAAGGGCAGGTCCAGTTCCATAGTAGGAGTCTGCGCTAGTCGTATACCTAGGATTCATATCAGGGTATCCCGAAAAACCATCATTGCTAGGCAATTTTGCATCATTATTGCTTAGAACTGGAAATGTGAAAATCACAATAAGAACTATACATATCGCAAATCTATGCCTCATGATTGGCTTGCCTCCTATTAGCAGGTACGCTTGCGTGCATACGTGATTCAGGATGTTATGACTCTTTATCGCGTGTATATAACAATTCATAGCGCTTATACTCATTCGCTGGATTGGAGATATGGTCCTTTTTTCGCAATCATGTTTCAATACTTCATGTATTTCGAATCGACAGTCTAGCCACGATAGGAATTTCGATAAAAGTGCGAAAAAAAGACCTGTTTGACGAATCTGGGAAACTGTTTGAACACCATGAATTGATATATTCCTTACCAATTTTAGGAGTAACTCCGATTGTTAACTACAGTCATATTCAAATTTGACGAATCGGATATAGAAATGGGTGCTATTACAATGAGGAGAAGAAACTTAGTTCCACTAGTCCTGATTACATTCTTCATACTATCTTTAGCGAATCCTTCTGGGTATGATAATGCTTCAAGTATATCACCAACTAATCTGGATTTCTCGGATACAGGTTTCCTCGCTGATGGAGCACCACCCTATACCGGTATCGGATCTGCACTGACGGTATCATTATCCGGTACCTTCGTGAACTCATCACCTTGGACTCAAACAAGCGCAACATTATCTGCACAGCTCACTTTTGGTACATCATTCTCTGCGACCAACGCTAGTACAGTCACATGGACTGCATATGTTCTCGTTTCGCCTCCTGCACAAGTTAACACTCTGAGTTTCTCTGTTACATTTCCTGTCACTGATTGGAGAATAGTGTCTGTGACTGACCCTCTGGGTATTATTCAAGCAAATCCAGCTGATTGGTATACTGACTATAATCAAGTCATTGTTCGGTCCTCTGCTGTTGACACGCATGGTCTCTGGAAGCTGACATTCGTATCTGCGAACTACCTTAGTGATCTCGAGCTGGGACCCTCTGGCGGCCCATATTCTGCAACGGCAACATTTGATACAGGATATACAATGAGATTCATCACCTCAAGTCCTTGGATTACCGGAGCCTCCGCCGAGTTTGACCTTCTTGATCCCACAGGATCTGTGTGGTATTCTTCAAGCACCACAACATCTGGACCTACAACTCATATGCTTCCCTCTTTCAGGTACAGCAAGGTCATCACAATTCATAATGAGTATGTGACTGGTGATTTCACAGGATTCCCTGTTTTAATTGATATTCTTGATGCCGACCTTCACACAAAGGTTCAGTCAGATGGAGATGATATAACCTTCTATTCTGGTGGTGCCATCGTTCCTCATGAGATTGAGCTTTTCAAGCAGAACTATGACTCAACATACGCTCATCTCGTGGCTTGGGTGAAAGTCAATCTAGCCAATTTCGCAGATGTAGACATCACAATGTATTATGGAAATCCAGTCGTTGGTTCACAGCAGAATCCTGCTGCTGTCTGGACCTCCAACTATGCTGCTGTTTGGCATCTCAGCGAGCAAGCGACAAATGGACAGACATCAACCGACTTCTCTGACTCAACAGGACATGGCTACTATGGAGATCAAGTAGGAAATTCAAATACGACTGGCATCTTTGGAACTGGACAGTATTTCGATGGTTCTGACACCATCAATGTTGCATCAGCTCGAGGACTTAATCCATTTGGGAGTGCGACCATCTCTGGTTGGTTCAAGTTGAATTCTCCAATCAGTGATGTCGTTGGTACCACTCAGGTCATTCTCACCAAGGCTATTGATGTAGATACAGACATACATGTACTAATTACTGGAAGTGATTGGACTCAAACTTATGTCCCTAAGGGAAAACTCGTATTCAAGATGGAGAAGAGCGGATTAGGGGCAAAATATGTCTGGTCATCGACAACCAGCTGGTCTGCAGGTAATTGGTATTTCTTTGCCTGTACTTTGAATGTAAATGATCAGTCGCTGAATAGGGTCTTTGTTAATGGGGTTGAGGAATATGGAGGTGCATATGGTAGTTCAACTGGAAATCTTGTATTTAATGCTCCTTGGAAGATTGGAGGAGGATTTGTGGAGTATGTGCCTGGTCAGCAGGGTTGGTTCCAAGGAGTTATTGATGAAGTTCGGGTTGCTACTACACTCAAATCACCTCAATGGATTCAGACAGAGTGGTTGATGTACCAATCATCCTCGAGTTTCCGTACAATTGCTTCACCTTCTACTCAGACTTCTCCTGAGATGTACATAGAGAAATTAGTTGATGCTGATTTTCCAGCAGGGCTCTGGACTGTTTCAACTCATTATAATGATTCTGGAAGTACAGTCAATTATAGAGTTGGAGAATATCAACGTAACTTCATTATTAGACGAGCCTCAACTCTAGAGATTGATTCTCCAAGCGATGCCGCTGCTGGTCTAGAAGAGCTGACTGTCGGTGATTTACTCTATCTTGTGGTTGACCTCTCTGACACTGGTACTGGTGCTCCTATCACTGAAGCGACAGTATCAATGAATTGGACAGTTGCTGGTTCAGCAACGACCGTATATTTTGAAGATCTTGGCGACGGAAGATACTCTATTGCCAGAAACACTTCAGAATTGAGTGACAGAACTCGATGGCTGATAAACATCGACTCATCTCACCAATATTATTTCGATGACTCAACCTCGTTCAATCTTGATCTCTTCCATCCAACTCAGCTTACTTATGAATGGGTATCGACTACTCCTGTTGGTTTTGATTTCACTGCAACGCTTGTCTACCGTGATACATGGGATGGATCATTAATCTCTGGGGCTACGATTACCTTTGATGATGGTTCTCCAGTTACAACAATACCTTGGGGTGTAGGTCGCTATAACATCTCTATTCCAACTGGAGCTCTCTCAAAGGGGCTTTATTATTACACCTTCAATGCAACTAATAATGCTGCCCTCTATGAAGTTGCTTCTGTTGAGGTTTCATTCCAATTGCGAGCTCATTATACTGCAGTTTCAGTATCTGGAAACCTGATTACTCCTTACGGAGATGATACAATAGTCAACATTGTTCTTATTGATCTTGATACTAGAGAAACACTAGATGCTTCTGTAGTGGATTCATTATCCTTTGCTTCAATAGAAGGAACGCAGTCTGAGCTAAGTGTTTTCAATCTGGTTGGAATGACTCTAGATACAAACACTTGGGTTGTTGGATTGCACTCGGTAAATCTTACAGTTCTCATGTCTGATACTGATTATGATGCTCCAGATATCTACACATTTGATGTTGCTATTAGGAATCACTTGACCTCAGCTAATGTCGTTGGAAATCTTACGACAGCATTTGGAGCTAATACTACTCTAACTGTGTCTCTCACAGATTTGGATGGAGGGGTAATAGTCATCGGAGCTGTCAGTTCGTTCACGTTCTCATCTTCTCAACCACCAATCCAGATTTACAATAATCCAAGCAGTTTCACGATTATTCTGGATACAGATAACTGGCCTGTATCAACCATTATTGTGACCCTGGCTGTTGACCTATCTGGTAACTATGATGATCCAGCGAATTATATATTCTCAATAACCATCAGAAAGCTTCAGACGACGCTCTATAACGCGCCTAATGATCTCGTGTTCACTCAAGGATCTGATTTCACGGTTGATGTTCATTTCAATGTTAGCGAATCTGGAACTTACTATGGATGGCCTATTAATGGAGAATCAGGACAGTTTGTAGTAACGAGTAGTCTTACTCTGAGTGGAACTACAGTATCCCCTCTCGGGAATGGCATGTACAGTATTATGATTCCATGGAGTAATTTTGATGGTCAAGGAACTGACTTCACAATCAATGTCATTGTCACTCCTGGCAGCAGTCTATATGCTTCAGCTGGCTGTGTAATCTCATTCAGGTATCGTGCAATCATCAGTGACCTAACTGCAAATCTCTACACGATTTCAACGCCATACAACAAGGATGTTACTCTTCATCTTTACTATACTGATCGTGATAGTGGAACAGGAATCACTACCGCTACATTTTCCGTAAATCCTGATATTCTGATTTCTGCAATTCATGTATCAAATGGTGACTATCTTGTAACTCTGGACTCATCTTCACTAGCTATTGGTTCTCACGAAATCAACCTTACAGCAAGTGCATCGGTCTATGAAGATAGGTGGGTTATAATTACAATTATTGTCACTCAGATTCATACTGATGCTGAGCCTTCAACAATTCGCCTGGAGATACCCTCAGGAAATACTAAGATCTTCACGATTGCCTGGACCGATCTTGATAACTCCCTTCCAATTCAAACAACAATCGGAAATATTGCAAACAATTGGAATGGGACAGCACCCTCAATCGTATGGACCGGAACTCAGTATCAAATTACATTTGTGACTACAACTTCTGATGCACTAGGCATTTACCTTCTCTGGTTCAACTTTACCAAAGGTGCGGAGTATCAACCAGGATATTGTGAGATTCAGATTGAAATTCGGAGTCATGATACGATTCTTACAGCAGAGACTCCTCCACCAACAGCTTACAATTCAATCATCAATATCACGGTCTTTTATTACGATTTCGATAATAAGGTTGGCATCAAAAATGCACTCGTAGATTTCTATGTTGAAAATGCGACAGGTGTTGTAAGTTCAAGCTATGCGTACAACCTGATTTTAGGGGATGGATTCTACACAATCTCTATCCCTGCCTCCCAATTCGGTTTGGGCCCTCAGACATTCACTATCTATGTGGAATGGATTGGAGTCATACAACAATATGAAAACAACGTTGCTGTCGTTTCTACCAACATCATCGGTGTTGACTGTCTCTTGATTTTAGTTACTGCGTCAGATCCTTCATCATATCTTGAGATTATGATCTACGAATTCCTTTACAGTGAGAAGGATAGCGGTATTGGAATCACAAATTCATTTGACCAGGGATATGGTACTGGTCATGTCGATATCTCTGTAGTATTTGATGTTCCCTTTGATATGGGTAAGGTGACAATCACCGAAGTCGATCCAGTAACAAATCCTGGACTCTATAGAATTGAGATAGACACCACAGGATTCGGAGATATTGGCCAGTTTACTATGACTATAACTATCGATTGGACTGGAACCGAACCATTCTATTCAACTCTCGAAGACTCTGTTTCTGTGTGGGTGCTTTCACGAGCTACTCTTCTTCTCATCAATCCTCCATCACCAGAGAGCTATGGAGAAATTGCAAGCTTTTCATTCCGTTGGGAAGATACAGGTCTTGGCACAGACATTCTAGATTCGACAGAACTGAATATCTCAATGGATATTACATTCATCTATGTTCACAACGCTGGACTATTCACAATTACATTCGACACAAGTCAATTTGGTAGCATTGGAGTCCATGTTATAACTCTGAATGTCACATGGGCTGGCGAACCATTTTATAGCAATAAGACGAACCGCTTGGTTTCCATCAATGTTCTAGCCAGACAAACTGTTCTTGATTATCCAACTCCCGATCCTACTTTCTATGGTGATAATGTAACTATAACAGTAACTTGGACTGATGTGACCAATGGTGGCAGCAATGGCATTTTGGGAGCAACGATTACTGTTACTGATAACTATGGCGTAATTAATCCAAGTCTATACGACGTGAGAGAATATGCTGGAGGAGTATATGAGATTGAGTTTAGTACCTCACGATATGCTTCTACAGGGCTATGGAATATTTCTGTTCAAGTCCATGTTCCTGTAAGTTATATTGCTGATAGGCAGATAGCAAGAAACCTTGATCTCCGTGAACGTAGAACAATCCTCTCCTATGAGGCAGTTGGCAAGATTGCATATGGTAATCCAATTGAATTCATTTTATACTACGAGGATTTGTATACAACTGCCATCATAGGAAATGGAACAGGAGCTGCGACTCTAGAGATTCTTACTGCCGGTAGTTGGAGTTTCACAAGTACATGGAATGCAACTAATTCAAGATATGATGTTGTAATTTACTCCTATCCCGCATACAGTATTGGAGTGCCTTTCAATGTAATTTTCAGAATGAGTTATTCCAATATCATACCCTTCTATGCAGATGATGACCTGACAGCGTCCTTCGAATTACGAGAACGACTCTCACTGCTGTCCCTCGAAGTCGCACCTAGTCCTACACCGTACTTGGATTATTCAGTATTTCAAGTTCAATTCCTTGATGTAGATAGTGACTCAGGTATAGCCGCTGATGATATTCAGGTGTACTTTGGTGCAACACCTTTGGCATATGGGTCTGAGGGCTATCAATATTCTTCATTGAGTAGTGGTCTTTACGAGATTTCTGTAAACTCTACTATATTTGGATCATTAGGTCAATTCTCAGTTACGGTCTATGCCTATTGGTCTTCTGGGGCGCCTTATCATGGTGATGCGAATACACCTGTGAAAATTCGTGTGACAACTCGGGACACCATTGTCGATATCACTACTCCGCCTCCTCAGACACCATTCCTTGATAATGTGATTTTTGCCTTTGAATACGTTGATCTCTTTAGTGGAAATGCCATAACATCGATTCTTGCCACAGATATCTCCCTGTATAAGAATGGTACACTTGTTAGTTCAGGAGATTACACATTGACACCCTCGGGATCTGAATTCATACTCACAGTGGACTCTGAAATCCTTGGTTCAACACTGGGTAGATATAACCTAACAATTGTTGTTAATTGGAATGAACTCACTAGTCCTTTTTATGTGGATGCTCCAGCTACGATATGGGCATCAGTAACCACAAGAACTCTCAGTTTTGCACTTGATCCCTTTGACAAAACTCGATATGGTGACCTTTTCAACATCACCTTTATACTCTCAGACATGGCCAATGCAGCCCTTGTTGATGGTGCTGTGATATCATTCTCGTGTCAAACAGTGATTCTAAATTCCTCAGATTACAGCATCACTAAAGTGGGTGATGGAAGTGGAGAGTATATAGTTCGTGTCAACACACTTGCTCTTTTACAGCCTGGAACATACAAGTTCAATCTTAACATTGGATGGAACTCTGCAACAGCTCCGTATTATAGACCCATGAATCCTATAGTATTGACCGGAGTAGTAAGCAACATTGCAACAGAACTGATTCCTCTCTCAGACCAAGTTACAGTTGGTTGGAAAGAAAATGCCTCAATCACTCTGGACTATCGGAATTTGCTCTGGATGAATCTGACCTCTGGTGCCACGGTTACGTGGACATGGCTCTATGGGGTTGGTGAGTTGGGTGAAATTGCGTTCAAAGGAAATTATACTGGTGTAATTAGCACCTCATTAGCCAATGCTGGAACATATATTATAACAATTGTAGCATCAAAAGATTATTTCGAGACCGCGCGTGCTTACATTACTCTCGTTATTCAGCCTATACCCTCAAAGATATCTCCAATCAATCCTCCATCAGGTTCAATCGCAATACCTAGAGGGAGCAGCCTTAGTATTACTATCTACTTGGAAGATGTCAATAATATTCTACCAATTCCTGACACCTACAAGGTTTCACTGATAGCTATATTTGTAGAGCAAGTATTCAACTTTACTTATAACGGTACTCCGGGATATTATACTACAATACTCCCAGCAAATGGTCCCACAATACAGTCTCAAGGTACATACTCGTTGCTGATTCAAGCACGTTTCGATAACTTCGCACCTAGTTCGTTCATTTTCAATATTGAACTGCAGGCATCCAGAACTGAAATTCTGTTATCTGGCGATACAAGTGAGGATATGTCTGTAACCTATTCTAAAACTGTCACTTTCACAGCAAATCTGACAAAACCGGATTTCGGTGGGGAGCTCTTTGCCAATGCAACTTTGAGATGGATTATAGATGCACGAGGCTGGAGTGGCTATTTCGAACCCAATGGTGATGGAACCTTCTATGCTGAATTGGATACTACTTCACTTGGTTTTGGCATTTGGCCAGTCCGAATTCAAGCCAATGTGTGGGCTAATTCATCTGAATTCACTGACTCGTCTGCACAACTGACTCTTACTATCACTAGGATACAGACTGATGTGATTCGCCCGACGGGTCTCGATGTTGCCTGGGGCTGGAAGGGCAACCTCACATTCATCTATAATGGAACTTTCGGTCCAATCGAAGGTGCATTAGTTGAGGATCCCCGTGGTGGAATATTGACTGGTATGCTCTATGAATTGCCTGGTGGTGTGTATATGGTCGAAGTTGATACAACTCTAGCTAGTCCAGGCATTTTCACCGTCACAATGTTATTCCAAAAGGAGAATTATCAAGATGCTCCTGTTGGAATACAGTTCATTGTTCGCCCTGCAGATACTGAAATCTTTGTCAGCTCGGTGAGTTATACGCCCACGTATGAACAAGTCCTTGAGGATCTTAGGAACCTGCAAATTCCCCTTGGCGACATTGTCACAATCGAATTCTACTACAATGATACTGATACAGGCAACGAATTTGTAGGTGGGCTTGCGGGAGCGTTGAGTACCGAGAACAGCTATCTGAGAGGAATCTCTATAGAGAGCTCTCTCAATATCACCGTCTTGGATCTTGGAGGTGGACTTTACAGAGTCATCTTTGATACTACAGATGTAGACATTGACGCTATTGTTTCCTCCGAACCTTACAGATTATACATTGAGATGAGTCTCGCCAATAGGACGAATGCTGAGATTCTATTCCGAATTACTGTCATTGATATCCCAACGAGGCTGTCTATCCTCAACGAACAGCCAATCTGGAATCTTGTTAATGGAGAATCTCTCACAATCGTGCTCCAATATTGGGATACCTGGCATAATATAGGAATTGAAGGAGTTCATTTCTCTGTAAATGCAAGTAGAGGAGCTCCCTTTACAGTTTCAATGCAAGAGGACATCATACCTGGACAATATCTTGTAGTCGTTAGTGCAACTGGTATTAAACTCACACCTGGATCCGGTTCAATTACAGTTATGATTGGCGATGGAGTATACACAATTGGCGAACATGCACTAATCGTTGAAGTTCTTCAAAATGACTTCGATATAATAATGACCAATGCAATAACATTCGGTCTGCCAATTGGATTAGTTGTCTTATTACTTGGATTTGCGTATGTTCGTGTCTGGAGTGTTCCCAAACGACTGCGTCAGATTAATGCACAAATCAATTCAGTTCGCAAAGGAAAGATACCAAAACCTGTTGTTGAGGCGAAGAATCGACAAGAGCTTATTGCTGACCTATTCAATGATACTTACGCGAAAGTTGGGATCGTCAGAACACCTGACGATATGCCAGAAGAGTCGGTTCCTGTTCAAGTACCCGAATTGGGTGAGCTACTAATACAGCTCGCTATACTGACCAATCTAAACGCTCAGGAACTCGATGACTTCAAGGCTGATATCTCAAAGATGAAGATGAGTGAGCAGGCTGCCTTTGTGAAAGAGGTCATCATGCAAGAGGCTATTCGTACCGCGCGCAGAGACCACAAGAGTGTGGAATTGGTTATTGCTGAGGTTCAAGCTGATGCAGTTAGACGTGTTGCTGGAGGAGTTGAGGACCTTATCAAGGAAGAAAAAGAGGTCGAACCAGAGGCGGAACGTGTGATTCTTCCATCTGCAAAGGAACCAGTTACTCCTCGACCAGGCACTAGATTCGAAGAACCTGAAGCTCCCAAGGATGAGGAAGCCGAAATACCAAGTGACCGTCTAAGTCCATTTGAGATTGAGGAGCTGAAGAAAAACCTGGAAACGAGGGGTATTCCTCCCCACGAGATTGATACAATCTTGAAACAGGCTCGGCAGCTGCCACGTGACTTGGTAGAAGAACTAATACGAAGCCTTGAGAAGAAGCGAGAGTCATAGCACTAGGACTCCCGTTCTTCTTCATCTCCACTCAGAAAGTATGAGAGGGGTAAGATCCCACCACAGTCTTTAGCTAAGGCTCGTGAAGCTCTCCTCACTGGAAATTGCGGGTGCTTGGTGAGAGTGTATCGTATATATGATCTCGATTCCTCGACTTGAACATGAACTTGACAGTTGCTTGCTAGAGAGCGTCCACCTGCTGGAGTGTTGCTGTTTTTCTTCGAGGCTGGAGCAGAAATGAATGTGAAGAGATCTCTTCTAAGTGTAAAGGTCATTATATGTGAAGCCATGTGGGACATCTGTTGTAGACCTTCACCTTTCAAGCCCTCCTCGATGTAAAGATTAGGTAATCCAGTTACCATTAGAACCCTCGCAGACAATCGTCTGAAGAATCCCTCAAGTTCATTCATGATGAGGTCGTAAGTTTGAGAGGAGTTGAAGGCTCTCGATATGTAGATTCTGTCCATCACTTCATCAGGATCTAGCTCAAGTTCGTAGGAGATATCTGTGAGACGTTCGATCTTGATCATGTTTGCACTATCGATTATAATGACTGGGGCACCAGTACCACCTCTATCCTTCGGCATCTGTTCGTACACTGCACATCTGAGAAAGTCGTCATGCAGGCAACGGTCTCCGTAGAACAGATGCGTGAGTCCCGCTTCGGCGCCTCCTCCTAGTAGGTTATCCAATGCACTGATACCCATGGAAATCTTCACTCGCTTGACCATATCTGCAGTGAAGAATCCCGGTCTGATTGAATCCTCCATCTCACACTATATTCGTATCGAGGTTATAATAAGACCACACAGAATGCTTCAGGAATCCGGTTCTATTCGCAAGCAACTGTTTTAAGGAGCTGATTGGAAGTAAATGTATAACGCCGGGAGAATACAAGTTGGGTGCAAGGAAGGTAAGGGTGTGCCCTCGTTGCGGCTCGCTCAAGATCAAAGAGAACAAGACCTCAGTCAATGGATGGCTTGTTCCAACTACTTATTATTGTGAAGAGGAAGGATGCGGCTATTCGGGACCTGGTCTCATTGAGATTGATGCTGAGGAGGCAGAGATTCTCAGACAGGTAATGAATGGTGAGTCATCCGTCGAAGAATAGCTATTACTCTAAGAGACATTTCCATAGAGCAAATGCCTTAAGTAGTAGGTTATACGAACCAATATTTGGTGACTATACCATGGTAACACACGACGGTTTCAATTTTCCAGATGATCTTCACTATACTCCAGACCAAATTTGGGTCAAGAAGGAAGGCGACAAGGTTCGCATTGGCTTCACGACATTTGGAATGGATCTAGCTGGCAAGATCAAGTTCGTGCGTCTTCGACCCGCTGGCAAGGACATAGAGGCAGGACGTAGCATTGGCACTTTAGAAAGTGGGAAATGGACAGGCCCTGTCAAGGCACCTGTAAGCGGTACAATCACTGAAGTCAATGACGCTTTGAAAGACAATCCTGGTATTCTCAATGAGGATCCCTATGGTAAGGGCTGGGTTGCTGTTCTCAAGCCATCAAATCTGGATGCTGAGCTCGGCAGTCTTCAAGGCGCTAATGGATTAGATGCATGGGTCAAGAAGGAATTTGCTGAGAAGCGGCCTTCATAGACACTATAAACAGGAATGAGCGGCTGGAATGACCAGCCGGTTCTCATTCAATTTCTACTTTCTTCGAGCTAGTTCACGTCTAAGACCGACTGCTGCCTCATAGAGGATGTCCGGGGGTGCAAGGACATAGAGAAGATTGCGTGAATATCCGGACTCGAAGACAATGCTCTGGAATATCAAGGTCTGAAGACTCCTGTCAATGTCCTCTGCGACATATTTTACACCAAGCTCTTCACATTTGATGACAATAAGCTCGTTGAGAGTGCCCCTATCAATGTAGGTCTCTGTCTTGTAATGTACGAGATGCTCGCATAGTGCTTCAAGGACCAGGAGTGTCATGAAGTCATTCATACTGATAGTGTCAATTAGGTCCATGTAATCATTATCGTGAGCAAAGGTTGTGATGCTTGCAGTTGCGCTTCTCACCGCGTCCGAGTCTATCTCCTGACCCCTGGCTGCAAGTGGCCATAGTGCTTTCAAGGCCTCTACAGTTGTCTTTGGCTTTGATGCATCGAACTCCACCACCAGGTCAGTGATATACCGAACAACTTCTTCAGTGAGACCAAGGGGGAATGTGTCCTCTACCCGAGTTCTTACGATATCATAGAGTTGCGATTGTGTATAGATATCAAGAGGTATCTCGAAGTCATAAGCCATCTGAGTAGCCGGTCCCTTTGTCAGCATTCTGTACTCATGACTATTGAGAACACCAATGGTGCTTGCATTGATTTCCTTCGACAGTCTTGCCAGTTTCTTGTAAACCTCTTCATTGGTCTCATCAATATTATCCACAACAAACACTGTTCTCCTGTCCGTTGCTGTGGCTGTTCTCTTGAACTGCATCCACAATACATCGAGATCAAAGGCAACGGTGATGGGTTTGCCAGTTTCGTGATGGATCTTATCATTCAGTTCTGAGATTATTTCTAGTATATCCTTGTGCTTGGCATCCACATACACTGTATGTGCGTTGAACTGTTGCGGCACTAGTTTTGTGAGAAAATACCTCGAAAAGACAGTCATCCCCACTCCTGTTATACCATGAACAAGGCAGTTCACACCATATTCATCTTCAAACGAATCCTTGTAAACGCCGTTGACAGTTGACATCTCCCTGTCTCGGTACAAGAGCTTGTCAGGGACGTAATAGGGATCGAATAGACCTTTGGGGCTACGATGTGGGCGGACCATTCTTATCAGAACCTCGTCTCATTGTGTGTATATAAACACCTGTCTGAGATGCCCGAAAGTATTTCTTCTGATATCTCGAGTCCGCATTAGATTAAAACAACCAGCCTCAAACCATTGAGCCCAATATGTCATTGCATTCTGGAGATAGGAGGAAAGGATTGAAGCCCCGTCCTATCACTGCCCTGATCTCTTCGAGTCGCTTCTTTTTGACCTCATCAGAGAATGGCCATTTGTGTTCAGGTTTAGGTGTCACCTTGAGTTCATCACAAATATCTACGATTGCAAGAACTGTATCATAGACATCCTGGCTTTGTTTTCCCTCCGGTTTGATTTCCCTTGAGTGCAAAATCAGTCCGTATGTTGGGGAATTATCACCACTGTACCATTTACTAGGTCCATGACCATACTTTGCGAATGGTGTCATACCGTGTTCAATCAATAGTGCGTTGATTGTGTCAATACCATCCTGCAATTTGATTAGGCTAGTATCGTAAAAGCCATAGTCCTCAAACAATGCTACCTGAATTCCTACTTTCGGATTTCGTTTTGGAAGCTTGACGCGGACATCTTTCATCCGAGCCAATTCTTTAGAATCAAGTCTTCTGAAATCAACTATCTCTCTTACCTCAGACTCTAATTCCACTGGGAATTCAATCACATGTAATGGTGGTTTGAGATCCTCTCGAACATCTGGATGTGCCTCAGTAATAGCTTCACCATAGTTGATTTTGATTTTCTTTTCAATCATATTTTGAAGTGCTTTACCAAGAACATTACAGTCTGGAAACTCTGTGAGGCCTCCCATAAGTGCTTCCTTGACAGTTGGTCTAATAAGAAGTCGTAGTTCAGTAATAAAACCCAGAGTTCCGTGAGAATTAGCAACATCATGGATTGTCATACCCTTTTTGTTCAGGTTTTCCTCTAATCCCAAGTCATTGCTCTTGACTCCCTTTGAATCGACAGTAAGAGACCTCCCATCATACAAGATCATTTTCACACGTATGGTATTGTCTCTCATGGTCCCATTTATCCAGGTATCGTTTCCTCCTCCATCGGTGGAGAGAACCCCTCCAACAGTAGCAACATCCCTACTACTTGGTGCTACAAAGAATCTGAGACCCATTGGAGTCAGAAACTCATTGATCTTGTCTGGTGTAATTCCTGGTTGGACATCTATGTATCCTTGATCTTTTGAGACCGAGAGAATTTCCTTCATCTGTAGTGTGCTAATCATAATACGTTCATCGTTTCCACCAGTGCACGCTCCGCTTAGGCCTGATCCTCCTCCCTTGGGAGTCACTGTGAGCCCATTTTGTTGCGCGTGTGCAATGGCTGCTAGAACGTCTTGTTCCACCCTTGGATAATAGACACCCTTAATCTTCTTGAAATTAAGTTTGTAGTAAATCGAGGCATTTGCGCCAATGACGACATCTCTGAGCTTCAATCAGTTGGCACCTCCATCAAGTGTTTCAGAAAGGAGTTCTACAATGTCTTTGGTTTTTAGATCTTGACCAAGGAGTTGCTCCCTGCATGACGGACAGGCTGTAATCACAGTGGTATTCTTAACGCCCTCTCGTGCGACCCGAAGTTGGATGATCTTATCACTCAGATTTGGATCTGTCATTCTTAGGAGACCGCCACCACCGCAGCAACTAAGGTCCATCTCTTTGAACTCGATTCCCATCTTTCTGATCAATGACCTTGGTTCTGTTTTGATTTTTAGAATTCTATGTAGTTCACATGGGTCATGATACGAGAATTCCTCCTTCTGGTCATGTTTCTTCGTTTCATCCAGAAGTCTGTCAAAGAATTGTGTGTGATGAAGTGTTTCAACTCCCTCTAGGTTGTGGTGTTCTCTGAGTTGAATCAGACAACCAGGGCAACAGCTAATGACACGCTTTGCACCTGCAGCTTTGATGACTTTCTTATTATGCTCCCTTAATTCCTGAGCACCTTTTTCATTGCCCATTAGGTAAAGTGGATGGCCACAACAATTCTCTTCAGCACCCATAACCAAGTAGTCTATCTCTAGTTTTTCCAAGGTCTGGAATAGTGACCTCAACACATCAATCTGGCTTCCTCTAAATGACATTAAACAGCCTAGGAATATGATATTCTCTGTTGTCTTCCCCTTTTCATACACTCTATCTGCAAGCCCCGGAATATCGTCTTCCAATTCATCAAGCCAGTAAATCGCTCGATCCTCTGCTGCTAGACCATAGATATTCTTGACATTTGCAAGTGCATCTTTCAAGGGTTCCAAATAGGCGAACTCCTCTGGATGCGTTTCTATGGCTTTGGCCCTCTGTTCATGCCAGACCTTAAGAAGGTCCACCCCTGATGAACAGGTTTCTTCACAACGACCGCAGAGCGAACATTCAAAGAGGAGTCTACGAAACTCCTTGGCTAGCTCTTTATCATCTTCAATTTGGTCCATCACTTGCAGTAAGTATGCCTTTCCTCTAGGTGAAAATTGCTCCTCTCCTGTTGCGTCAAACATTGGACAGAATTGTAAACAAGAGCCGCAACGGACACATTTATCGTAGGACATATCATTTCTTCCTCAGTAAGGTCATTTAATGTAACCGAGTTCATCGGGGCTTGTTCTAAGAACTTAATAAGATAGTGATAGATAACATCAATTTGGCATAAGAATAAAGATCATGTTTGAGTTCATGCGGCAAAAGAGAAAATAAGCGGCGGAATTCCGCCGCTTTCCTTGACAAGCCCGATACTCTATGTAGTGGGCGCTTTTGGAATGAAGCCTTGCTTGTAGAGCATTTCAGAAGCGGCACGAGATACTCGGATGATATCCTCCGCGTATTTGTAGAGGGCTTTCTCTTCCCAGTGCTTCCTCGCAACACCTTGCTCAATAGCTTTCATACCTACCGCGGTGGCTTCAGCAGGATATAGCTCCCATTGGTCCATTGTTGGGATGACCTTGCGTTCATTAGCTTGTTTGGCACCAAGGTCGGCTAGAGCCTGAGCGGCAGCTATGCACATCTCATCGGTGATGGTGCTTGCTCGCACATCGAGAGTTCCACGGAAGATACCTGGGAATCCAAGGGAATTGTTGATTTGGTTGTCAAAATCACTACGGCCTGTACCAACAATCCTTGCACCTGCTTCTTTTGCATCCCATGGCCAAATTTCTGGCAAGGGATTAGCACATGCATAGACAATGGAGTCCTTTGCCATCTTAGATACCCATTCTTTCTTGATAGTCCCTGGAACAGGCTGTGATGCTGAGATGAGCACATCCATTCCTTTGATGACTTCACCAAGGTCTCCAGTCATTCTATCTGGGTTGGTCTTTTGAGCTAGGTCATACTTGAATGCATCATAATTCTTCTCTGCAATGATGTCTTCTCGGTCTGCATAGATTGCTCCAGTACTGTCGACCATTATGATATTCTTGGGGTCAACGCCTGCTGCGATCAATAGATATGCTGTTCGAGTATTTGCAGCCCCCACACCTAACATGGCGACCCTGATGTTTTCAATGTCTTTCTTGACAACATTCAATCCACCAAAGACTCCTGCGAGAACAACAGTTGCTGTTCCCTGAGCATCATCATGCCACACAGGAATGTTCACGTCTGGGTCATTACGAAGTTCTTCGAGAATCTTGTAACACTTTGGCTTAGAGAAATCTTCTAAGTTAATACCACCAAAGGAGGGTTGTAGTATCTTGACGAACTCAATAGCCTTGTCTGGGTCTTTTGTGTCGATACAAATTGGCCAGGCATCAACGCCCCCCAGATATTTGAAAAGAATGGCCTTTCCTTCCATCACTGGTCCTGCAGCTAGCGGGCCGATATCGCCTAGTCCGAGTACTCTTGTACCGTCACTGACGACCGCCACCATATTGCCCTTGTTTAGGTGGTCATATGCTTTGTCCGGATTATCCTTGATATCTAGACATGGTTTGGCGACTCCAGGCGTATAATACACAGAGAAGTCAGAGAAGCTCCTCACAGGGACTTTACCTATCGACTGGATCTTCCCCCTATAGAAGGGGTGTAAAATCATGGCATCCTTGCCAGGTTTCTCGGCTTTCTTCTTCAACTCTTCGACAGAGAGCTTTTTTTCAGGCATTATGTAGTACTCCTGACATATTGATTAGAAGACTGGTCTACATTGACCTGTCTGCATGTGTCCGGCTCGTGCCCGCCTTTATTAAAATCTATCTTCTTAGGACATGTTGAGAAATCGATAGAGCCAAAACAAGAAAGGGTATCAATGCATAGTATGAAGCCTGCAATTGGTGACGACTTTCTTCGAGATACGAAGTATGAACGAGGCAAACTACCAGAGCACAGTCTTGATTGGGCTAATATGCCTGCCCAGTACAAAATCTATGAAAAAAAACCTCGTATCTCCCTTCCAGAACCGTCGATTTACGGAGGTCCTACAATATGGGACATTATCAAGCGACGTAGAAGTGTCAGAGCGTATACGACTGACCCAATGTCACTCCAAGACTTATCGCAAATCCTCTGGGCAACTCAGGGAGTCAGAGAGGTCATTTCGGGACCCAACTGCGACTTCAAGCTCCGTACTGCTCCATCTGCAGGCGGGCTATATCCTATAGAGACCTATCTTTATGTGAGCCGGGTTGATGGGCTTAAGAAAGGAATCTATCACTATGTGGTTGATGACCATGTTTTAGAGCTGATCAATGAAGGTGATTACGGGGACGAGATAAGAGCTGGAGCATTAGATCAGCAGATTGCCAAACAGGCTGCTATTGTGTTCATTTGGAGTGCGGTGGTTGAACGGTCAAAGTGGAAGTATCTACAACGTGCATATCGGTACATCTTTCTCGATGCAGGACATATTGCTCAGAATCTTGCTCTTGCCGCAGAAGCTTTGGACTATGGTAGTTGTCAAATAGGCGCAATCTATGATGATGAGCTCAATACACTCCTTGGTCTTGATGGAGTCAATGAGTCTGTCATATATCTAAGCAGCGTGGCCCGACCACGAAGGATTCTCTAGGAAATAATCAGAGCTTTAAGCCCCAGAAATTGACAATCTGTTCAGCATGTTTCGAAGAATTGACCTTGTCAATACCCTCAGGTCCGCCAAAGATACCCTCTATCTTTCCCTCTTCATCGATGAGGAATGTTATCCTTTGGACACCGAGGAGCTCTTTCCCCAATATTTTTACAGGCCTATAAACTCCATAGAGTTTTGCTATAGCATAATCCTCATCCAGGAGAATTGAGAATGGCAATCGATGCTTCTCCTTGAATTTCTGGTGAGTTTCAGCGTTTCCTCCAGAAACCCCGAATATTGGGATTCCCGAATTCTCAAACAGAGTATAGCTATCGCGTATTGAGCATGCCTCTGCGGTGCATCCTGGTGTAAAGTCCTTTGGATAGAAATACAAGACGACCTTATGTCCTCGTTGTTCACTTAGCCTGAATGGAGCACCTGTTTCGTCAGTTGTTTCTATTTCGGGAGCCATATCTCCAATCGTTAACATTTTTTCCGCCCTCACAATTTGAGATTCCAGAACTTGATTACCTGTTCTGCGTGCTCTTTTGTCTTGACCTTCTCGATACCTTCAGTTCCTCCAAATATCCCCTCGACCTTTCCCTTCTCATCAATTAGGAACGTGGTTCTTTCAATACCCATGTACTCTTTTCCATACATAGTCTTCTTCTTGTACACATCATAGAGTTGAGCAATCTCGAATTCTTCATCCATTAACAGTGGGAATGGTAGATTGTTTTTATTTTTGAAGCTCTGGTGTGACTTGGCATTGCCCCCAGATACACCGAAGACAGGTATATCAGACTTCTCAAAGATTCTGTAATTATCTCTGATTGAACAAGCCTCTTCCTGACATCCAGTGGTATTGTCCTTTGGATAGAAATAGAGGAAGATCTTCTTCCCTTTGAATGCGCTGAGTCGAAACTTCTCTCCACTCTCCGTAGTAGTGGAAAAATTTGGTGCTTTGTCTCCAATCTTAATCAAATTAACATCTCCTTGAATAATTAACTATAATAAACTATACACAATTGATTATAAGTATAGCGATACTTCCAAACACCACATGCTCAGCAATCCTTAAAGAGAGTGCAAGATTGCTAATCACAGCTATGGGCGGAGTCACGATGACGCAAGTTACTATCTACAAATCAATGGCAGCTTTCTACGGATTTGCCATAATTGGAGCAGTTCTTAGTTTTGCAGCTGGCTTCTATCTTACAGTGCTATTCCGACCGATAGCTGAATTGGATATTCTATCCTTTCTAGGAGTCTTTCTTGGCATTCCTGTTCTAGTTGCATTCCTCTCTTTCTATATTGGTTGGTACTATAAGAAGAATATAGTTGAGTATCACCCTCCTGAGTGGGAATTCAAACCTGTTCAAATGACAATCAAGGATGCAAAGAAACTTCCAAGGGAATACAATCGAAAATACTCCCGTCTTGTGGCAAACAGTAATTTCTGGTATTTCTTCACTCCCATTTTTCTAATCATTCTGATTTCGACCTTTCCTCTCTATGCCTTCTATGAAAACGCTTCACTCTCTGAGTACGTTCCGATTTTGAATGCAGTTAGTTTGATCCTCATATTTTTGATCACTCTTTCTGGAGCTTTTAGATCAATATCCAATTCGGCCTCTGCTGACTTCAATCTCCCTCTGATTAGGGAAGCTGTGAAACTTGCCGAGATACAATCGAAGGTTGCCGGAGTGTGCAATGTTCGTGTTGTACTTGATAAGGCAGTAGAAGGAGAACTAGCAATCTACGATAATCCTAGAGTAATCATAAGAATTGAGGGTCTCGTAAATGAAGCTTATGTTGAATCATGGTCCGAAGAGCTGAGAGCAATAACAAGAGTGCTGGCTCGCCTCTATGAAAAAGATGGAAATCCTCAAGTTGTCTGGTGGTGGTTCTCAACTGATCGTAATTTTCGCAAGTTCATTGATCCCGATGAAGAAGGATACTACGTGAAACATCCAATTACTACTAACATTAAACATCCAGGTGTCAAAGACATCGCACTTGTCACAGAGAATGCAGTTGCTTTGATTGTCAAGGAGTATCTAAAGACACGCGGCGAAACTGATGAGTTGCTAAATATACTAAAGAACTTGCACGTCGAAAATCATTAGTGCACAACTGTTCTTCTTTGATTTCAATTAGAGTTGAAAACCATGGTGGAATCACCTGTCATTTCAAAATCGATAATCTTCTATCAGATTGGCATTTTTGTTATTATTCAGGTGTGGGCAATAATGGCATTTGATATTGCTCAATACCAGATGGTGACTCTGTATGAAACTCCATTTGAATGGCTTGGTTGGGCTTCTCTCCTCTTTTTGACTCTGATGCCTATCTTGAGTGTACTTGCTTGGAAAATGAAAGAAAATATTGAATTCAAAGATATCGAATGGAATTACAAACTCAGAGAGGTCAATTTTAATGAGTTCTCATTAATGATAAAGGGATACAATCAAAGTTACCGTCAAATAATAGCAACTCTTGATGTGAGATTACTTCCACTCTCTGCAGCTTGTTTCATGGGCGCACTTTTCCTTCCATTTCCCCTTATGAGATTAAACCCTCTTGTGATTGCCTTGACTCCTATCATTATAGCTGTTTTTCTGGTGGTATTTGGACTCCTGTTCTCCTATCTTGTGTTCAAGTTTGTTCCAAATTCTGCGACACACGAGTTCCCAACATATGAACCACACACATTCCGCACATCGATCAGTTTCCTCTCTCACTTACCAGGGATTTTCTGGTCAGGAGTGAGATTGACAATTGGAGAGGCAGGGGGTTTCTACACCATAAGAAAGCCTCATCCAGTGGCACGAATTGAAGGGATTGAGGGAGCGGTTAGGATTGATTGCACTATTGATCATAGAGGTTCAATTTCAGATATGACTGCGTTGGTCGATTCTGAAAACTCTCAAGAATCTTCAATAATAGGACGAATTGAGGCTCCTATCACTACGTTAGATGCTGTACATCTGATTCGAAAAACACTTGAAATGTACATAAAATCAAAAGAAGATGAGGACTTACTTGAAGATGTGTTAGAGGAAATCGATGCATTTTTGGGGAAACATGACCACCTGAAGGCTCGGAAAAAATCAAGCGATGGTCTTATTTCCTCTGGTGATAAAAGCCCTGCAAAGGAGGAGCGCACTTGAGCGAAGGAAAAATCATTGATTACAGTCGTCAGGATAATATAAACAAGGCATTCGCAATAATCGCTCTACTCTTCGCAATTGGTGGCATTATTATCTACAATTTCTA
Organism: Candidatus Thorarchaeota archaeon; assembly: GCA_029858305.1. Taxonomy (GTDB): domain Archaea; phylum Asgardarchaeota; class Thorarchaeia; order Thorarchaeales; family Thorarchaeaceae; genus SMTZ1-45. Next base: position 21,181 of record JAOUFI010000021.1, read on the forward strand.
TGTCAGCGAGTTGACATTTCTTATTGTAGATTTTGGGATGCCTATTATTCTCCTCATAATCTCTCTAGGTTTAGGATATGGTTCCAAAAAAGCGATTGATTACATCCCTGGTGAATGGGCCTCACGGAAAGCTTGGGTGAGTTTTTCAGAGTATGAAGTAATGGCTGACGAGTATGAGGATGCGTATGGCGATCTCTATGCTCATCCGAGTGATAGCATCTTCTGTTGCTGTATCTTTCCAATCGCCATTGCCATAGGTGTAATGGTATACGTTTTCCAAATATACGGATCTGAGCTAATCAATCCGTTCTTGGATTCAATTCTTCTTGTTGGAATATTGTATAGTGTAGTTTCTGTTGCTGGTTTTGTTATTGGCTTTCGAATTCCTCAAATTGATGCAAAAGAGTTCTTCAAGGCTCCAATCAAAGGCGATACATACAAATTTGCGAGTGAATTAGAGGGAGTTCCCGGAATCCGTGCAGGTATGAGTGTTGAGCTTGGTGTCCGTTCAGGTGTGCAGACAATACTTGGAGCAGAAGTGAAGTCATATGTTCAAGGACTGCCCGAAACCGTGCAAGTAAAAGTTCAGGTTTCTCATTCTGGATTCGCGTACCCATATCTTGTAGGCACCGTCTACAAAGGATATTCTGTTGCTTCAACCACAGAGCATCATCGGATTCGTACGAAATATCCTGCTCTATTAGAGTATTCGATGGATGATGATGTTGCAGTTATTGTAGCCCGATTCGATATTCCAGAACGATCAAGCAGCGTACCAAATATCTCAACCAATGATTTCAGAAAGCTTGCAGCATTCTTGGCGACCAAACTCAAAGAGAATTATGATGCCGCTAATCCATTGTGACGCAATAGACATCTTTAATTGGTGTGAATTTGGGACGTAATGAAATCAAACAGGGTGTTTTTGAATGACAAGCGCAAATTGGCTAAATAAATGGGTTTTGATGCTTCTTGCAGGCATTCTTATTCAGACGATTGTTTATCCCTTAGTTTGGTTTCTTGGTCACTTTTCTCATCCATTCTTCAACGAAGTCCTCCTAATAGGGCTTGCATCTGTTGGAGTTCAACTGACAGGATTCTTTGTGATTATGGGAAAAACTCGGGACCAGGATGTTACAATTTATGGACAAGGACGGCCATTCCAGCACAAGCTCCGTGAAGAAGATGAGGAATTAGCAACTCGTAAGCCTACATTTTAGAATGGCGAGTAAAACGCTCTTCGTCCTTTAATACTATCCAGATTTCAATCAATCCGAAAAAGTCGATTCCATCATATGTCTATTTTCGGTAAGCTAAGTATGAAGCAATTATTACGCCTATGGCAACCACGCAACCAATTATCAGAACGGTGATTGGCTCTAATACAAGAGTTGGCCATAGACTAACTGGTGTATGATCTGGAATCGTCCCAGGAAACCAGACATTCAATAGTGGAAGCATTGGTCCCAGGAATACTGTAGATAAGACAAGCATAGCAAATGCAAAAGTATGAACTGCTGTGACATATGTGTAGTACGGACGAATATAACTGTAGAACGCAAAAGCGGGTATCGAGAGAGCCGCCATCGCCATTATCTCAACCGGATCAAAGAACAAAGGCATTGTAATTGGCCATAAGAAATAGAAGAAAGTAGTTATCTTCTCACTTGAGGTTTCGTGGTGAGCAACTTTGTGTATTCCATCAACACCTTGTGCTAAGAAGAACACCGGCAGTAGTAACCACCATTGGAGACCCACAAAGAACATTGGACCTGCATAGAACAGAAGGTCACCAACGCTCTCAACACGTTCCCAGAAGGGATTTCTGGAAAAGAATTCTGTTGCCTCTGTCATATAGTAACCAAGCATCTGCATTGCTACAAGAATCGGGAGGAAAAAGAATGAGATGATGATCATCAATGTTGCGGCCTTTGGAAGCTCTGAGATTTTTCCCTCGTGGTAATTATCCAAGGGATAGATACCGTGAAGAGTAAATGCAACAAGCAGGAGCAAGATTCCACTTGGAATGAAGGTCAGAGGTTGAAATAGATACATCCACACCCCGAAGCTCTCGTAGACGTTGCCTGCATAGAATGTGACTCCCAGTGTTGGCAGGAAGTACCATACACCAAAAACAACCAGCAGTTCCGGAATGAGCATCTTCAGGCGATAGTCTTGAATAAACTTCATCACCAAGCCGGGTTCTTTTGTTGTACCTTCCATCTCATCACTATCCAAGGATAAGTTTCGACCAAATCCTCTTCTTCTTAAGGCTATCTCTATAACATCGGCGTTTAACGAGCTAATGTTTCAAGAATGTCTAGAAACCTTGATCTGAAGTGAACACTCTGCTCATGTATTTCCCTTGTGAGTTTTACGCTGGCTCCAGAGAGACCGCATTGGGTTGATATCATTGTATTTCTCTTCACAAGGTCGACATCGACACCGCTACTGAGCATCTTTGATAATGTCGAATTCAAGTTCTTCTCAAGCGTATCTAAAACTGAACTCGAATACGCATCATCGATATTGGGAAGTACTCCAATAGCAAGACCACCTCCTTTCCTCATGAACTTGTTCATCTTTTCTGCCTGCTCTGAAGTAATTTCCGGTGGATATCTTACAACATCTATGTGCGCGAGTTTTGGTTTACTATCCCAAAGAATGTACCAGTCATCTTTCTTCAGTTCACGCCAATCATCACAATAGTGGTACGCTGGTATTGCTCCTGCGGGATAAATATCATCAGTCTTCTCTACAATCCGCTTAAGGGTGATATCGGTCACATGGCCTGTCTCTATTAAATTCCTGACGAATCCAAGGCCTGGATCGTCTTGGCACATTATAATTGTCTTACAAAATCGTATTAGGTGCTTCATCTGTCCCAGAGCAATCCTAGCCATTAGCCGCTCGAAAAAGTGAAACATACTCCGATTCAGTAATTGTTTTCCATCTGTTCCCCTTATACTAAAACACATGGTCGCAGGAGCTGTTTGTTGAGTCTTGAAATAGGAATATTCTGTATCATCCATCAGAGAATACAGACTGTGCATATGTGCTTCATCGGGCAAGATTGGTTCATCCTCACCCGTGATCTCTCGATATGTATGGATATCCGATTCAAGAATGAAATCTCCCAATTCTTCATAATTGTCCACTAAGGAGCCGAACTGACGAATCATATCTTCCTCGCGCAAAGCTGTAATCTGAAAGGAATACGGGAGAGCTAATCTTTTCACATAAGCTAACGGAGAATTATGGTCCTTTTCACCAAGACTGCCTACTCCGAAGAATTGTCCTACTAACTCCTCAGATAGCAGATTGGGCACAATTATGCACCTCTGGATCCTCGTGATTTTCTACGGATAATCTTATTGCAGGAATGGATTGCAGGACACCCATCGCATAAGTCCGGTACATCCTCAATGGTCTGTTCTCCTCCTCCAAATAGTAAAACTTGCTCCGCAACCTCAGTTCCTGGAGATGTTTCAGTTTCTTTTGAGGGAGTGGCTCTCTTGACCATGCATTTTTGTGATTTTAGATATTCACTTAGGTGTTCCATATCTCCAGCAACTATGACCGCGGTTGGTCCTACTTTTCTAATGACATATGTATTGAATTCAGGCATGAGCATTAATGTTTCCAGGTCGCGCTCACGTTGAGTTTCAAAGAGTTGTACATCACTAATTGTTGTGAAGGTTGTTTGAGATGTCCAATCAATTATAGACCGCTCAACATTCTTAGGGAGTGGTTTACTACTTTCTTTCTCGAGAAAACCAATCAGGTCTTCTTCACGGGCACCAGTTTCAATAGCTTCAAAAATTGATTTGTCTGTTATTTTGAAGGTACTCACAACATCTGTTCTGACTGGTTCGGTGAGGAGCATTAGTCTGTAAAGTTTCTGATACTGCATCTCACTCGTAAAGACAGTAATTTCAAAATTCGGTTGTACAAAGAAAGTATCCCTATGCTCTGGTTTTGGTGATAATTCGGTGTCCTTTAAAACTCGAAGGCCTACATCTGTATGTCTAACTGCTAGAAGTTTCTTCCCCTTGTATGCACCCTCAATAAGACCAAGGAGTAGTGGTGTTTCCAAGGCAATCTGTACACGGTCGTCGTCAACCTGAATCCACTTCAAGGGTTGATTCTCGATGAAAAGCTCGCTCCTAATCCAATCGCGGAGTTCTTCAACTGTGACCCACTCTTCTTTCGTACTTTCTCTAAGTCTACATATCGCCAAATTAAGGGTATATTCGGTTGGCTGATCCGGTGTTGCCCAGATTGCTCTTGTTCTCCCCAAGGCTGATTGAAGAAGGCGCCTTGCAACGTGATGCTGTTCTCCAGCAAATAGCAAGTCAACCTTAGAGGGTCGAATCTTATCATCCTCGACGATGGAATATGCGCCCACCTTGCGTGCAAGTTTTTGTATTAGGTCGAACCTTTCATCAGTTTGCTTTGTCATCGATTCTTTAATTCGGTCCATGTCCCTTTTCGGAAATTCCCATGCTGAAGTCATTCTTACCTCATTTTTTGCAATATATGAGAGTAGAAGGAGCAGATCAACTATCAAAGCATCTCGCTCATCTACAATGTGCTTTGCCTTGATAGTCTTCTCCGGCTGAGGTGTGGGTTTCTTTTCGTAGAATTCCCTTAGGTGTGGTATGAAAAAGTCAAGAACCTTGAATTCTGCAACTTCTCTTCCATATTCCGTTAATCTGCTCATCATGCGTCGTACAATTACGCCTTTTTTTCGAAGGTCTCTTTCAGTCTGATTTAATTGACCATAACTGTAAATTTTTCTAAATGGCTTGAGTCTATCATAACTCATTGCTCCTCCACTTAATGTTAAAATGCCTAGGAGGTCTTTCTCAAGAGCTGAGAAGGTTGAAAAGATATATTCCCTCTGCTTTTCATCTCTCATCTTCGTCGCTAGCATTACTATAAGTGAAGAACCAGTATCTTTTCCAGTAACATCGATTCCCCACAATTGGCAAGCTACTAGCAAGTCTTCTCTAAAGACATGTTCCAATTCCTTTTCTAGTGTTTCTTTTGGCATTCTAATGACCCAAGCTCATAATATTCATTGATAACAAGCATGTTCCGGATTTTTCATCATTTAAGGAGCTTTTGGTTTTGCTACATTTTTATCCTTATTATCTTGAAGTGAACCAATAAAAAACTCGTTTTTTCGAAGAAACAAGCTTATCTTGTATTATTGGAACATTTTAACGGGTGCAATCTTGGAACCACTCCTTTGGTGTATAAAGTATCATCCTAGAAAATGGGAAGATTTTGTGGGGCAGGATGTAGTAATAGACCATCTCAAGAACCTATCCGAATCAAGTGTTTTACCAAACATGATATTTTATGGTCCGCCAGGAACCGGAAAAACCGCAGCTGCTGAGATCTTCTCAAGAGCAATCCTAGGTTCAAGTTATGGAGCGAATTTCAAGTCCCTCAATATTCGAGATATTTGGGATATTTCGATGACTGATGCCAAACGCTCTGTCCAAGATTTAGCAAAGCTTGATCGTGATAAACGGTCGGAACTCGACGAGTACATGTCCATCATTTACAGAGAAACGCAGTCTGCCCTGAAAGTCAAGGGAAATACAAGACCGCCAAACAGAAGTCAACTTCTTCAAGAGGCAATTAGATTCTTCGCCTCTACTACAACTGTAACAGATGAAAAAATCAAGATACTTGTGCTGGATGAGGCAGATGCTCTAACTAACAGCATGCAACAGGCTCTACGTCGCACAATGGAATTATATAACGAATCCTGTCGCTTCATTTTGATCACTCCCACGCTTGCAGGTTGGAGTCCGGCAGTAATTTCAAGATGTTCAGTCTTGACCTTTCCAGTTCCAAATGATACTGTCATAGCCGAGTATGTTACGGTCATCGCCAAGAAAGAAGGAGTCCGGATCGAATCAAATGCCGCGCAAGCAATCGCGCGGGAATGTTCTGGAGACCTGCGTCGGGCACTCAATCTACTTCAGATTGCTGCAACTGCGAGTGACACTATATCTGAAGATATTGTGTATGCTTATTCGCAGACCCATCTTGTTGCCGGCGTAAGGGAGATTGTTTCACTGGCTATTGAGGGGTCTTTTGAACCAGCACGAAAGAAGATAAGAAACCTCCTAGCTCTTGATGGATACTCTCCTCAAGAAATACTCGTCGAGATTGAACGTGATCTTGTGACACGTCCCTTTGATCCTAACACTCTCAGGAAAGTCTTGAGTAGAGTTGCTGAAATTGATTATCGTGTGACTCAGGGAAAGAATTCATTCATCCATTTGACAGCACTCTTGGCATCATTGAGAGAATACGCTGCTGAGATTGTTTAGCTAATTGGTTCAATATTATCTCTGAATCGTATCCTATCTTCGAGAGTCCAGGAGAGATTCAAGGGGAGGATCTGTTTATCATACAAGAATTCCGCAAGGATGCCATTATCATCCTTAGATATCATTTCATTGTTCAAGGCCATAGTGAGCATTTTCCTTACATCCGAAGGTGCCCCATACCGGCATTTAAAGGACAGAAAATCAACAGCATCAACAACCGATACTGGACTTCCTTTCATTCTAAAAAGGTGCGCCAAGATCAATAACATGTCCCTACCATTCATGTTCTCCACCGGTGCCGACATCCTTTTAGTAGTTATCGTGTGATTTTGTAGCACGAAGATGAAAAATCCCATTACAAGAATTCATGGGCACACCATAGAAGAAATACAAAACTTACTGCAAAGTTCGTGTGAACTCGTTCAGAATGATATGGTTCTTGGTACATCATCACTCGGTGGATGGTCAAACATCAATATTCGAGGTACTTATGAAGGGTCAAATTTCATTCTTAAACTACCATGGTCAATAAAGCACTTTGACTCAAATCCATATTCTGAATTAAACGAATTACTAATCTATCTCAGCAGAGCTAAACTGGCTTCTCCTCCGATAGCCATAGGCAGACTCCACGACAGAAATGAAACTCCATTCATGCTCCTTCACTATCTTGATGGTAGTTTTCATCCCTCAATAGCTGATGCATCCAGAGAAGAATTACTGGCACTCAGAAATACTCTTTATGAGTTATCCCACCAGAAACCTCCTGGTCGAAGAAAATATGCAACTCCCTTCGACTACTTCGCCAAGTTTTATGATGACATTGCTAATCATAGCGCCCTCTCTAGAGGTTCCAAAGAGGTGATGGCTCTTGTAAGCTCGTTTCAAGAGCATCATAAGATCTTATCCCCGAAAATAGAACGGCTTGAAGAGTGGTCAAGAGCCCTCATGCATGGCGATCTATGGGAACCTAATATATTATTTCGAGATGGAAAAGTCTGCTTGCTTGATTTTGAATTCTGTTCATATGGAGATGAGATATACGATTTAGCCTATCTATTAGAAGCCAAAGAAAATTCTCTAACAGACAGACTCCCAGATATTCTCTATGCTGACTATTTGAAGGATGTCAATTCTTACAGACCCATTGCTCTCATAGCTCTCATTAGTTGGTCTCTTGATAGACTCCTTTTCATGGATGCGGGTCATGTTGAACCAAATCTGAACACTCCCTTGATCAAGAAAAACATGCTAAGATACACACACGCAAAAATCTCTCGACTTATTTCAATCACAAATTAAGTGAAGAAGCTCTCGGGTGGCTTTTCCCAAATGTTCTCATCTGCAGAAGCAATCACATATTGGTACCCTTGTTCTGTGAGGAATAATTGTCGTTTTGCTGCAAAATCCATGTCTCTAGTATCTTTGGTAACTAGAGAGTAGAATCGAGCGAAACTTCCATCGGTCTTTGGTCTAAGAATTCTTCCTAGGCGTTGAGCCTCCTCTTGGCGTGATCCGAACGTGCCTGAAACCTGGATTGCCACATTCGCGTCTGGTAGGTCAATTGCAAAGTTTGCTACCTTTGACACAATGAGAATTTTTTCTTCACCCTCCCTAAAAGCATCATAAAGTCGTTCTCTCTCCTCATTGCTAGTCTTGCCTGTTATTAGGGGTGCCCCAACGTCGTTGGCAATGAGGCCAAGTTGATCAAGATACATACCAATGACAAGTACATTGTCATCTTTATGATGAGCAAGTATTTTGTTTATGATTTCAATCTTGTCTGGATTCTCTGCAGCTATTCTATACTTCTTCCGATCTTCTGCGATAGCATACTGTCTTCTCATATTATCCGGAAGGTCAAGTCTGATCTCATAACAAATCGCGGTGGCAATCCATCCTTGATCTTCCAATAATTTCCAAGGCATATCAAATCGTTTAGGTCCAATTAGACTGAAGACATCTTCCTCCTTGCCATCCTCTCTAACGAGTGTTGCGGTAAGTCCTAGTCTTCTAGTAGCTTGGATTGCTGCGGTAGCTCTAAAGACTGGTGCTGGAAGAAGATGAACCTCATCATAGATTAATAGGCCCCAGTTTCTCGCTTGGAATATCTTGAAGTGTTCGAACTCACCATCTCTCGATTTTCGCCAGGTCAAGATTTGATATGTGGCAACAGTGACTGGGCGTACTTCCTTTGCATCCCCTGTATATTCTCCTATTTCTTCAGGTCTAAGAGTCGTCTTATCTAGAAGCTCGTGAATCCACTGTCTAACTGCAATTACATTCGGACATAGAATCAGTGTGGAGGTCTGCAGTTTATGCATGGCTCCTATTCCTACCATTGTTTTGCCAGCGCCACATGGCAGAACTACCACTCCCGAACCTCCCCTTTCTCCGCCACCTGCATAGAATGTCGCAACCGAGTCATCTTGATAGGCTCTGAGTTTCCAAGCTTTTCCTTCAAGTGTCATTGTTCGGATTTCAAATGGAAGATGTTCTCCCTCGACATAACCTGCAATATCTTCTACTGGATGACCAATCTCAATCAGTGCATGTTTAATGAAACCTCGCTGTGACTCATCGACTCTAAATGTGACATCATCAACTCGATCGATGAGGTATTGCGTGATTTTAGAATTCGCCCAGATCTCCTCTGCGAGGTCTTCATTCTCACAGAGCAAGAGAAGATCGAGTCCGTCCTTGTAGAGTGAAAGTTGTCCGTATCGAGACATATAGTCTATAATCTCACGAGAAATATTGCCTGGAATAGGATATTTTGCAAACTCCTCTAAAGCTGCAATGACCTCATTTGGAGTCATCCCCATTGCAGCAGCATTCCAAAGACTTAGGGGCGAAATTCTGTATGTATGTACATACTCTGGACTTTTCACAAGTTCAGCAAAACGAGCTAATGAATCTCTAGCATCCGCATACAAGGGATTGTCAACTTCTAGGAGGACCGATTTATCAGATTGCACGATAAGCGGATTACTCAGATTCGCCATTTTCTTTAACTTCCAGATTATCTTGATTTTATTCGCCAGTACTTTTCAACTAGGCAGAAATCGAAGAACGGCGCATTCTTAGCGTGATAAATCCTTCCTTCATGGCCGTATTTTTTGTTGTAACCTCTAGTTATATTAGCACCATAAATACGATGAAAGGAGCACGAGGACTGTGGCATGTCAAGCAGTACTGAAACGATTCGGAGGACGAGTTTGTATCGAAACCCCCGTGTATTGGTCTTGGGTATTGATGCACTGCTTATCATGCTTGGATTTGGGATAGTCGCTCCGTCAATGTCATATTATCTAATTGCACTTGAGGGTGGTTTGACACAACCTCCTGGTCCTGGTTATATCGTACCTCCAGAAGTTGTTGCTGAATTTTCCCTGATACTTGGCGTGATGATGGCTGCTTTCATGGGAACACGTACTCTATTAGCTAGATACTGGGGCGGAGCATCTGATACACATGGACGGAAACCTATCATCATGATTGGACTAGCAGGTTATGTTCTCCTGCTCATTCTCTTTGGATTGTCGCAAAATTGGATTCAGATGCTAGCAGTTCGAGCTTTCCAAGGTGTGGTATCTGCGATGGTCTGGCCAACAGCTGAAGCAGCTCTAATGGATATTGTTGGTCCCTTGCGAAGGGGTGAGGGAATGGGACTTTATATGGTTCTTTCTAACATTGGATTTGTTCTTGGTCCTGGTGTTGGGGGGCTTCTCTATAATTATTGTAGAGACTTTTTGTTACTACCAGTTCCTGATGTTTTTAGGGTACCATACTTTATTGGTGCTCTAATAACTCTCCCAGCAGTACTTGTGACAGCAATTATTCTAAGAGAAACAGCGCCAGGAAAGATTGAAGCAGATTCTAAGAAACGTGAATTATTACAAGCTCCATCTTCCGAGGTCCATACTGCGAAGGTCATTAATCCATCTACGGATGAAGATGAGATGACTCCTAAAAGGCAGAAAATGATCTATGTGCTTTACGTGATGTCTGCGTTCAATGGTGTTGCAATGGGATTAGGTCAACCTATATTCCAGCTCTTTCTAATGAGTAGAATCACCACAGATATCGGTCTCATTGGACTAGTAATCTCAGGAGCAGGAGCTGTTGGATTGCTGTTCTCAGTACCCGCAGGCCGATATTCAGACAAAAAAGGAAGGAAAGGTCTTGCTGTTTGGGGGGCAGTTGGGGCAAGGGCAAGTCTAGCAGTGTTGCCACTTACAACTGACCTTGTACAAACGAGTGCAATATGGATTGGGCAATCAGCTGCAATGTCTGCTTCACAACCTGCGATGAGAGCAATACAAGCTGATATAGTTCCCTGGAATCTGCGTGGTAAACTCTTCGGTACAATTCAAGCCTTCTTCAATGCAGGGGCTACTTTCGGACCAATTGTTGGTGGAGCTCTGTTTGCGTATTTTTCATTGATTCTCATTCCACTTGGACCACTGGTGATTGATGGAATTGTTGTGCCATTCTGGTTGGCTTCCATTCTGGGAATCATTGGAGCATTTTTAATCTGGAAATATGTCGATGAAACCAGACCTGTCGAAATTGTAAAAGCAGATATAGACGAAATTGTGGCTGATGCTACTTAGGTAATTCCAATTCTCGCGGTGACCGCAACGCCTATATACTTCTAGTTCGGGGAAACTTCTTGATTTTATGGAATCGGAGGTGCAAAATAACAATGACTGTTATAGACATTAATCTATATGATACCTGCACCACCGTTGAGGATGTCTAACCAGCATCCGCTGCTTCTGTGAGCCTTCATTCATTTCACGCATCATGTGTGAAGATGCTATGAAGCACAATGCGTGCTGTAGGTCTCTGTTTTTCGGATATTCATGTGCTACTAACATATGATGCGTGTAACTCGTCAATGAGAGTGTAAGAAAAGTTGCATAAAGAAAACACAAGCAGCCATACGGGCTCTTCAACGCAAAGAACAAGCAGCCCAAACGCAGTGGAAAATACCAGTCTGATGAAGGACCGGTCAAAGCGTAGACAAAGCAAGAAGCTTACAGTCCAACACATCAGGGAGATGTACTCTCCAGGACCATCAGAGGTGATCTAGAATGACTGGTGTCGTGGAGAAGTTAAATCCAAAAAAACCGAGTGCTCTCTCTATGAAGCGTGATACTCAACGTGGCACCCAGCGCGGCTGGACTGTTGAGATCAAAGAGCTAACATTGAGTGAGGTAAAGGAAGATGCCATTCGCTTTGCACTAGCTACTGATGTTGCCTACCAGATTAATGCAGGGAAAGAAGCCTCGATTTATATTGCATTCTACAAAGACCATCCTATCATTCTGAAAGCTTTCAGATTCTGGCAGACCTCTCAAGCTAAGAAGTCTAAGGGATTCTTTGCTCCAGGAAGAATGCAGGTTTTGGCAGCAAAGGAATATGATCTCCTCCTAGCTTGTTTCAAGGCAGGTATGCATGTACCAACTCCCATAGGACGAGTTGGGAATTACCTGACCCAGAGATTCATCGGCGATGGATTGAAGCCAGCTCCTCAGCTTAGGACAGTCGATTTAGAAGATCCCGAAACAGTACTGGATCAGATTCTAGATGATTATCTTATAATGTATCGAGATGTCCAATATGTCCACGGCGACCTGAGTGCCTACAATATCCTCTGGTGGAAGGATACTCCCTGGTTCATAGATATGCCACAAGCGTATAATGTCAATCCATGGTCTGACATGAAGCAGGTTGAATCATTGCTCCGACGAGATATTGCAAATGTTCTCAGATACTTCAAAAAATATGGGATTTCTCGAAATCCGGATTACATTGTACAGGTCTTTCTGTCTGAGTATCTCCCTGCCAATTTGAGGAACTATACAGAGGAGCTCCCCTCATTCCCCCAGGAAGGTGGATTGTATGAGTAGAGTTGACAAATTCAATCCACTCGCAAAGGGCTCTGAGATAGACCTGAAGCGTGATTCTCTCAGAGGAGGTACAAGTGGAAAGGCTGTTCTTGAAGAACCTCGCTTCGAAAAAATTCGAAAAGAGGCAATTACTCTTGGACTCGCAACCGATGTCAGTTACACTATGAGTGCAGGCAAGGAAGCAACAATCTTTCTTGCAAAGTGGAACGATCATCCGATCATCCTCAAGGCGTACCGAATCTGGGCTACTCCCCATAAGTTGTCCATGACGAAAGGCCACATTCGTGAATCGAGTGGAAAGAAGACAAGGTGGATTCTCGGTCTATTAGAAGATATAGCAGTGAAAGAATATGACATTCTTCAGAATTGCTTCAAGGCTGGAGTAAGAGTGCCCACGCCTATTTCACGAGTCGCAAATTATCTAACAATGCGTTTCATTGGTGATGGTGAATTTCCTGCACCCCAATTAAGAGATGTCGAATTAGAAAATCCTGAGGCTGTTCTAAACGAAATCTTCAATCAATATCTACTGATGTATCGAGAT
>JAOUFI010000095.1 GCA_029858305.1 Candidatus Thorarchaeota archaeon
AAAGGCTCATCCATTAATCCTAGGACAGCAATTCCTGTGAAACCGATTTCGTGGGCTAAAATTCCAAACGAACCAATTTTATCCATGTCTTGTACACAGACACCAACATCAACAGCCATCAGACCAACCCTCCAGCGGCCCGAAGGTGGCTCTCAATCAAAAGAATCACCTCTTCCCGCTTGCACCGTGGGATATGCTTGAAGTGAAACCTTGCACTAATTACATCCGCTTCGTCAGCCATTTTCAGGTTTCCTAGAAACGCTGCCTGCTTATCAATCCTAAGAAAGAAGACGCACTCTTCATCCAGTCGTATATCCAAAGAACGTTCAATTGCTCGACGGCTATTACTATCCATCTGTTCGAAAATATAGTTCATCACAGGTTCACAGTCTTTTTGACCATCCAGTGTTGCATTTATGACTATAATGGCATTTCCAGCTTGCCCTTCAGCTTTAGACTTAGTTATGATCAATTTTTTTCTGAGGTGCTCAGGGAATGCAGATTGGACTGAGGCTACAACTCTTTCTAGAACCTCAGTAGCCCGGGCATATGCCCGGGTTTCGATTTTACTAACGAACGGCATAGCCGCTCCCTCAGAACTGGGGATTCAAACTACTTTGCGAGGTTCCCCTTAGCCCCGATTGAAGGTCTGACTTTTTCAGCCCCTTTTCCTTTATTATAAAGACCTCTACTTCTTTTTCCTGCAGATGTGAGACCTCTACTATCTCGACCCTTGTGGGTTGATTCACTAATCCAGTTGATATTGGGGTCATTATATATGACCGGGTGACTTGGATCAACTAGAATGACCTCGTGCCAGACCCATTTGTGGTCATCCCCGACCCAATATGAGTTTAGTACACGAAGATTCGGATATTTTCTAGCTACGCGTTCCTCAGCAATCCACTGTCTCGACTTTTGAGGAGTGTACCTTACGATACCAGAGCTATGTGGCTTTCTACCACCAGCAGGGCTTGGCTTTTCTCGTGGACCACGGCCAGTCTTGATACGTACTATAACATATCCTTGCTTTGCCTTGTAACCAAGAGCTCTAGCACGACCAAGTCTAGTGGGCTTCTCGAGTTTAACCATGCTACCCATTTTTCTCCAGACGATCAGTCTATTCCTAACAATCTCAGAGCGTTTCTTTTGCTCTTCTTCCCATACATCATTCATATGTTTGTAAGCTGTTGGCATTGTATGTATCCATCCTTTGTGGTAATATATTCGCTTTGTTTGTGGTTCAGCCTCAAAGGCCACATCCCATGCGGACGTATCCGCCAATACAAAGGAATGGTCTGGTCACGGTACTTGTACCGGACCAGATACACCCGAAATTATTTGCTTAAAGATGTAACGTTTTGTCTGTTTCAAATGACGGTCAATAGTGCTATTTCAGGCCATTGATGACTTTCTCGATAGTAAGCTCTCCGACTCTAACTTGTCCCTCTTCGGTGGAAGAAGATAAGTGTGGAGTAGCTACAAGTTTAGGATGCTTCACTAATTGCCAGTCAGTAGGTGGTTCACTTTCAAAGACATCCAATCCTGCGCCAGCAATCTGACCTGCGTTTAGTGCATCCAGAAGTGCTTTCTCATCGACTACTCCGCCGCGAGCAGTGTTAATGAGAAATGCTGTCTTCTTCATCTTCTTGAACTCATTTGCTCCAATCATTCCCTTGGTCTGTGGCACTAATGGTACGTGAAGGGTGATGAAGTCCGCCTGTGCGATAATGGTCTTCAAGTCAGTCCTCTTCGCTCCTACCTCCTTGCATGCCTTATCAATATCAAGAACATCATAAGCAAGAACATTCATACCAAAGGCCTTAGCTCTCTTCCCGACTTCTATTCCAATCCTACCAAATCCAACTATTCCTATAGTCTTCTGCCAGAGTTCAGTCCCGCTCAGCTTCTTCTTCTCCCAACGCTCCATTTTCATTGAGCTGTCTGCCTGTGTAATTTTCCTAGCAAGAGAGAACATCAATGAGAAGACCATCTCCGCCACTGAAACCGATGGAGCCTCTGGAGTGTTCTGAACAACAACTCCCTTTGCATCTGCTGCCTTCTTGTCTACATTGTCAAGACCAACGCCTGCCCTGACTATAAGCTTCAATTTATCCGCTGCATCGATTACCTCTTTTGTAATCTTTGTAGCACTCCTTACAACAACGCAGTCAAAGCCCTTGATTTGCTTCTCAATTGGTCCATCTTTTTCTGCATTTCTTTCCACAACTTCGAGTCCTGCTGCCTTAATTTTGGCAATAGCTGACTCTTCAATCGGATCCGCAATGAGTACACGTTTCATCAGCACAACCTCTTCTGTGTGATGGTTCTTGCGGTCCTTAGCTTCGTCTTAAACCTAATGACATTGACATAATCCTATTGCCAAAAGATACGACATTTTCTTAACGGAGAACGTAGCATGTCCTTGTATGAAACGCGAGATGAATCCAACGACGGCGCTGGTCCCATGCCCTGTTGTTTTGCTAAGTGTTTATGGACCTGAAAAGCCCAATATCATCACTTTATCTTGGGCTGCGAATGTCTGCAGTAATCCTCCCACAATGGTCGTTGGAATAAGACCAGAGCGACATAGCTATAATCTTGTCAAGGATGCAGAGGAGTTCGTTCTGAACATTCCTTCAGCAGATTTGATTGAAGGTACAGTATTTGCTGGAACCAAATCCGGTCGTGACTATGATAAGTTCTCAGAATGCGGATTTACCCCCGAACCTGCATCGAAGATTAAGGCACCAATGATTAAGGAATGCCCTATCAACATCGAGTGCAAAATCAAAAACATAGTTCCATTGGGCGCGCATGATCTCTTTATTGTGAATGTGCTATCTGTGCATATCGATGAATCAGTTCTTGGTGATAATGGTAGATTTGATGCCTCCAAAACAGAGCTCTTCACCTATCTGCCACTGAATGGACAATACTGGACACTTGGAAAGAAACTCCGTTGAGCCCAGAAGTTCCTAGAGTCACGGAGTTGAAACCTCAATCTCGATGATTTCCGATTCCTCATCATCAATAGTGTCCTCTGGGGGTTTCATGTACTTGACAAAATAGTTTGAATCTACTTCACTTACTATCCAAGCTCCTGATGGTATGTGTGCTTCTCGAAAGAAGAGATCAAATGTAATTCCTGGAAATTCAACAATTATAGGGTTGTGACCGAGGAGCGCAAACAGACTTGTTGCTTCCTGTGCTTGCTGAAGAGAGTCAAGCCTAGCTAGGACAGGTACCCAGTCTCTACCATCCCACTTGAGGAACGGCCAGGAGTTTATCGGCGGCCACTCCCCTCTCTCCACAACGATGTAGTCCTTTGTGCCTCGTTTGTATATTGTTGGATACTGCCCATATCTACCCAATTGCATTCCCGCGGTTCTTGCATCTTCCAGTGTAGCGAAAAAATCCATTGTTTCCACCTTAATGATAATCCTTTTTCACAATTACCTCTTCTTGAAATCGGAGAATGGTAGACAAAGAAGAGCTGCTAAACCAGTATGGCTAAAGAAAGAAAGACCAGCATACTACACCCTCTATCGTTCTATATTCTGAAGGGGCTTAAATTGCTTAATCGCCAACAGGCTATCTTTATTTTCTCTTTCACTTAGATTCATTTCTGTCCTTTTGCACTGACAATCTTGATGACATCACGGTCTTTTAGAACATGTTTGTCAGAGATTCTCATCTTTGTTCGTGCATCAATTCCATGCACAAATGACTCCATGAGATCGGTATGGATGTGTCCTGCAAACTCCTTCGCAGTGGTTCCATCGGGAACAAGATAGACATCTGGGAGGACATTTCCATCGCTGTCTGCAAGCGTATTTGAATCATGGACTGGATACACAGTAATCATGTGGAGGTAGTCAAACACTGCCTTGTTCAACAGATTTTGTACACCAGTACCTCCATATTTTTGAAGAATATGCTCTTTCAGTTTCTGTAATTGGGAGACTTCATTTTCATTCAGGTTATCCGGTTGAAGTATTTCGAAGTCATTACTTCCTGGGATATACTTGATTACGCCTTTCTTATCAAGATCCTTCAGGACTTTCTCAGCAAGGGCACTCACTGGCACGACAAGGTATTCAGTGAATTCCTTCTGTAATCGTTTCATATTTTCCTCGGCACCAGGTCTGTCAATCTTATTTGCTGCTATGATGATTGGTTTGGACGTTTTTTGGAGCGACCCGACAAAAGATCGTAATTCCTCATCAGTCCACTTATCAACAGTTTCTGATTTCAAATCAGAGTGTCGCATCGCCTTCAATATGTCACCTCTTGATATATTGAGACCTGATAGCTTTTCAAGAAGCAAATCATCTAATTTTGCGCCCTCTGCTCTTACTCTCCCAGTAATTCTTCGCCAATCTTTTGTGACTATCCCTAGTATCCACTCTATTAGCTCATCTTCAAGGAACCTCACGTCCTCTGCAGGGTCATGAGTACCTGCAGCCACTTCTTGTCCCTCTGAGTCAAGAGCTCCGCTTGCATCAACGATATGAATCAATACATCGGCTTGTCTAAGATCATCAAGGAACTGATTGCCCATCCCTCTCCCCTCATGTGCACCGGGCACTAACCCTGCGACATCAATGAGTTTGCTTGGAACAAGACGTACTCCATCAATACAAATCGAATTCTGAGGATCATCTTTGACATCAAAATCCCTACAAGCACATGCAGTTCTTACATGAGTTACACCTACATTTGCCTCGATGGTTGTAAATGGATAACTTCCCACCTTGAAGTCAGTCATACATGCAGCATTTGTAAAAGATGTCTTACCACAGGATGGTTTTCCGACTATTCCAACACTGAATCCCATGTTCAATCTCTCCTTTGACTCTCTGTCTATTCTCACACTAAGAGATAAACACTTCACTTCGATTTGCCCCTACCGTCCAAGAACTTGGCCTCTATATGCTTGTTAAAAAATGTAATAAGAGACCTCCGCCATTGTTGAAAGGATTAGAATGCATCGTAGAAGAAGAGGAGGTCGTGGCCGATTTCCAATCCAGCCCAAAATCAGGCACGAGCCCTTTGTCAAGAAGATGATTCCTGAACCACAGGGTGCAGCTAATCCTATCTACATTGATTTGGCAGAGTTTGAAGTTCTGCGACTGGTTGATCTTGAAGGCATGTATCAGGAACAGGCTGGAGCCTCAATGGGTGTTTCACGAGGTACAGTATGGCGACTATTAACTAGCGCTAGAGAAAAAGTAGCTCGTTCTATCAATGAGGGAAGGCCACTTATGATTGGACTTCAATCTGAGGATGAAACTTAGCATTCGGTCATGGCCATTTGTTAAGTATCAATTACAGGGGTTCTAACTTCCCCTCACTTCCACTGCAATCGATTGCACTATCTCTGTATTACTAACAGTTTAGAACCTCATTTGGGGCCATACAATCAAACCTAGAGGACTCTGTAATACTCGAGCCTCCCTTATATACAAAGAATGGGAAGGGTTACTCGGAGAGGATAAAGATTCAATTGGACTATTCCGCCCGGATCGACGATATCATCGACTATGTTATCAGAAGACCTGCTATCCCACGCTGGTGGGATCCAGTGTCACGACCACACGTCGCTGTATTGATGCCCGATCATTTATCTGGAGCAGAGGTCCGTTATTACCTGTCTCGATGTGGTGAGAAGAACTCTAACGGTCGCCCCATTCTAGAAGTGGCAGATATTGATACACTTCCTGAGGGGACTCTGTTAGAGGTTCGATTCAACGCGATGCGAGCCAATCTTTACCAGCTTGAGCTGGTCGGAACTATTCCCTGCTGGCGTTGGCTCGGTCGAAGTCAAGGTCTTCCTGATTTCAACAGTGATGAATCAATCTACTGGGACCATGTGCTTGATACTGGCACCTACACCCCACGTGACATGATACTTGCCTAATACCTGCCTTGAAGTCATCTCTTCTATCAAGTTTCGCTAGAGCGATGCACCAATAGATCAATCCTCTCCTCTATCCCCATTTTTCTTGCCATGTTTCGTACATACTGTATCTGGCGTTGATGAGTGGCCTTCAGAAGAACTACTGCAGGTATTGCAAGAATCATAACGATGATTGGCAAGGGGAATAATAGAGTAGGTACGGACCAGTGCACAGAAGTACTTGAACTCATAATCTCAATAACAAAGCTGTAGAAGGCAAAAATCACGCCGATTCCTGCGTAGCCTTTTAGAAAGCCCATGTACCAACCGCCTATTGGACGTGCCTCTATTGGTTCCCCAGAATCATTTTGGCTTACATAGATGATACCTGAATCTAGGATGAACCAAGCTGCTGAAAAGAGGGCTACTGCTATGCCCACTGTGAGTACAAGTAGCACGAATAAAGCAACAATAGGCCAAGAGGTCGCCATCGCTGTACTTAGATAGTCCGCACTGACAACTAGTTCTCGCACACCTGGCGTAAAGACAAACAAGAGGGAGAAGTTAATTGCCATGAGGGCTGGAAAGAAGAAGGCTTTGAAACCACGATTCTTACTCCTGATGTTGACTTCAGTATAGCCAAAGACTCTTGATTTTCCTAAGGTCATTTTTCCAAAGGTAAGGTAGATTGGCACGAATATCATACCCAGACCGACTCCCACTACTGCGCTCACGCTAATCAGTACGAATATTATGTCTGCATGAATACCCATATTTCCAAAGGGTATGAAAGCGGCAAATCCAATATCTCCAGCCATTGAGAACATCACGAACATGATGCCCAAGAAGGCTAGAAATGTAATCAACTGTATCCATAATCCACGGTGTGACATTATCTCTGCTCCATCCTCATCTGCTATGTTTCACAGATCGTTTAGGATGGCCCCTGAACATCGAAAAACCTGCTCAAAAGCATTGTTTTTGATTTGGTTTGATTACTGTGGTAGTTCCACATACACTGGGATAGGTTCAGGAATTGCTGTTCCACCACTTCCACATGATATAGATACCACCCAAGGTCGGTACAATGCCAATAAGTAGCAGAATCATCAATGTCAGTGAATCGAAAAATAAGATATAGTTCCACCAAGGTATCATCAATGTAATCTGCAACGTCCCGACACCGATACTGAACAGTATAATTGCCACACAGAGCAGGTTATTGTTCCGTCGTCGTATTGGTTGGCTTCCATAGGTGTCTGGTTCTGGTATCACTTCTTCCCGCACCTCGCCGTACACTCTATAGCTCCTGACCTTATTTCTATTCCCACCACGAACAAAAATAGCATCTCTAATTTAGACTATTAACTATTGTTTATATATTCTAGTTGAATGCTACACTCTGTGATTACTCATGTCAAATGGTGATATTTTCGAAAATCTACAATTTCGGAAAGAAGGTCCAAATAAGACCGCTCTTGTAGAAAGGAACGGATATTCCGTTATGCGTCTCTCCCTTGGAAAGGGAGCACAAGCACCGCCTCATATGGCGGCACACTCTGCATTCTTCTTTGTACTGAAAGGACGTGCGATTATTACATCTGGTGATGATGAGGTTGAACTTGGAGAGAACCAATATATTACTATAGAAGCGAATCAGATGCGAGGCATTCAGGCCTTGGAAGATCTCGTCATTCTAGCTGTGAAAGACTAATCATTATACGACGAAATGAAGACGGAAAGAATGCCTCCTAATCGCTCCCAGATACTAAACTGCTAATACACTTCCAATCTCTCTACCAATTTGGAGAAAGACCTCTTCAACATCAGCATTGAGAGGCCCTTCCCTTCCATAAACAATGGCAGAAAAACGTGGTTTGATGATTCTCATCTTCATTCGTTTCATGAATCCCTCTATGGATCGTGCAGCACTGTTTTCGAGAAGGGCTAGATTTCTGTTATTCATTCGGGATTCATTTCTGGTATCAAAACTGAATCCTAGCTGACCCTTGAGTTCAATAGTCCCCAGTTTTTTCAGGAACTCCTTCATTTCTTTAGACGGTTTAATGTTGTGTGTCGGGCTCCCAATTGCGACAAAGTTGTATTCCGGAATTTCTTTAATGTCAACTTCGTCGATACTTAGAACATCCACTTCAATTTCTAGCCTCTCAATACCTCGAGCCAGACTCATAGCTACAGTCTTTGTATTCCCAAAGAGTGAGTGATAAAGGACAAGAGCTCTCTTCATTCTCTCTCACCTAAACCTCTGCCTGCCTGATCATCCCTGCGATGATACCTAGGACAATTCCCACACCTACACCAGCTCCCATGCCCATGAACATGACAATATCTACTCCGTTAAGAAGTCCGATGAAGAAACCTCCTGTGGTTGCTAAGAAGACGCTCACTCCAATAGTTCGACTCCCTCTTAGTCTATGAACCAAGAAGATACCTATGACCGTGGTTGTGAGGAGGATGAGAGTACTGATAGGGGCGAAAGAGCAATGTGAAACATAACCAATGAGATTCACATTGTCAGCTCCCCAGGATAATAGCGAAGTTGGAATCACA
>JAOUFI010000096.1 GCA_029858305.1 Candidatus Thorarchaeota archaeon
CTGTGCCTCCTTGTTGCCCCACGACAGGTCGATTCCACCAGTATCTCGTTCTGTCAAGATGCCTTTCTCATAAAGTTCCATTGCGAATCCAATGGTCTTCCCGCATGAGATGGTATCCAAACCAAGTAGGTCGCACCTCTTGCCTAGGTAAAAAATGGACTCGATGTCGTTGTTCAGACAGTTTGAACCAAAGGCCATAATCGTTTCATACTCAGGACCGCCGACAGGATCTGTTGGATAGTCTCCACCCTTCACTCTAATGATATACTTGCACCCGACAGCGCATCCGTGACATGCTTCTTGGGCAATCCTGTACTTCTCTGCGATGATTTCGGGGCCAATATCTTCGGCTTGCTCATAGAATCCAGTCCAGTGATTCTTCGTGGGCAATCTTCCTATCTCGTTAATGACAGCTACTAGATCTGTGGTGCCGTATCTTCTGAGTGATGCTAGAGAGTCTTTCCAGAGTGGGTCGCTTAGCTTTGCCATCTCCTTCTCATTAGCCTCGATGAACTTGTCCATGTCATATGCTTCTAGACCTAAAGCTCCTGAGGCTGCTAGCCCCTTCACATTCTTCGATCCCATCACTGCACCAAGACCAGCTCGTCCTGCTGCCCGATAGAAGTCTACAGTGATAGAGCTGTAGAGAACACCGTTCTCCCCTGCCGGACCGATGATTGCTGTTTCAATCGTGGGGTCTTTGTGCTCCTCACGAATCATCTTTGTTGAGACATCAGTTTCTCTACCCCAGAGATGAGCGGCATCTCTGAGTTCTGCATGCCCGTCTTGCATGAAGAGGTAGACTGGTTTCTTGGAGCGTCCGTTGAAGATGACAAAGTCAAAGCCTGCATACTTCATCTCGGGTCCGAAGAATCCTCCTACATGGGACTCTGCCCAGACGCCTGTGAGGGGGCCTCGTGCTGCAAACATCATTCGCCCTGACGGTGAGAACATAGCCCCTGTGAGGGGTCCTGTGCCTGCTATCAGAACATTCTCCTTTGAGAGTGGGTCAGTCTTGGCATTTGTTCTCTCCCAGAGAATCTTTGCTGAAATCCCACTACCTCCAAGGTAGAGCCTTGCCCATTCTTTCTCCATATCCCTCTTATGAACAACGCCTTTCGTTAGGTCGATATCTAAGTATTTTCCAGCGTAGCCTTTGTACGGAAATGTCATTCTAGACCCTCCTCAAGTACAATTCCCAATGTATGAAAGGCTGGTACAACACCTTTCTTACGTTGATAAAGCCCGTCAGTCACTGAGAGCAGGGTGATTGCTCCATACTGACATGCCTTTGCACAGGCAGGACTTCCCCCACACAAGTCGCACTTTACAGCCTTTCTGGTGACGGGATCCATCGCAATCCCTCCATAGGTACAAGCAGTCACGCAGTTCAAGCATCCAATGCATGTATTCTTCTCGACAAAGAGAATGCCATGTTCGTTCTCCACTATGGCTCCATTTGGGCAAGCCTCCTGGCAAAGTGGTCTCTCACATTGCAGGCATACCATCGGAACAATGAGATTTCTAACCTCATCCTTTAGAATCTGTATTCTGGACCTCTTTGGGTTGAAAGAATTCGAATGAACTATAGAGCATGCGAGCTCACAATTACGGCACCCTGTGCAGAGCCCGATATCAATGGCAAGTATTTCTTTCACGAGAAAGTCTCTCCAGTATCTCTTTGGCTTCTAGCCACATATATGGTCGACTCTTAAGTCGTTCCTCTCGTTGCCATACATCATACAAAGGAATAAGTGATACATATCTTGCATTTTTAATCCCGTGAATCATGCCTGAGCCTAGCCTGAATACCAATCAAAGATTGTAGATGTACGATCATGAAACATTCGTATAAGAGAAAGCTGTCCCCGGAAAGAGAAACATTCCGAGAAGTTGCAGATAAGATGCTTATTCCAGTCGTAGAGCTAGATTTAGATTTCATACTTCAATATGCTAATCCTGCTGCAACATCTCTGTTAAGACTCGATGAAGCCAAATTATCTAAAGGGGCTCATGTTGATTCTCTTGTGATTCCGGAACAGCACGCACTTGTGCACGAGGGATTGAATCAGCTTCGTGAAGGAGCCGCACCCACTTCCATTTCACTCCGTGTGATAACTGCAAATGGTATTGCAATCCCTTCACAAGTATATGCAGACACCATTACGACAGATTCTGAAGTCACTGGGTATGTCGCGTATATTGTAGACCTATCTCGTCGAGAGGTTGCTGAAGAGAAGATTCTCTCACGAAAAGAGATTCTGGAGTTTATGGTGGATTACTACAGTTTCAGTGGTATTATCATTGTCAATGATAATTACAAATTTGAATATGTCAACGATAAGCTCTGTGACATCCTCGGTAGACTCAGGAACGAAATTATTGGTCATGACTTTCGGGAGTTTCTTCATCCCAGTAGTGTTGAGATTGTTTCAGACCGCTATAGGCGTCGACAACAAGGCGAAACAGTTCCTTCAGTCTATGAACTTCAAGTAGTACGCAAGGACGGGGAGGTGCGTGACATTCGGATGAATGTTGGCTCTTTTAGAGGGCGTGACGGAAAGATCAGAACAGTTGCTCAGCTCCTCGATATCACTGACGAGTTGCGTAGTGCTCATGCATTACAAGCCTCAGAATATCGCTATCGTTCACTAGTAGAGACCATGGACTCAGGACTCAGTGTAGACAACGGCGATGGCAAAATGGTCATAGTCAATGAAGCGTTATGCCATATGCTTGGGTATAGCTCTCCAGCCGAACTGATTGGCCATCCAATTACAGAAATCCTTCACGGATGGACAGAAAATCATGTGCACGAAAAGGTTCAGGCTCGCAAGGAGGGAAAGATTGAGCATTATGAAGCTCAGCTCAACCACAAGAAGGGTACTGTCGTTCCTGTGGTAGTTTCTGCATCTCCAGTGGTTAACCGTGATGGTGAATATACGGGTAGTATGGCAGTTTTCACTGATATCTCTGATCTCAAGAAAGCAGAGGCTGAGATACACTTCCTGTTAGATTTACTATTGCACGATGTTGGTAATCAATTGCAACTGATTCTTGCTGGTGGCGACTTTCTAGAAACTGACTCACCTCCCGAACAGATAATTCGCTCAAAGCGGTATATCATGGATGGAGCCCTCCGCTGCCTCGAACTCATTCAGAAAGTACGACGTGCTGAAGAGGCAAAATCAGAACCCCTAGCTCCGGTCCATCTTCGCTCAGTGGTAGAGGCTGAGTCTGAACTTCTCTTTAAACAGCGAGGGGTTCGACCTGATATTCGTGAGATGACGCGCGATGTAGTGGTCTATGCTGACCAAGCACTGAGCCAGCTTGTGTGGAATCTCCTAGAGAATGCAGTGATTCACAATCCCAAGGAAGACTCGGAAAAGATGGTGAAGGTATCAGGAAAATATTCTGGGAAGACTTACACTCTCACTGTTGCTGATAATGGTCCTGGAATACCAGATCGAAAGAAACACGATCTATTCGATCCTACTAGAAGGTACGGTGGTGTTGGCCTTCACCTTGTCCGTCGACTCTCAGAGAAATATAGTAACGCACACCCTAAAGTCAGGGACCGCGTAGAGGGACATCCAGAGGAAGGTCTTTGTATCGATATCCAATTTGAGATTGCTAAAGAGAAGTCGTAGAACCACAATCATTATGACATTATAGGACTAGAAGCCACCTTGTATCGGAGGTGTATTGCGGATGTCCTCTGGATCGATACTCATTAAGAATGGATATATCCTGACTCTCAATCCTAAACGCCAGATAATTCGTGATGGTGCTATCTACATCGAAGACAATAGGATTCTTGAGGTTGGAAAGACTGAGGTCCTGAAGAAACATAGAGCCGACACTACCATCGATGCGAAGAATATGATAGTAATGCCCGGTCTGGTGGACACCCATGTTCATTTGTCTCAAGCTCTTATCCGAGGCTGTGCGGATGATGTGTCTTTGGTTGACTGGCTCAAGAAATATGTCTGGGTGTTGCAGGGCAACTTCACCAAGAATGATGGAAAGGTCTCTGCGGAACTCTGTATGGCGGAGATGATTCGGACTGGCACCACGTCCTTTATCGATTGCATGATTCATACACGGTACGGTTTCGACGGGATAGCGAAGGCAGTTGAACAAACTGGAATGCGCGGGGCACTCTCGAAGATCATCATGGATTCTACAGGCTATGCTGACAGCTCTGACATTATGTACCCTGGAATGGTGGAGGATGCTGAAGCCTGTCTTAATGAGACAGAACAGATGTATAGGAAATGGCATGGGCAGGCTGATGGTCGTGTCCAAGTCTGGTACGGACTGAGGTCTCTTGGTGGAGTTACGCCTGAGTTATTCAAGGAGGTTGCACATAGAACTAGAGAAAAGAGCACGCACATGACAATGCATCTCGGGGAGGTCATTGACGATGTTCGGTATGCCAAAGAGAACTTTCATACCAACCTCACAGGATTTGCCAAGATACACAACCTGCTCGGTCCTGAGATGGTCTTTGCCCATGGTATTCATTTTGAAGACTCTGAACTGAAGGTACTCGCGGAAACTCGGACAAACATCAGCCACTGTCCCGCAAGCAATACAAAACTAGCCTCTGGTTTCGCAAAGATCCCTCAGATGTTAGACCTTGGTGTGCCGGTGTCCCTTGGGTGTGACGGGGGTCCAAGTAACAACACCTATGATATGATCCGAGAGATGCGTCTTGCAGCTCTGATTCATAAACCAGTAGCAAAGAGCCCCCTCGTTGTAAGCGCTGAAGATGTTATAGAGATGGCAACCCTTGGTGGTGCAGTTGCCATGGGAATTGATGACAAGGTGGGTTCTCTGGAGGCTGGAAAACTTGCTGATGTTATCCTCATAGATATGCACGAACTTGGACTCACTCCCGCGGTGAATCCTGTATCGAATCTTGTCTACAGTGGGAGTGGACAGAGTGTAGATACCGTCATAGTGAATGGGAAACCTTTGATGCGCAAAAAGCAACTTCTGACCCTGAACATTGAAACAGTTATGAACAATGCTAAGGCTCACATCATTGATCTTTTGGAGCGAGCTGAGATTGAAATCCGCCCCAAGTGGCCTCTCCTCTAAGATATGATTGCCTCTCTCTCAAAGAGCTTTGCACCAATGAACAGGAATACTACGGTAAAGCCTATCATGTATCCCACATTGATAGAGAGCCCCATAAGTGTCCCAGTCCCAGCAAGGACTGCGTTCAGGAACAACACAGCGTGGCTGAACGGAATGGCTAGGATGATCCATAGAAGCACTCCTCCATACTGAAGTAGGCTTCCTGTGAAGCCGAGTATTCCGATAACGAAGGTTGGGATTAGCATGATCATACTGTTCACTGATTCTGCGGTGGCTCTGTCCTTTGCCAAGCAGGATATCACGACACCAATCCCAATGGCGCACAGTAATAATAGGAACTGACAGAACATGATGAGAGGGATTGTGTAAGCATTTACGGTATAGCGGTTAATGTTGGCTTGTTGCAACTCTGGTGCAAGGTTTCCTACCCGTAGTATGATGGAGAGGTTATAGGTCAGGATTCCCACTGCTGTGAAAAGTGAGTAAATAGCTGTGAGTGCCAGACCTGCTACAAGCTTCGAGCCTAGAATCTTTACCCGGCTCATCGGAACGACGAGAAGCGCTTCAAGCGTCTTTGCCTCTCTCTCCCCAGCAAATGACTTACTGATATATGGTGCAGGGGCTAGGACTGAGGTCAACATGACAAGAAAGATAGCCAGCTGATGCCCATAGTTTGCCTCGGGTGAGATTGTATACCAGTTGACCTGAAGGTCACGAATTACTATCGCCGCATTGATGACCCTCTTGGCAAACGTATCAATACGTGAAGCTGTAGCAGTAGCTCGAAAACTGGCTGTATTGACCACTATCTGCAGAGTACTCTTGGTTGTTGCATTCAACTCCTGCGTGAAGTTCTCTGGTATCAACACCCAGACTGAGATCGTCTTATCTGCTACTAGTTGTTGCCCCTCTTCTAGAGTTATATTCACGAGTGGGTCAATCAAGAGCGTACTTCTATTGGCATAGATTTCTTCATAGAGTGTCCGCGCCCAGATGCCATCATCCTCAATTGTGATGTACACTTGTTCCGGTTCTTCTGAGGTCTGCCCCACGATGAAGGATAGAAATGCGCCTTGGAACATCCATGCAAACATCGGGCTGATGATGAATCCAAGGATTAACCAGCGTGAGCGGAATACTTCCCTCACTTCTTTGCGAATCATCCACAATGTCTTTGCATCGAACTTGGGCCGCATCATGGCGTACTACCTCCGTAGACTCCCTCTCCAGTCACAAGCCCTGTGAAGACCTCCTCAAGGTTCGCCGCCCTGAACTTTTCCTCGAGCTGACTTGGCTTCCCAGTTGCAATGAGTTTTCCATCGTTCAGTATTCCCACCCGATCACAAAGTTCAGAGACCTCATTGAGGTCATGGGTCGTCAAAATGATAGTCCTTTTCTGCTCAGAGCTAAGCATCTTCAGGAGGTTGCGAACAACTCGCGCTCCCAGTGTATCTATGCCAGTGGTGGGTTCATCAAGAAAGATGATCTCTGGTTCAATGACCAGGGCTCGTGCCACCAGTACTTTCCGCTTCATTCCCCCACTAAATCCCTTTACCTGGTAATGCTCCTTGTCCTTCAGTCCAACAATCTCAAGGAGCTTGTCTGCTCTCTTGTTCAATTCCTCCTCTGGGATACCATAGAATCCCCCGTAGTAGACGAGGTTCTCACGGGCTGTGAGTCTGTCGTAGATGCCTGCCTCCTGTGGTAAAAGTGAAACACGGTCTCGGATGTAGTCAATATCCTCTGTTACATCCCTCCCAAGGACGAAGGCCTTGCCCTCTGTTGGGGTCAACAAGCCTACAAGCACGCGAATCAGAGTAGTCTTCCCGGCCCCGTTGGTCCCTAGAAGTCCAAAGACCTCTCCTCGCTTAATCTCTAGATCTACGTTATCAAGGGCTATCACTTGGCGTTTCTTACCCTTCTCAAAGATCTTCGTGAGACCCTCTGTTTTAATCACAACATCTTCCTCAAAAGCCATAGTCATTTGCTCCATCTTCATATGTTCATTTCACATGATTCACTTTTGGGAAGGGTGGCTCGCCCTTGAGACCTTTCAGAAACTCATGTGCCTGAGCAATATCCTCGTCATCACCCTCTATAAAGAACGTAACTGAGCCCTCTGCACCGTTCACTCCTCCAGCTGATATGGGTGTTGCATCTACAGCAAAGAGCGCTTCAAATGCTTCCAGCTCGGTGAATGGAATGCCTTCATGTACTGCAATAGCCCCAACAGGAGTTCCAATGGCATAGTCCCAGTCATCCTTTCCAAACTGTCCTACAAAGTCTTCATAGGATACAGGAATTGACTTCTCTAGGCCGACAGGCATGACAATAGTGATATTCCTTGAAGCGGCGGCAACGAGGAAGGATCCCAGAGAGCCGCCAGTATCGCTCGCCAGTAGCACAATAGGAACGAAGTTCTCATCAAGCCCGTTAGCACTCTTGATGATCACGTCATCTGGGCCGAGCTTGTCCATGATATCAACCACCTTTGTATTCTCAATATATTTTCCCTTGTAGAAGATGGCATCCTTGAATCGCTTAGTCCCATCAGTGATGGCAAGCCCCTTCGGAACCACGATGCCTGCAATGTGCCTGGTCTTGTCATACTCTCCTAGTATCTCCTCGACAATGTAGGCAGAGGTCGTCCCCAGGGTTATACAGAGATAGCCATTCTTGAGAACTTCCTGAATAAACTCAGTAGCCAATAGCCCCTTTGCGATGAGCCGTTTACTCTCAGCGGGTGTTAAAGTAACTAGCAGTTTCTTCACTCGTATTCACTCCAGTGTTTTATGGTATGCTTTCTCTGTTTCACTTACAATGCGTCTTGAGACCTCTCTTATATTATTATAATAATCGTCAAGATAGATCCTACTTGCGTCAAACACTCCTGAAAGCTCTGAATTTTCACGTACTGCCTCTAACAAGCCTTTCCCACTCTCGCGTGCCTGCGCACTTAAAGCTCTCAGTTTCTCATGAGCCTTCGGACGTTCAAGACCAGATATAGTCAGTAGAGTGACAATGTACTCGCTCAGAATTGCCTCGTTTGAGAGCTTAAGATTATTCTCTACTGCTTCCGAGTGAATCTCAAGTCCAACTATCACTCGTGTTAGTTCTCTGACCAGATAGTCCGTGAGAATGAATGCTTGTGGAATGATAAATCGCTCTGTTGACGAATGCGAGATATCTCGTTCCTCCCAGCTCACCACATTCTCCAGTGCCGGCGGAACGAGCGACCGTACAACCCGGGCGATACCCGAGAGCTTCTCACAGGTGACTGGATTTCGTTTATGTGGCATAGCTGAGGAACCGACCTGCTTATCTTTCGCAAATGGT
>JAOUFI010000097.1 GCA_029858305.1 Candidatus Thorarchaeota archaeon
ATGATTGGATTGGGATCTTAACGATCCCTCTCTCATTTTCTTTTTGCATTGAAGTCTGAAGAAGTCCTAAACGAGAGATCATTTTATTGAATATATATTTCAAAAATCCTCTACTCATTGCTACCGCCCTCAATAGTAACTCTTAAACGGAGCATTCAAACTCGACGCATACCAATGGAGAGCTGTCTACTGGAGGTCCGTAGTTGGATTACAAGACAATCATGTGTGATGTCCTCGTTGTTGGCGCTGGCGGAGCTGGGTGCCGTGCTGCAATAGAGGCTGCAGAACACAACCTTGACGTTATTATGCTTAGTAAAGAGCTCCTCGGCAAGGCACATACCGCGATGGCCGAGGGAGGATATAACGTATCCTTGGGGAATGTCGACCCAGACGACAATCCTGAAACCCATTTTAAGGATACAATCGTTGGTGGCAACTACCTTAACCATCAGAAGCTTGCAGAGGTTCTAGTCAATCAAGCTGCGCAGAGAATCTTCGATCTTGAGGACATGGGTGCAGTCTTTGATAGAACTCCAGAGGGCAAGATAGCTCAAAGACCCTTTGGAAAGCAGACCTGGCGGAGAACCGCATATGCTTCTGATAGGACAGGATCAGAAATTATGGTCACCTTGACTGAGGGAATAAGGAAGACCTCCGTACGAGTATTTGATGAGGTCTTTGCAACAAAGCTTCTAGTCACTGATGGAACAATCTCAGGCGTGTGCGCAGTGGATTTGAAATATGGTGATTTTCTTGTCTTCCGCGCAAAATCTGTGGTGATGGCTACAGGTGGTGCAGGACGCATTTTCAAGGTCACAAGTAATGCACAACTGGATGTAGGTGATGGTTATGGCATGGCCTATGAAGCTGGATGCGAAATGATTGACATGGAGATGGTTCAGTTTCACCCAACTGGAATGGTCAAACCAGAGTCCGCAAAGGGCAGACTAGTCACAGAGGCAGTTAGAGGTGAAGGTGGGATACTCTTCAATAACAAAGGTGAGCGTTTCATGAACCGGTATTATCCAGAAGTGATGGAGCTAGCAGGACGCGACCAAGTTGCAAGGTCAATTATGACTGAGGTCTTAGAGGGAAGAGGATCTCCTGATGGCGGAGTCTATCTGAGTATTGCCCACCTGCCAAAATCAATTGTTGACTTTCGTCTTGAGAGCATGGTCGAACAATTCGAAGATGCTGGTGTTGACATTCGTAATGAACCTATGCAGGTATCTCCTACTGCTCACCACTTTATGGGTGGCATACGAATCGACGAACATGCAGGCACAACAATTCCGGGACTGTATGCAGCTGGTGAGTGTACTGGGGGAGTTCACGGTGGGAACAGACTCGGAGGAAATGCTCTGGCAGACACTCAGGTATTTGGTGCAATTTCTGGAGAGAATGCTGCCAAGTTTGCCAAGAACAAAAAACATCTTGGTGTGAATCGGGAGGAGATTGTGAAAGAGTTTGAACGCCTTGAAGCAATGCTCAACCGAAAAGAAGGAATATCTCCCTCGGATGCAAGGAGTGAACTCACAGAACTCATGTGGGAAAAGGTGCAAATCTTTCGAAAGGAGGATGATATGCAGTATGCAGTCAAAGAGCTCCGTCGAATAGAAGAGGAAGTGGTCCCCAACATCAAGGTTGATGTTCCTGTAAAGAGGTTCAATCCTGGCTGGCATCAAGCAATAGAGTTTGCCCATATGGTCACGACTGCGAGGATGGTGGCTGAGGCTGCAGCGATGAGAAAGGGCAGCAGAGGTGCGCACTTCCGTGTGGACGCTGATCCAAAGGACAAAGGTTACTACAACATTGTGATTCGGAAAGGAAAGAATGGCAAGATGCACCTGCAAAAGGAAGATCTACGTATTACCCAGATTACACCACCATGAGGAGGCTGACATAATGACAATGACATTCAAAACAAGTGTGTTCAGATACAATCCTGATAATGATGATGAACCCTATTTTCAGGAGTTTGATGTTGAGTACGAACCTGGGATGACAGTTCTTGATGCTTTACTATTCATTCAAGACAAATACGATTCGAGTCTAGCTTTCCGATGGGAATGCAGAGGCGGCCAATGCGGTTCGTGTGCTGTAAGAGTCAATAAGACTGCACGAATTGCCTGCAGGACCAAGGTTGAGCCAGGTGCAAAACTTGTGCTTGAACCACTTGAGAAAATGCCTGTTATCAAAGACCTTGTGACTGACATATCTCAAGTAACCTACCGTCTTCGCAGAATCAGGCCATATGTGGCACGTGATAAACCTGCTCAGCATCCTGAGATTATTCACTCCGAGCAGATTGAGAAGCTCCGTGAGATTCGGAAGTGCATAGAATGCAGTGCCTGCCTATCAAATTGCCCCATCGTCCATGAGACTTGGGACTATCCTGGTCCTATGATTATTCGGCAGATTGCTCGATTGGAACTTGACCCACGAGATGTAGAAGATCGTGTTGCTATGGCAATGAACGAGATGGTCTATACCTGTACGACTTGTAAGATGTGTGAGGATATATGTCCGAAAAGCATCAAGATACCCGCTCTTGCTGTAGAACTTCTCAGAGCAAAAGCTGTTGAAGCTGGATATCCTCTTGCTGAAGGCCAGCAGGGTTTCATTGACGAGATTAACGCAACCGGTCGTTCTGTGCCTGAGAAAGACAAGTCTCTTCTGAGTGAGTTACCTTCTGAGGAATTTCTGGTTGAGAAACCACGCGGTAGGGTTGCTTTCTTCACAGGATGCCTCATCGATTACAGAATGCAGAATACAGGGAGAGCTCTGATTGAAGTCTTAAATCGTAACAACATTGATGTTATTGTCCCCAAGGAACAGTGGTGTTGTGCTAGTCCAGCATTTAGAACTGGTGATCTCAATACAGCTCATGCTGCTGTTGAGCGGGTCACTGAAATCTTTGAACGCATTATGGAAAAATACAACCTTGATACAGTCGTGGTAGCTTGTGCTGGTTGCGGAAAGACCCTCCGCGAGGATCATAGACCCCTTATTGAAGAAAAGCGAGGCGAACCACCAAAATTCAAAGTCTATGACCTTGCAGAGTATCTGATGGATGTGATTGGAAAGGAGAACATAATCCCACCAAAGGGTAGGATTGACCTTAAAGTCACATACCATGAGCCATGCCATTTAGGTCGTGGTCAAGGTGTGGTAGACCAACCAGTTGAGCTTCTGAAGATGATTCCTGGAGTCAAATACATTGATGACCCGATGAAGAATCGGTGCTGCGGTGCAGGCGGTGGCGTTCGTGCTGGTCAACGAGTGTTATCACAAAAGATAGCCAACACCAAAAAAGAGTATATTCTCGCAACAGGGGCGGACATGGTCACAACCGAATGTCCCTTCTGTACCATCCAAATCAACGATATGATGAAGGAGGAGAACATGAAGGTGCGCTACATTCCTGACCTCCTCGCAGAGTCTTACAAAAAGGGTGATAAATAATCCATCCTCAATTTGAGTGGGAGAGTGCTTTCTCCCCCTCTCTCTTTACTTGTCTTTCATTTGTTCTCTGAGCAGTCTATGAACCTGTAATGCTGCAAGGGATTCTGGTACAAGCCCATTATCAACCAACCCCCAAACAGCTTGAGTGAAGATCAAAGGGTGTGGCTCTTCTATATCCCCTCTGATGGCCGCCATAGTATATTGCATGGCTCTGATAATAGGCCAGTCTTGCTTTGTGGAGTCCATTATCATATTCTCAAATACAGATGATGTGAGATTATGCATTGAATCCCATAAATCACCATGTTCAGCAACGAACCACTCACTGACCTTCCTTGAGCTTGGTAGGCTTATCTCTGTAGGAAGCACACTCCAATCTACGCCTGATAGCTTCTTCACAAGATTATCGAAAGACATGTCTTCAGCGTTCTCTAACTCTTTTCCAATATTCCGCTGGAGCTTTAACAACAACCTCTGTATTGTTTCTCCGTTCACCAGTCCTAGTCTGGCTGCTTCAGATATTCTGTGAGCAAATATTGCATTATGTCCCAAAGTTCCATAGTTAACTACTGCATTCATGAAAAGATTGCTGTTCGATGACAGTTCAGTAGGTTTCGCAAATTTACCTATCTTATCATCCATTCCGAATTCATCTGCTACCTTGGATGGTACCTTTCTTACTAGGAACTCTGTGAGGTGCCATAATGATGCGATATGTGGTCTGGTATATTCAGACGCAGGTAGTTCAGTCACTAAAGACATGGGCATAATGAATGTGTGACCGAGTTTGTCCGGCTCTTCTGCAGCTATCGAAGCAGTTGCACGGATAAGCATTATCTGGTCTGCTCTCGCACCGAGTACTGCAGCAGCCTTAAGCGCGCTCATCTGTACTCTCTCTCTTATGGACTGTACATACACTTGTACTGCATTTCCCCTTGAATCCAGCCTCGTTTCAATATCATACCTCGGTCCCTGTTCTAGGCGCCAATGGTCCGTATCTGCAATATGGTATGCCAACCGCTCTACCAACATCTCTTGAAGACTAGTCGTTTGATCATCAGGAAGATCAATTACACGCTTTGCAATTGGTTTCTCAGATACAAGTGTTGCATGCCTTCCAAGGCTCTCAATCATTCTATGGGTTGTATATACTGAAATTGTAGCATGCGATGTATCAAAGGTACGTTCTTCGTGCCAAGCCGCAGCATGCATTATAATCGCCCAAATGGCCGAGGTCCTAACAGAGGGTAATAACGATCTGACGGCTTTTACAGCCTCCCTACCGTTAGCATGCAGACACGCTTCAAGCAGGTCCATGTGGGTATATCACCTTGATGTAATTATGCTAAGTAACTATGAACGACTCTCTACACACGGAACATGTGACTGTTTCTCCCTTGACTGCAACCCGTTCCAACTCAGTTCTGCAATACGGACAACCATGGATAGTTTTCGGTGCAGGTCCTGTACCAGTTCCTAAAATGAAATCTCCTGAGTCGTGATCTATCCTACCCGATAATTCACGTCCGTCAAGGAGGTCTCCTAGTATCTTCGTAACATTATGAGCCGAAACACCTGACTCTTGAGAGATTTTCTCGATAGGGATTTTTCTCATCGATTGAACTGCTCTCTTGACTGCAGTGACGGGATCTACTGTGGCCTTTTTCTCAACAGAGGGAGGATGTAGTTTTGCAGCTTTTAGATCCGTTGGACCTATTTTTGAAACAATTGGAGATTCCTGCGCTCCTCCTCCAGCCTCTTTCAGCTTTTGTTGGAGTCTGGTCATCTTGGTTCTATACTCATCCTCTGATACCCATCCACGCATATAGTCAAGGTCTAAGTCCTTTATCGCAGTCTCTATCTTTGTTAATTCATCATCGTATTCCATATTTGTCAGCTCATGGGTTCAGATTACAAGGATAGTACGGCAGCTCGAATAATATAAGCTGAGCTATGTCATAGTCATGTACAAATTATATCAATCTTCCAATCGTCGCCCCTCTGGCAGATCATCAAGAAGTACGCCTTCTCCCTCAGATCTTGCGATAGCCTTCTTAGCCTTTACTCCGCCTATATTTTCAAGGGCTCCAGCTACTGTCTGCCTGACAAAAACAGACTCGTCGTTGAGCGAACCAATCAATGCATCAACAGCTTTTGGATCCTTTCTCTCTCCTAGCTGTGCCGCAGCATGAATTCGCACCATGTGCCGAGAATCAGTAAGACCTTTGATTAATACATCCGTTGCCCTTGGATCTTTCAACTGACTCAATCGTTCCAAAGCACCAAGACAGACCTGCTCATCACTATTCTGTAATTCTTTCTCAAGTTCTCTGAGTATATGATCATCATCTATACTAGGAGATTTCTTTTTGGCTTTCGCCTTCTTTGTTATCTTAGACGTTGCTTTCTTCTCGCTCGTTTTTTTGACCGCTGGTTTTTTTTCGGTTTTTTTCTTGGCAGTTGGTTTCTTTGAGGATTTTGCCTTAGTAGAGCTAGACTTGGTAGTAGATTTCTTTGCTGAGTCACCCTTCTTAGGGGGTCGAGCGGACTTGGACAAAACCCTATCTCTCCCGTTTCCAAAAGATAGTTATTGCTTTCAACACCAGTTCATATAAAGTGTCGGGGAGTTATCTGCCAGAACAGAAATGCCTTAACAGACGGCGCGAGTTAATCACTTGGATGTGAAGAATTGCACGAGTTTTCTGCTGCCTGCGCAATTGTTGATACAGCCTTAGAAGCTGCAAAAAGCAATAATGCAACAAAGATTAAGGTTGTCAATGTTGAACTTGGTGAGTTCACCTTCCTTATCCCAGAACAATTGATTTTCAACTTCGAGATTGCAAGTAAGAATACTATGCTTGAGGGAGCAGATCTTCGCATCAAAAGTGTCAAGGGTCAGTTGAAATGCAATAGTTGCGGTTTTGATGGTGATTCAGAGATTGATCCCGACCTCCCTCCTCAAATTGCAGTCTTTGCGCCGATGAAATGTCCAAAATGTGGGAGTAGTGCTACACAGATAACTGGAGGAAAAGACTTCATCATCACGAATATTGAGGCCGAAATAATGAGCCCCTCTGCCTGACCGAAGTATATGCTGGGGCCAAATGGAATCTGATTAAATTAGAGTCGCGTTGAGGATACCGTCCTGTCCGGGGCGGCTTGTGACCTTTGCTCGGCCTTTGGTTGTCTTGATAATCGTGCCTCTTGTTATGACTTTTCTCCGCTGATAGTCCATGTTTGCGGGGTTCATCTCAACATCCTGAATCTCTGCACGAAATGTGACACCCTTATTTTGGTCGGTCACGTTGACATATTGAATTCTGAAAGCTGGGCTTTTCTTTGACTTGCCCTTACTATCGATCTTCTTCCTCTTTGTTTCGCCCATAAGGGTCTCAGTAGGAGTACGGCCCATCTCATACTTCTTCTTGCTTCTGAATCGCTTTAATCGAGAACCTGTATTTGTACGATTGGACCTTGTGTGCCAGATGGCCATTTTGGACTACCTCTTTGTATGTTCAGTGACGCACCATGTTGAGTGGTTTTAAATCTTGCTTAGTGGCTAACTTCTAATTTTCTCATGACGTCCGAACAGTCCCCTTCAAATACGTTTGAAGATTGACTTAACACATAACACTGTTGGAGAATGACAAATGCCCAAGATTGAGTCAGCTCATGGAGCTGGTGGAAAGATAATGCAGCGACTACTAGAGGAGGTCATCATTCCATCCTTTGGCCATAGAAAGATTGGAACAATCGGTCTTGATGAAATGGATGATGGGGCAACGCTAAGAGTTGATAAGAGTGATCTTATAGTATGTACTGATGCACATACTGTGTACCCAATCTTTTTCCCTGGTGGCAATCTTGGCACTCTATCTGCGTGTGGAACAGTGAACGATCTAGCGGTGATGGGCGCACGACCAGTGGCAATGACAAATACAGTCATTGTTGAAGAGGGCATGGAAATTGAAACTCTTAGGACCATTCTCCAATCATTGAATTCGATTATTGAACCCCTTGGAATTGCTATGATTGCGGGAGATACAAAGGTAATGCCACCAGGAACACTCGAAGGATTGGTTATGTCCACAACAGGAATTGGTGAGGTATATCTCGACCAACCAATATCAGACAGCGGCGCTCAATCGGGAGACGATGTCATTATTTCAGGGCCAATTGGTGATCACGGTACGGTTCTTCTAGCACATCGTGAGGGTCTGGAATTCGAAACTGACTTGACTAGTGATGTAGCTCCCCTCTGGGAACCAATTCGAGACTGTCTGAAAGTTGGAGGCGTACATGCAATGAAAGATCCCACAAGAGGTGGAACCGCAGTTGCATTGAATGAAATCACATCCAAATCCAAAGTGGAGATGGAACTCAATGAAGCAAAAATACCTGTACGTCCTGCTGTTCAATCTCTCTGCGATGTTCTTGGATTGAATCCACTACATATGAGTAGTGAGGGCCGAGTAGTAATGACTGTGGCTTCTAGCTACACAGACAGCATTCTATCAGCTCTTCAAAAGTATCCAGCCACAAGAAATGCTCAGGCTGTTGGAACAGTCCGGAAGGGTACGCCTAGAGTTCTCATGAAAACAACTATCGGCGGAAGAAAGGTAATTCAGGTGCCATATGGCGAGCCAGTACCCCGTGTCTGCTAAAGTAACTCCTGGGCTGCTGATTCTTCAGTTTCCCTTTGGTCTTCGAGTATCTTCTTCATCTTGAATTTAAGTTGTGCTTTTAATTTCACTCTATCACTCTCAAGACCAAAGTAATCTGCAAAGAGAGGGGTTGTTGTCAAGAGCTTTGACCTACCCTCTGGCACGGTATCAACGAATTTCTTCTCAATTAATTCTTTTACATGATCATAGCAATGTGTTCCTCTCTGTGCAACAAGATCAGATTGCATTATTGGCTGCTTTAAAGCGATGAAGACTAGTG
>JAOUFI010000098.1 GCA_029858305.1 Candidatus Thorarchaeota archaeon
GTGCTGCCACTCTCATGCAGCATCGGTATGACCCAGATGATCCCAAGGCTTTCGGACCATTGAGCTGGAGCCAGAATCGAGTCGCATTTGCATCTTGTACTATGTGGACTCTCTTCTTTGGTGGAGTGAAGTTTGCCCCTTCATGCGCAGTGAATGGAGTGAATGCTCAATTGTATCTACAAGAGCATTATACTAATGCTCTTGTGCAGGTAGCCAGACGAGTCCGAGATATTGATTGTATTCTTGGGTTTGAACCTATCAAT
This sequence comes from Candidatus Thorarchaeota archaeon, assembly GCA_029858305.1. Classification (GTDB taxonomy): domain Archaea; phylum Asgardarchaeota; class Thorarchaeia; order Thorarchaeales; family Thorarchaeaceae; genus SMTZ1-45. Next base: position 264 of record JAOUFI010000098.1, read on the forward strand.
GAACCAAACCAAGGATGGATTGGGAGTCTCGTGGATGGCTCAAACTCCGATTTGGGTGAGGTCCTAGGACATGCCTATACGCCCATTGATGCCATGCTCACTGCGTCTGGCTACCCCCGCGAGATATCATTCCGTGAGGTGAAGCGCCTTGGTATCAAGGAGACCCGACGTGATTTAATAAATCCAGATAGGGTGTCAGTGTGGCTTGATGCTTCGAAGGATATCTGGAAGAACGAAGGCATCTGGTCAACTGACGAGAATGGAAATTCCCAAATCTTTCGGAATGAGCACTTCATGGACACTGACTTCTACCAAGAGCATCTCTCTCCCTTCTTCTTCTCTTATGCTGACAGAATCAGAGAGGTATTCCCAGAATCGCTGCTCTTCGTACAGGCTCCCTTCGAACCTGTATTGAAAGGGCTTGTGAGAGAGTTCGATATCCCTCCGAACTCCATACATGCACCTCATTGGTTCGATGTAGCAACCATGGGCATGAAACGATTCATGGGGAAGGCAAGCTATGACATTATGAAGGGGACAACAGTCATTGGTGGCGGCAGGATACGAAGGATGTTCGTGGAACAACTTGAAGCACTCAAGCTCTTCACCAGAAAGCTCACAGGGGAAACTCCAACAATCATTGGCGAAATCACTCTCTGTTTCGACTTGGACAAAAAGAAAGCCTATGAGGAGTTCAGGAAAGACCCTGTTGGTGCATGGAAGACACATATTCAGGCTCTGAACATCTACTACCAAAGTCTTGACAAGAACCTACTGCACGCATTTCATTGGAACTACACACCTGATAATGATAACACCTGGGGCGACCACTGGAATTTGGAGGACTTCTCTATCTTCAGTAAGGACCAACAGACAGATCCATTGCTCATTGACAGTGGTGCAAGGGCGATACAGGGCTTCTGTCGACCCCGATTTCTAAAGATAGCAGGAACTCCACGTTCAATGGAGTTTGACATAAAAGGTGGTACTTTTCGTATCGAGTTTGATAGTGATTCAACCACCTCAGTGCCTTCTATTCTCTATATCCCACATATCCAATTCCCTGCTGGTTTTGTAGTCGACAGCGTAAACGCAAAGACAACATATGACAGCGAGAATCAGATGCTTCTGGTTCATCCTCTCTCTAAGGGTATGTGTTCTGTCACAGTGACTAGGAAAGGCAAGTTCGATGTAGATCTAGAAGAGGATGAAACTGAATCCGACTGAATGCATCTGGACAGATTATAGATATAGTTCTTGGCTGAATCACATATGTCATGATAAAGAGTTCGTCATACAACTTATGCCGTAGCACTAAGATTATTTACAGGATTTGCTGTCACCCTCTGAATTTCACTCACAAGGGGAATAGATATGAGTCAGTTTGCCATCGAAACCCAGGGTCTAAGTAAAGCCTATGGCGATCTCTGGGCACTGAGATCCTTGGACCTCAGAGTTCCAAAGAATTCAATCTTTGCTTTCCTTGGACCAAATGGTGCAGGGAAGACAACAGCGATTAAACTTCTTCTTGGCTTGACTAGTCCCTCTGAGGGTGGAGGCTATATCTTTGGAATTGATATTACTCGCCAGAGCAATGATATCCGTGGACGCATTGGTTATCTAGCTCAACATCCCCGATTCTATGATTATATGACTGCCCGAGAAACTCTTCGGTTTGCAGCACATTTCTACTATAATGGACCAAAGGAAGCGATTGAAAAACGCATCCAAGAGCTCTTGACTCTTGTCGACCTTGAGGAGAAGGCAGATCGTGCCATCAAGGGCTACTCTGGCGGTGAAACACAGCGGCTAGGAATCGCTCAAGCCCTCATCAACTCTCCTGAACTGTTGATTCTTGATGAACCAGCATCTGGATTGGACCCCCAGGGAAGAGAGGAGGTTCTTGACCTGATGGAGCAATTGCAGAAGACAACTACCATATTCTATTCGACTCATATCCTTGATGATGTTCAAAGGGTGAGCGATACTGTTGCTATCATCAACAAGGGCACTCTTGTAGCACAGGCTCCCATTAACCAACTTCTCTCAGGGACTGATGGTGTTGCCTATGTCTTGACCATTGAAGGTGATTACAGTAAAGTAGAGAGCCATCTAAAGAACTTGCCTTATGTGACCGCTGTAACAACTAGGACTGAGGATGATTCCGCCCATCTTGTTGTCACTGTTGAGGATGAAACAAAAGCGAAGAAGGATATGCTACGATCTGTCCTCAGCGACAAGACTGTGACTGTCACAGAGTTTGGTCGGAGAAAGTATGAATTGGAAGAGGTATTTCTCAGACTTGTGGAGGAGAAAAAAGATGCAGAGTGAACTAACACCTATTCGATCATCCGGCTGGCATCTGGGTTTTGGAAACCTCGTACGAAGAGAACTGTCTCAGTGGTTCGGAACAAGGACATGGTTCACACAGGCAATGTTCTGGGGACTCATTCTAGGCGGTGTCACTCTCATGCTTGTGGGGACTGCTGATCCAGCCAGCACTCCAGAAGAGCGAATCACCACAGGTCTGATGCTATTCACAATCTTTGGTTCAATCTTTCCAGCAATTGCTATCATCATCTTCTCAACCAGCTCAGTTCTTGAAGAGAAGGAACGTGGGACAGCAGCATGGGTGCTCTCCAAACCTGTGTCTAGGACTGCCTTTGTCCTCGCTAAGATGTTTGTAGGTGTGGTTTCCTATAGTGTATCTTTGGTTTTAATTCCAGGACTCATAGTGTTCTCAATCATATACCTCATCGTTGGTGCCATCCCCCTGGGATCATTTCTCCTAGGACTTGGTCCGATGATACTTTGGTATACATTCGTCCATTTCCTCTGTGTCTGTCTGGGGACTGTCTTCAATTCAGTTGGCCCGGTGGCGGGACCTGCATCTGTCAGTCTCTTTTTTGTGAACGCTTTTGACTTGTCAGGAATTGGTGCCTATACCCCATGGACCTTGTCTTTTGTAGCAAGAGACCTAATGCAGGGATTACCAATCACCTCTATTAGTCCAGTTATATCGACTCTGATTGTCCTGATAGTACTTCTACTTATAGCAATCTGGCGCTTTGGAAAGGAGGAGTTCTGAGTAGTATCTTTATGATGATGATTCAATGCTATTATTTCGCTCTGTTATCTTTATTATATCGAAGCAAATTGTTTAGTATAATCTAGAATTAGTATAAACAACATCTAATTGTTTAGATACGCATCATATATCTTAAGAGCAACTTCTCACAATGTGTTCCGAGGTTTAATTTATGCCCTCATTCAAATGCAAGGATATCGGACTAAAATGTGCGTTCGAAGCAACAGCTAAGACACAAGACGAACTCATGAAGAAAATTTCCACTCATGCTGCATCTGCTCATAATATGAAAACAGTGCCGCCTGAGACTATGACCAAGATCAAGAAAGCAATCAAGCCATAGATTCTTCATTGATCATAATGCTCATTCTGCTATCCTCCATGCAACTGGAGGATAGCCCTGACCTTTTTTTACTACATTGAAAGAATTAAGTAGGAACTCTAATTGTTCTCTATATGCAAGAACATCTCACGCACATTTTCCAACGGCTCAAGGCTATCCTAAAAGCATACGAGGGTCCCTTCACCCCCAAGTTCGATTTGGATAGCAAGTACGATCTCTGGTCAATCAAGAATATTGAGATTGCTGGCAGAAAACGGAAAGAGATCTATTTTGCTGGATTAATAATTCAGAGTAAATATGTTGGATTTTATTACATGCCCATCTACACAGATACAGATCTTAAGGAAGTTTTCGAACCGGATTTATTGAAATTGCTTAAAGGCAAGTCTTGTTTTCACATTAAGGAGTTGGATACCAAACTCGAGAAGCAAATAAGCAGGGCTCTCAAGATTGGCTTCAATCTCTACAAAGCCCGTGCATGGGTATAGGACTGAAATGGAACTGAGTTTGAAGATGTCTTTTGAGATTATCACATGTGGTTCATGTGTGGCTGGAGCAGGGAAGTGGTCCTACACAATCAACGACACAATGAAATCCGGTAGCGAGCCGATATATTCGGATAGTGGCGAGACGCTTGGCACCACAGACATTCAGATGAAACTAATGGCTATACTCAATGCTCTCAGCTACATTCGGTCAATAGATTTCGTGAAGTCAATAGTAATCAAGTCTGACTGCTCTCTATGTGTCAAGTGTATCACCAAAGAGTTCGATTGCACGCACGATGATGCATTCAAGAGGGACAAGGTAACACGAGGCTTTGTTCAATATCTTCAGGAGATTTGGTGGAAGATTGGAGAACTTAACGTACGGTTTGAGGTCTATCAGTAGTTACTGCTGCTGTTTGTCTACCCAGTTTTACAGATCACATTTGGCAATCAGCTCTAATCTAATTCTATCTCCATGATAGTAGTCTATTTGTTATTTACTTCAAATTCATCCTGTTTCAGAATTGCTTGTCCCAAGAAAATCATTGTAAGTACCATTAAAATGATGAACATTGCTACAATCGGTAAAACTCCAAGCTGAACATAATATCCGGAACTAGCAATGAGCGTGTAAAACAATGCTCCCTGAGCAAATAGAAATACCTTCATTCCCCAAGTCTTTTTCCTAAACAGTCCGAATCCACTGATAAATAAGAACGCAGCAGTGGCAATTTCAGCTAGTATGTGAGCTGTTATTCGGTAAGGTTCGCTTATGAGCTCAGGCACTTGATTTGTGGATAGGAGCATAATCCAAAGACCAAGCATGGCAATTCCAACGAATATTGAATATATTGATGCGATTTTTGCTATCCTCATTTTCTCATGTCCAAGAATTTTCCTCGGCGGATTAGAAACGTAATGAAGAATCTTACTATCCGTTTCTCCTTATTCATCTAAGCTAGGAGGTCTCTCGTTGTCAGTGTTTTCCATTTTCATATCTGAAAGCAATCTCATTTTCACCAAGTTTTATTACAAAGCTGAACAATTACATCCATCAACAAGTGTGGTCACGATTATGAAGCGCGTTCTAATAGTATTTGATTCAAAATTCGGAAACACTGAACAACTTGCCAGAGAGATAGGTACTGGGATTCAGGCAACAGGCGCTGCGGAGGTGAGTGTCATCAACATCAAGATGGTTGGTGATCAGGATCTCTCAAACTTTGATGCTGCTCTCTTTGGTGCTCCAATTCATGCATTCCGGGCAACCAGTGGCATAAAGGGTGCTGTGAAAAAGGCTGCAAAGATGGGACTTGATGGAAAATTGGTCGCTGCCTTTGATACCTATCAGGCTCCTGGACACAAGGGCAAAGCTGCTGGGCAGATAAGGGACCTGCTAATGAAGAAAGCAAAAGGTGCCAAGTTCTTCTCAGAGGACTTGACATCATTGGTCGATGGCTATGAGGGCCCCTTAAATGAGGCAGAACCTGCTAAGGCTCGCGAATTCGGTCAGCGGTTTGCACAAGAACTAGGCGAGTAGACAAGTCATTCCTATTGCAGTGTTCCTTCTCACAGGAAAATGCTGTTCCCAAAAATCGCATCTGTGCCAACGATATTACCAAGATAACTTGGAATACCATCACCATTGTCATCATAGAGTGGAGTTTCAATGCGACTGTCCATAGCTGCAGCGTATCCAAAAGCTTCAGCCATTGATATCTTTCCATCATCATTGACATCTGCCCATACTGGAGTGCTGTCGCCATTGATGTAGTGTTGAAACAGGGCAGTCATGAAATGAAAGACAAACTCGTTCCATGGACCTTCGGTATCACATGAGTATGACGAAGCATCATCACCACAGGCTGTCATGACAACCCTATCCGGCGCACTGAGGTATGGAACAAATTTCCCTGAAACACACTGCTCCATTACAATCACAGTGTAGTTGCAGGTGATTGAGTTAAACCAAGCTTGAATCTCAGTCTGGTTCAAGGGATCCGGATCAAGTGCCTCCCACGTGCATATGCCATGATATTCTCCATGATTTGTTGAGAAGAAGAACAGAGAGTCAGAAGTCCCCATCTCGGAACTGAGAATACCAAAGACTGTGTCCATCGAGTCATGAGTGGCAGGATAGTCCACTGGCATTATCTCTGTCTCACCAATGCCATCATTATAGATCACGTATATGTTGTCCGAGTCGTAGCCATTTAGAAGCAGGAGGAGATACATCCAGATGAGATCGTTCCAGTACCTATAGTATCCCCAATGAGAATCTATTCCTCCACTGTACAGAATTGCATACTTCTGCGGAAGCGGATCGATAACTGGTGTGAAATTTGCAAGCCCTATTGGTGCCAGAATTGTGTCATTACAACCTGGGATTGCCATTGATGCGCTATCAACAGCTTTGTGACTGAGATAGCTCAATCCCAGAAGCTGTGTTGGCTGATCCGCCCATTCAACAACTCCTTTCACGTGAACCTGTTGTCCTACAAGCCCCTGCAGATCTGCAGTACTACTCTCCGTGACCAGTACGCAGTTTTTCGAACTGAGTGAGTTGTTCATGAAGTATAGCGGATTTGAAACAAGAAGTGGATGCCCTGCTGCGAGAATTAGGTAGCCCGAAAGAGTGAGAGTCTGTCCTATATATGCTGCAGCGTTCTCTCCCACAATATCGGCTATGTCGAGTGGAACATCTTGGAAAGGCACTCCTTGATTCAAGACTTGGAAGTAATAGATTGTCGCAATGTTTGTCCCAACGAGTATAAGCACTAAGATGACAAGGCTTCTTGAAGTAGTGCGTTTCTCAGGTGTCTTTGGCACGTAATTCCACCCTTACATAACTAACTCTAATAGACTCCTTTCGATGACATTACGTGATTTAAATCTGTCCAGATGAGAATAGGATGGTCAGATTTTCATCAATCTGTTTATTTTAGAACTTCACGGAAGGCGATATTGAGACTTGCGTCGCCTCTCATTAGCTGAACTTCCCTCAAGACATACACAGCATACTAGGGCTACAGTCAATACAAGAGTGAGCGGAAACGTCTTTACTGCGATATCATATCCTGAAGGTCCTCCGACACTGACACCTAACGCACCGATGACAACAGTGATAGCTATTGCTCCAAATAGCAATAGTGAGAATTTGAAATATTTCAAAGGATTAGGAATAGTTCTGCCCTTTTGAACATCTTGAAGTTGTTCAGGAGAAGACATAATCAGCCGAACTGCATCGCCCGTTGTATTCTCCTTAACCATCAGATTATCTATGACTCGTTTAGCCACCTTTGCACGGAATTTGTTCGAGCTCTGCGTATCATGTTTCAACTCTGCGAGATGTATTTGCAGAACCCAAGCTTCATCTTCGAATGCGTGATAGTCCGCCTCTATCCTGCCAATTCGCCAATGCATACGCCCTCCTACAGTGAATGCGAAGTAAGCAGCCATCACAAGTAGAATCGCACTCAGAACAATAGCTCCCGAGAGTTGGATACTCCCATAACTGAATTCATCTTCCAGAAGTAGCATACCCGAAGTGAAAGCCAGTATGTATAATACTGGATGGATGACATTGTATGACATAAAAGGTGTATTAGAAAGACGATCTCCTAACGAACCAAGAGCTGATTTGGCTTCAACATTTCTTCGTTTACTTTGGTATCTCTTGATAGCAATGAATCTTAAGGCAGTGATGAAAACTGCCGCGCTCAGGAACAAAAGAAAGATCAATAGATTTACGGTGAAGAAACTGCTTTGCTGCACGAACATCCCCATTGAATTATACATTATCTAACGATATAATGATTTGCACAAAGACACTCCTTGCTCACGATGAATGTACGTATGCTTCTCTTCTTGCTTCTGACAACCAGGCTTGGTAATGTTTTTACTGAGTCAACCCTTGAAGATGCTATGAGAAGCCATACAAAATACCTGACTTTCAACGTTCCTGCACGGATGGACTTTGTGTACATCACTCCACAAGTGCAGGATGCTGTTGTGGAGAGCAATGTTCGTGAAGGGCTCTGTCTAGTAAATGCCATGCACATAACTGCGAGTGTCTTTATCAATGATAATGAGAGTGGGCTGCATGAAGACTATAAGCGATGGCTTGAGGAGCTTGTACCACATGAACCTACCAGTCGCTACAAGCATAATCGCACTGGCGAGGACAATGGAGACGCTCACCACAA
>JAOUFI010000099.1 GCA_029858305.1 Candidatus Thorarchaeota archaeon
CAGATTTTGACCTGCTTGACAGCGAGTATAAAATCATCTCAGAAGATGGAATACTCTACCTCCCAACTGTCACAGAAGTTTCTCTCAATCAAATTAAGCTACACCTCACTGACACTCCTTTGAAAACAGGAAAGAGATATTTTGAGAATAACGTCAAAGGACCAAGTACTCTGACTGAAGCGTTGGAGGGTAAGCTCACATCTGATGAACTGCTACTTCTTCCGAGAGCCTATGACCTGATAGGCGATATTGCAGTTCTGGAGATTCCTGATGAGCTTGTACAACACTCTAAACTAATCGGTGAAACCTTTCATGATCTTCACAGGAATTTCAGGACCATTCTTGCCAAGAGCGGAGCTATATCTGGGACAACACGCACTCGAAACTATGATTTTCTCTCTGGGGAAAAATGTACAAAGACCATTCATACAGAGTATGGATGCCGCCTCGCAGTTGATATTGAAAAGGCATACTTCAGTCCGCGGCTTCTTGAGGAACATAACAGAATCGCGCATCTTGTGGAAACTGGTGAGATTGTTGTAGACATGTTCTGTGGAGTTGGTCCCTTTGCAATCCAAATAGCTCGTCAGAAACAGGTTGAAGTGATTGCTATCGACATCAATCCCTCCGCAATTGAGCTATTGAGAGAGAGTATGACTCTCAACAAACTCATCGGATCGATACTTCCAGTAGTTGCCAACGCTCATGAATATGCAAAGAACGTTGAACTGAAAGTGGACCGGGTAATAATGAATCATCCATCGGGTGCATCCGAGTTTGTTTCCGACGCATGTAGTATTTTGAAATCCAAGGGTACTATTCACTACTATGATTTCATTGGGGGTGACACACCAGAGAGTACCATGAAGGAGAAAGTTGGTAGTTTAATCAGACGAACTGGTCGCTCAGTGAAGCAGTTTTCTACAATCAGAAGAGTGCGAGATAGTGCCCCGTATGAATACCAGATGGTTGCTGACATAATTATTGATTAATGAAATACAGTGCACAGTTCATCACAGCTCTATTGTCTTTTAGATTGTTGACAAAATCCTCTCTCAAATCTGAGGCTGCTTTATCAGCATGTATCATGAGTGTTCTCCCACATTGATATGAACTCGTTCTAGCGACCATGCTTACAGAATCAGAATAAGTCAGGCAGGGGCCTCCAGAACCAGTAACCCGTTCAATAATACCATTCACTTCCATTTCAAGCACTATCTTAGTGCTTTCTAAAGTGACTAGTTTCTTTATTACAGAATCGAGCCCAGCAAGTGTTTGCGTTGCTCGAGTACCTACAATACATGTACCTTGGTGCGTGAGAAAATTCTCTGATGTGATCTCTACAGTGGTCTTATGCCTTCCAATGACATTCTCATGCCCAAAGGCTTTGAATGGGACATAATACATGATTTAGGACTCTCTCTCAATGCTTTTATGAATGCGTGTCATCTTTTTCTATGATTTGTATGTCCAGGGACCAGTACAAGAATGCAGTGGATGATTTGATACGTCGTTTGCGAAACAGCGGTTACCTTTCAACAAACGAGATGGAACGTGCAATGCGAACCGTACCCAGAGAGGAATTTGTTCATCCATCAAATAGACAATACGCCTATCGTGATACACCTCTCTCAATTGGTCTTGGCCAAACTATTTCTGCTCCTCATATGTGTGTAATAATGTGTGAAGGTTTAAAGCTCAAACAAGGTCATAGGGTATTGGAGATTGGAGCAGGATCTGGCTATCATGCTGCATTATGTGCTGAGATGATTGCACCCGCAGAATCATTGACACCAGGGCATGTTTATACTGTCGAGATTGTCAAGGGACTTATCGATTTTGCCAGAAGTAATCTAGAGCGTACAGGATACTCTGATAGAGTCACACTCATTCATGGTGATGGTGGTCTAGGTCTTCCCGAGTATGCACCTTTTGACCGGATTCTTGTGGCGGCAGCAGCTCCCGAGGTACCTAAACCTCTTATTGATCAACTTATGCCCGGAGGTATAATGCTCATTCCTATTGGTGGTCGCGGTCTTTTTCAAGAATTGTTGATGATTAAAAAAGATGAAAGTGGAAATATATCTCATAGAAATTGGGGTGGAGTTGCATTTGTTCCACTGACAGGCAAATACGGTTCAGGAAGTATGAAATGACCTCAATCTAAACAGCTGGACTCCCTCAAAACTCACTATGTAGCCATATGAAGAGGTATGACGGTCAATGTTATCTTGGAGTCATCTTCTACATTCAATGTCTTTCTGATATCAACCGGTGCTACGACTTCAAGAATATCTTCGCTATGATGCGTTCTTTGAGCCATAACAACTGCTGCTTCAATCTCGTTATTCACCCTTACTCGATAGCAGATGACGTCACCAAACGTGCGCCCCTTGTGACGAAATCCAGTGACTACAAGTGGAGGTGTGTTCTTCATCCTACCGATAGCTCGCCGAGAGTCATCATCAGTCACTTTCACATTCAATGTGCCTAAGTGTGGCTTGAAACCAAGTGCCTCTCTTAGTTTTGAAGCGTATACATCCACATAGTACGCACCCTCTCCTAGTCCTGTGACAAGACGTCCCTCTATGACAATATTGTCTTGTCTAGGAGTGAATGCCACCTCCAGATTTGAAAAAACACGAAGAAGTTCATCTCTTCCCGTATTAGTCAGCTGAAGAAGCATGCCATCTGCAGTGTGTATTCTAAGAAGATATCCCGCTTCTACACAGAGTGCAATACGTCGTGAAGCCGTCTGCTGACTGACATTCATTAGATCTCCCAATTCACTCGTTGTAAGAACAGTCTTGTTATGAATTGCACCCTTGTTTGCTAGGGAGTACAAAGTGAACCATATATCAGGTGTTATCATCATTATTCCTCTCGGTGAATGTTACTCTTATTGACCATTCTTCATTCGCTTTTCAAAATCTGAAAGCTCTTTGACAAGTCTGCTCTGTCCGACTGCTCTCGTAAGGTCCCCTCGTGTCCGTTCTACCAAGGATCTCCCTACATCGCACTTTCTTCTGAGGTCCGGTATTAACGCGTTTGGGTAGTCGAATGTCTGGAGCCCCTCTAGAATCTCATCCATGAAACCTAGAACTTTCTCAGCTCTCGTAACATCATCGTGTCGTAAGAAGTCTAGTGCAGCTCTCCTTAGTTCTCCAATAACATCTGCCAAACCTGTGAGGTAAGGTCTTGATGGTATCCCATATTCATGATGGGATGTGAATTCGCCCCGCTCTATGATAGATAAGAGATTTGCAGCCTCTGCTAGTTCCTGATATGCCACATCTAGAGATCTAGATTTCGCCATAAAATCACTACCAGATATATCAAGTTCAGTATGTTCAATGATTTGGTGCACTTCAGAAATCAGTATTCGTGCCTCGTCATACAGTCCTTTGTGTGTCTTCTTGATAGATTCACTGCATTTTCTTACAGCTTCTCTGCTGAATGGAAGAGTCTTCTCTCGGATCTTATCATCAATATCAATCTCATCTCTTAAGTCCTGAAGAATTGTTGAAAACTCCATATCTATTCACCATCAACTTACTTGTAGCTTCTTTATGTGTTTATTTTGGGACAAAAGTACAACTCTACTCTCAGTTTGCTCACCAGCAATGTAGTACCCTGTCAAGTCTGCTAGTTTCTTGGAGAACGCTCTTATTTCTCTATGAGAAGGGGCATTGGCACTTCCAAGACGTCCTCTTGATGAACCAAGGAACATATACCCTTTAATCTCCACAAAGTCTGGCTCTCCTCTCAAGACTAAATCAGAATAGGCCCGCGGGTCATTCATATTCTCATCTGCGACCATTGTCAATCTGTTCACCGTTCGGCAGCTCAGAGTTTGTAGCACATCCTGACTTTCAAGGATATTATTCCACCCACTCACAACTCCTGGTCTGCAGAGCCTCCTGTAGATGTCTTCGTTTGGGGCTGCAAGTGTCACATAGAGTTGGGTGGGCTCTGACATTTCCTGAATCACATCCGGTCGTGTTCCATTAGTCACTAAGAATGAGGTCATATTCCTGCTATGAATTTCATCAATCAAATCACTGATGAGTGGATGAAGTGTTGGCTCGCCAGCAAGCGAGATGGCCACATGTTTTGGCTCTCTCGCTTCCAGATACTTTGTCATGGGTACATTTGCTCCTGCGTTAGGGTTGTATCCTCCGAGAGATCTTAGATTAGCCATGAGGACGGCATCCATCAATTCTTCAACTGGATCAATATCTTCCATTGATACATCTACTTGATTCCATGAAACCCCTACATCATTCGGTGTGACTCGCCAGCAGAACTGGCAACTCTGAGTACATTTGTCTACGACTGGAGCCATCTGCACGCAACGATGTGATGCTATACCATAGAATTTCTCTTTGTAGCAGACATCCCCCTGTAAAAGGGACTTCTTTTGCCATTGGCATGCCTTGTATGCTCCCCTCTTACCAAGTAGGTGATACCCCTGCTTTTCGAGCTTTGTTTTAAGCTCTTCAGGCATGTCATAGCTCAATTTGGTTCGAAGGTTGTTTTGCCAGATGTCTTATGAGCATTTAGCAAGGTTCATTCTTATTCTTTGAATCCCTATTTTGTGACCAAAGGAATTCAGCCAATCCTTCCTGTGTGCTCCATGCACCTGTCATCTTCTTTCGTCTTGAAAGATCACCCAACCGCCGTCTGCTCTCTGAATCCAATTGTCCAGGAGGCATCTTCTCATAGGCACTTCCAGGTAAAGGCATGAATACATGTCCGTGGGTCTTTGCGCCCATATCGACCAATGTGTAGCATAGCTCGATACTCTCATGAAGTTCTTTCTTGGTTTCTCCAGGAAGTCCAAATATCATATCAACATGCGGTGTAAAACCTGAATCAAGCGCAATCCTTACAGCTCTCATACCTTGTTCTACATTATGATGCCGATTTGCTAGAGCCAATATTCTATCACTGCTTGATTGTAGTCCGATTTGCACAGATGTGTTTGCTACATAGCTCCTCAACATCTCTAGGATTGGTTGAGTCACAAACTCTGGTCTAACCTCTGAGGGAAATGAGCCGAAAAACACCTCATTGAGTCCTTCTACCTTGGTACTCTCCCGCAGAAGAGTTTCCAATTTCTCAGGTTCTGCCTTCATTCCTCTACCTCCATATGAGAGTGCATTAGGGGAGAGAAACCACGCCCTAGTATACCCACTTCTCTCTACAGCTAAGGCAAGCCACTTGGTAATTGATGCAACAGATCTGTGTCTTACTTTACATCCTGTTAGAAATGGTGTACAGCAGAACTTGCACTGGAATGGACATCCCCGTGTGACCTCAATGGGTCCTACAATATTATTCCCTAAGGCGAAAGGAGGGTATTTGTCCAAGTTCACGATAGGGATATCTCGTGGTTGTGGCCAAACTTCCGAGTCTCTTCCGACAACTCCTGGAATTACGAGTGGGTCTTCTCCAGAAAGGAGCTTTGCAACTAATTCGGGGAAGGTATGCTCTCCCTCTCCGATCACGACATAATCAAAACCAACTGACAACAATTCTTTCGGTCGCGCGCTTGCATGAGGGCCACCACCCACTAGGGTGACTCTATTTCCATACTTTTCTCTTACACGTTTGACCTCTTCGTATATTCTCTTTGTCTGCGTGCTCATCACGGAGTGAGCAATTATTGCTGACCCCTCTTTGACACTCCTCTGAATATCCTCGTCTGTTAGAGTAATGGGCGCTCTGATTTCTAGGTCTAAAAGCCGAGGGTCTGTTTCAAGTACCCCGATAAGAGCGGCTACGCTATACCGAGAAGAAGGATGTGTTCTGAAGAGGAGAGAATGTGGACACAATTGATGCACACGCTTCAGCTGATGACGCGTTCTGTGACTCCGTCTACGGTCACACTCATAATCCTGATGTCACCGCCAGACTGAATGTCCCTTGCGATGCCTGCCTTGACAGCTTTTATCGCTATTTCCTCAGCCTCTTTGACAGTAATATCGGGTTTGTAATAATTCTCAAGAACACCATACGCCATTCTGTCTCCAGTACCCGTAGCTGTAATGTCTTCCGGTATCAAAGAACCACCCATGTCCAGTGAGTACATCTGTGGACCTGATGGATCCATTCCAATAACAACAGTCTGAACATAGAGAGGCGTCATTCTAATAGAATAGAGTGTGTTCGAGATCATCTTGGCAAGCGCTTTTACAGTGATAGGCTTCTTTTGATTTAGTTCGTATAATTTAATCTGGGCCTGTAGTCTATTCACGAGCATCTGATAATCAGATACGAGTCCAGCAGATGCCAACACGATTGAATCTGTCAGCTTAAAGGCTTTGATTCCTTTCTCACTGAGAATGAGAGTACCCCAGCTGATTCGACTATCAGTAGCGACTACCACACCATCAGTGCATTTTATGCCCACAACAGTGGCACCAGTAGGAAATGACATAGTTAATGCGCCTCCAAATAAGAGTCCGTCTAACTTGGTCACGTCCACTCGTTTTAAAACGTTTGTGAACTGTCCTTAATTATAGATTCTGGAGTGACTTGAATTGCGCCGATTAAATCCCTTTGCCAGTATTCCAACAATCATGACTGCAGAGGAGATTATCGTGTTCGCTCACAACAAATCATCGCGACTGAGCATGAAGAGTTCTCTCCGTATGAAACGAGAAGAACGATCGAGGATACGTGAGATTGCAAGGTTACAAGAGTTCTCCAAACAAGTGAAGGAAAAGCTCACTCAGGTAGTTGAGGAGTTCCCCTCTATTGATAGACTCAACCCCTTCTATCTCGAACTCACTGGAATTCTTGTAGGAGTAGACAAACTCAAACAATCCCTTGGCGCAGTTCACAACTGCATTCCTCCCATAGATGAGATTACAGACAAGCACGTCATGGCTTTGAAATTAACTAATGATTTTCGTCAAATGAAGAAGACCCGGAGTGCTGCAAAGGGCAGAATCTCTTCTATACTACGAGCAACAGCACCCAATCTGGATTTCATTATTGAGGCGAAGAAAATCCTCTCAAAACTTCCTGGAATCGCACCTAACATTCCCTCAATTGTGTGTGCAGGATTCCCCAATGTAGGTAAATCTACACTGGTAAAGATGGTTTCTACAGCGGAGCCTGAAATAGCATACTATCCCTTCACTACACGGAAGTTAATCATAGGCCATCTAAAGGTCGGGAATCAAAGTGTCCAGATTGTAGACACTCCAGGGATTCTAGATAGACCCATGAGTGAACGAAATGACATAGAGCTCCAAGCGGTTGCAGCCTTGAAATATTTGGCAAATGTGATAATTTTCATGATTGATCCCTCCGAGGCATGTGGGTGGACATTTAATCAACAGATGAATCTGCTCACTGAAGTACAACGGATGTTTCCACTCAACCCTATCCTCATTGCACTCAATAAGATTGACATTACTCCTGACAACCAGCTTGAGATAGCAAGGGCTCGGCTTCCGAATGCATACGAGATTGTAGCTGTCGACCAGATTGGTGTAGACCGGCTTCTACATGATGCTCTAGAAGAGGTTGACCTGAAATCAATGAAAGAGTCTGTCGATGACTATCTGAAGACTCTCTCAGGAGAGTAGTCCCTGCCCAAATACCCTCAGGACTCCGGAATCTCCAATATCTCCCTCGATTTCTATTCTTGTCCCAAGAATCTTCTCGATGGTCCAAACATTAGTTATCAAATGCGAGGTGATCTCCGTTACTCCAATCTCACTCGTTCCATCTGCAATTGCTAGATATGGTACTAGCATATCACATAAATGAGAGTCCACTGCTTTTCCAGTTGATATCTCGTTGACAAGATGTAATGCCGCTTTTGCACCCACTAGTTCTGCTCTCTCTCCCTTCTCACCAAGTCTATCCGTTCCCAACACAGAGCTGTTCTCAGATTTTGCCCAAAGTACAATGCCACTCCCAGGACTAAAATGAGGATCATTATCCTGGGAATACGACTCTGTATGGATAACCGCCTCGATTCCAAGCTTGTCACTTATTACCTCCATAGCTGAAGTCGCTTGGCGTTCTGCGATATGTGCAGGCAGACGTACACAATGTGATATCCCCGAAATTTCTCTCAACTTCCCAAAATCAAGTGATTTGATATTATTCAGGTGCTGAACTGGGTAAACTTGACAAAGCACTTCTCCACCTCCCCGCGGGTAATGCCCACGACGAACTTGTTGAATCTCTATCGATGGACCGAGTTTGGCCAGTACACGAGCGAATACCTCTCTCATGTAATCTATGGGGGGACTCCAATTCACATCAGTGCCTCCCCGTAATTTGAAAATGACTGGATTTGGGGCAAGTGTCGCGGGGAGAAGTGCAGCCTGAAGAAGAAGTGAGATTGAA
>JAOUFI010000100.1 GCA_029858305.1 Candidatus Thorarchaeota archaeon
CGAAGAAGACATCCCCAAGCTTAAGAAGCTGGGAATCAAGGAAATATTCTTGCCCGGCAGCTCTCTTGACAAGATAGTAGGCTGGGTAAAAGATAACGTAAAGCCGCGCTGCTGAAGCTAAGCTAACGGCACCCCCTTCTCTTGTTTACCAGTCATGACATTTGAGAGGCATCCAATGGAACAACAGGACTTCAAGAGACAATTAGACGAACTACGAGATATGATAATCAATGGTATTGCCTACCTTTCGGCTTGGCATGGAATAGCAGATCTTAATGACCGTTCAGCCCGTGCGCTAAGCCGTTACCGGGGTTTCTTCCTACCAGCGCAACTCTCCTTAAAGCAAATGGCTCTCCTGCAATTTGCTAAGGTTTTTGACCGAGACCCTCGAACAGTGAGCTTTTACAACTTGCTTTCTGCAGCGAAGAATAACCCAAGACTCCTTGTTCCTTATGCCAAAGAAAATGACTTGCAGAACCTGGAAAGCAAGATTACTAGTAATGACGAGTTACTTAGTCACCTAAAGAGTCATCGTGACCAACGGCTCGCACATCATGACAAGGCGGTCTCAAGAGATACATCGTTGCCATTTGGAAAGGTTAGACAACTAATTGACGATGTTGAAGATATGTATAATTCACTGAGCGACTGGCATGAAGGCTCCGTCACATCATTTGATTTCATGTCTCGTGAAGCGCAAGTACACGCATCAGAAGTAGTAGAAATCGTCTGCAAGGAAGGAGGTAAAGCAAGGCTAAGAATCAAAGAACATAGTAAACGAATTGGGAAAACAGACTAATTCTATCCACCGGAGTAGTGGGTGTCAATTGAGAGCTGAGGGATTTAGCTGTGTCTAGTTTTTTTGTCAGAAATCATTGGCGATGGTGAAGATGGATGAGACTGCACCGATTGCAGTTGACTTTGAGATTGTATGTCTTGCGGTCTCTTCCTTCGACAGGTGCACAAGATTCCTGAAGTGCCTCACTGAATCAGACAGACGGGAGATGCCCGCTTTGAGCAATCCCTCTTGTCCACACGTCTGAACGTACCCATCGAAGGTATCACTGGTTGGCTTCACGCCCTTGTGCGCCAAGTACAGCCTCAGGAGCTCTTCTATCACACCACCTGCAAGAATCACAGCTGGCTTCGAGAAACCTGAGGATGCAAGGACAAATGCCTGGGCAACGTCGCGGAATATTATGACCCTTTTGAAAGGGTCTGAAACGAAGCTTATCCTTCTTCCAAAACGCCTTCTTGTGATGCCGAATCCCCCTTCAATTGCTTTCCAGCCCTCTGTTGCGGTCAGGACCTCCGACGATTCTGAACCAGATGGGCTCGACAGGCTTAACAGCTCGCCTGTTTGGGCACCTCTTTTTCCGAGTTCGATGTCTCTCTTAATCTTGCCAAGTGCAAGCGATGTTGCCTGTATGATTTGGTCAAGTGAACTCACGACAAGCGGAGTTGGTATGTAACTCATAGCGTGCATCCATAGATCCTCCTGCCCCGTCTGAGGTATTCCGGTCGCATCCGATATCAAGTTCTTGAACGCACCTACCTTAGCCGCAAGCAAATCATGTAATTCGTAGGCTCTTGCAGTCTGTTTTTTCGTCAGCTCTTCATGATTTACTATCACTTCGCGTCTGAGATAGTAGTACTCATCAAGCTCTTGACACACCGTCTCAAGTTCCTGTTGAATGTTATTCATCGTCTGCGCTCCTCCATTGCCCTAGAATATATCATAGAGGTTGGATTACATTGAGGATTCTATTCCCCGCAGTAGTGGGTGTCATTCACTCAGTTTGGCATACCCCTTCCTCTGCTCTCTTGATCAACAGACTTGCCAATGCTAGGTACTCAAGAGCTCTCAACGGGTCACTCTGAACGATATTGTCGTGAGCTTTTGGGTTTCTTATCCCAACCATAGCTCCCATAAATAGGAACATGAAGCCTTCCTGCTCATCTTTTTCTGACTGAGTCTTGAGTTCATTTAATTTGATGACGGGATTCCCTAGTCTAAAAACCTTTGACATAAGGTCCCTGTTATCTAGTTCTAGCCTTGTTTTTGCCTTGACGAAATTATTGACTTCGATGAATGCCCGTAGTATGGCATCTCTGTAGTGCCCATCCTCAAAGAGATCTCTGCTGGCTTCAATGACTTTTGGGTGAAAGCGCATTGCATCGAATAATTCAATAGGTAATACTAATTCTCTCTCTTCCAAAGGTTCTTCATCCTCAAGTTTTTCGTGAGTCTTGATTATTGCCGCCAACGCAGTTTCTCTACTTTTCAAAGCCTTGCGGTATTGAGTGTATCTATCTTCCACCAGACCTCGCAATATCCCAGCCTCCCTGAATGTCTCATACTCAATAGAATCCTTACCAAAGATCTTATGCAGAAACATTTCAATTTCATTGCACCATCTCGGCAACTCACTATTATTAGGTGGCAGTGTCTCTAACTTATATACTTCCTGCATCTTTTCGTTGAGGAAGGTCAGGATCTGTTTCTTAGTCATGTTGCTTTCTGTTTTACCCCTTGGACGTCTAACCCAAAAGCCAAGAGCTAGAGTCTCTCCGTTCTCTTGTTGGCTGCGTCTAGCTTACTTCTGATATGGCTTCATATTCTCACGGTGGAAAATAGTCTCTTCTGGTTGCTCTATTATGTATTTGAATTCGTCGGCAGTCTTCCCGAATGCTCGTTCAAAGAATGGCTTCCTTGGTCCGACAACGCCGCGTGTAGCATGTAAAATGCATTGAACACCTCGCAACTGTGTTGAATTCCATTTTGTACTAATGTACGTTCTGTCTTTTGCATCCAGAGGGATGTATCGCATGGGAAAGGAAAAAATACTAAGACCTAATTCTGCATTCAGTTCAATATTTATTCGTAGTCTCTCGTACAGATCCTCAGGTGTATCTCTGTAGTTGAACAAGACGTAATTTGACAAATACTTCAGCCCATATCTATGTGCTAGTCTTACCTTCTCCGTATATAGCTTCTTCAGCTTTATGTCATCAAAGGCTATTCTTAATGGATCTATGGGTAATTGACTCAGAAGTTCCATCTTCTCTTCTGTTAGCAACCTTGCATCAAGCCCCTGATTAAAATCCACAACTCGGTGGGCATTCCCGTACATAGCGCCTCTTGCAAAGCCGCATTCCTTTATTTCATTGATAATCTGTGAGAAGTCTTTTGAAGCTAGCACGTTGTTGTCCAAGAGAATCAGATCCTTTTTGTTCGAGCTTAATTGGCGTCTTAAAGGGATAAAATCGACATACTCTGGCTCCAACTTTGATACCGCACAGAATGAACAACGATTTGGACAACCCCTGGTCATATAGGCAAAGCTAGCATTGTTCCTGTAATATTCATACATCCCGTTGGCAAGGTCATAGTCTGGCGTCAGTTTATCTACCTTTTCCCACAGTCCAAAATGAGGACGAATGCCTGTTTCTGCTTCCACGTCAGCTTGTAGAAGTGAGGCAAGTATTCCGCCAACTCTAATATCCTTGGTATTAGTCGTGTTTCTCTGATAGAACCTTATGGTTTCAATCGTCGATTTCCACATAAAGGTAAAAAGCGTTGTGATATAGATAGTATCCCAGTTCTGATCCCTAATTGAAGCATTCGTACCCTTATGAAATACAACTTCATCTCCGCGCATTTTGTGATAAGTGGATATTTTCATTAATCCCAGAGGGGGGTATTTCAATTTGTATTCTGGTTCGACGAGAAGCACTCGCTTGGGCGATTTTCGGCGGTATATCATATGCTTACTAGAGAGCTCCAGCCTGAGTCCTGGTACTATGTTTGATCTGATTCTTCATCGGCGACTACAGATTCCTCTTCCATATCTTGCGTCTGTTCCTGCTCTTCGAAGTTTGATTCTCCAGATATCTTGCTCTTTAGCCACTGTCTATATTCCTGCAACTGGTTCAGCTGATCAATTGATACAGATACTCCAGACGAAAAGTGAGCCAGTGCGTTTCGTATGTCACTCACATATTTCATCCAGTGTGTTCTTCTATCCTTGCTTCCTTTACCATAACCTAGTAGATCTTGAAAAACCGTCCAATTAGCTGAGGCAATTCTTCTATAATCTATTAAGTCAAGATAATGCCACTGCTCTCCGCGAGAGCGATTATCCTCTTCCCAACGATTTGTTGCTTCGATACGTATTTGCTTAGGTATGCCCAGAACCCACCACTGTGATTGGTCTGGACCAAATTCGCGCTGTAATTCCTCTAGTACTAGGCGTTGCAGAGTCACTTCGATATACTCAACGATCTCCCTTGCCTTCTTATTAGTCTGTGCCTTTTCTTCTTCTAGGAATTTATCCAACCCAGTAGGATTGAAATCAGGTATTCGATCACGAATACCTTTCTGACAACGCCTTACCCTAGCTTTTATACCTTGCTCCGCTCTGAATCTACGGAATTCGTTTCTATCATCTTCCGACATTCCACTTAAATAGTCACCCAATGCTGCACCATAGCGCTTCACGCATTCAAACAGATCCTCGTTATCAAGCTCAATGAGTTTCACATTTTGTCCCTCAAGGAAGTCTATTATGGTTCCGAGTACGCGTATGAGAGTCATCACGCCTTCATTCATAGAGAGTCCACCACCCTCACCTGCACCTTTAGACCACCAATCAGACGTCTTACCCTTTATCAAGTTCAGCCAATTATCAATGATATATGTCGTTCTTCTTAGTGTTGCTTGGCTATCACCTTGCCAGAATGCACCATACTCCAGAACGTGGTCGCGTCTAGTCTTGTGTATGTAGAAGTTACACTTTTCTGTAGCACCACATAAGCTCGTTAATGAAATGCATCTTATGGCGTCTTTCGTTGAATCCACGGGCATGATTTTTCCGTATAGAGCCGACTCTGGATCAATATTTAGACGTTGGTATGTTTTTGAAATAATTGCAGCTACTCTGTCTTTCGGGTCGTCAGAGTCCCACTTTAGTTCGGCAAAAAGCTCATCTAATAGTGATTTCCTGACTGCTTTCTGTTTTGAATTGATCTCGACAAATAGATTGGCTTGCTGACTTGGTTTTAGAGCTTCAAATGCTAATACTGGTAGTAGGTCTTTTTCAGCTTTTTCATGCCCTGAGTAGGCTAATAGTCTGTGTTGTCCATCAATGATCCATGCTGATTTGTAGGAAGGACGGATTGTTAACCAGCCAAAAACACCTCTTTCGTCGCCATACTTACTCCTTGCATCTTGACCTATTCTATGAAATTCCAGACGCTTCTTGTCGAGGTTGATTACGATGTTTGTGGGAAATATGCCGCCATCGCTAATGTATTCCCGAATTCTATCTAGTCTTCTCTTCTTAACCATTCGTTGGTAGGTGTCAATGTCAGCACCTTTTCCTTTCAGGCGATGTGAGACATAGGCTATTTTTAGAAGATATGCTGGAGAGATGCAGAATGAATAACACCATGCTCCCCCGATTCTAGTTCTTATTGCGGGCAACTTTATTTCTAGTCCTGGAACAGATTTCTTTGGCAGCATTTCGCAAAACAATTGATATTTGGCAGCAATCCCAGTGTGCTTAACCAGCCTTTCGTAGTAATCCAGATCGTGATCATCAAAAAGAAGGATGTTGTGCTCCCGCGCTCTTTTCTTATCGTTTTCAGAGAGATGTATTTTGGATAGAAACATCGCTAACACTACTTGTCTTTTCGCATGTTTTTTGAATTGGGAATTAGCAGCAGCGGCAAACCTCTGCCTTACGAGGGCGAATTTGCCAAGCTCTTCTTGAAACTGTGGTCTTCTGCCTAAGCGTTCCGACGACTTGCATTCGATCGCTAATGCAATCTCATCATCAAGCCCCACAACATCTATTTTAGTTTTCGGACTATCATTTGCCTGTGGATCAAGAACAAGTACTGCACCAGCTGCTGAAGACAAGTGAGTAAATCCCATTCTATACAATAATAACCATACGCGATCCTCAAGTCGCGTATAGTGAGGTTTTCCCTTCTTAATACGAGTGGTTCTTTGGTAGTGCTTGTCTACGATCCACCCTTGTGACAGTTCTTCCTCCGCAAGGGCATTCTTAATCGTCTTTGTGGTATAGATCCTGTTCTTCGCACGGGCTAGTCCCTGTAGATTCCTGCTCTCTTCAATATTCTGTAGCATTCTTTCTCCACCTCATGAAGGCGACTTCAAGTCTTACGAAATCTATCCATTGATTCATTATATTCCACAGGCGATCATGTTTCCACTCACTCACTATGCTTCTTGATGTGTTGTGACCTTCTAAATGGAGTCTCAACCTATCCTTAAACTTCACTGAGCCAGCAAGTGGTCTAGTCAATTGGTGACCAGTGGCGTGGTGCTTCCCTTCTCACTTGTCCCAATTTACCCCTCTTCAAATAAGGCAGTAGTATAGACCATATCCGAAATACCTCTCTTGCTGTTATTAATATATTCATACTACGTAGCCTAATGAGATATAATATTCATATAACTGGCAACCAAAGGGTAGTCCATTTGAAGAAGAAAATAGTGCATAAGGCGCAAAGACAAGTGATGGTCTCGACAGAGATTATGAAATCACTCAATTTTAGTATTGAGCAATTGCAGAGTTGTATTGCTTATCTGGGAGATGTGCTTGGTGCACGACTAAAGCATATTATTCCTGATAGGATAAATGACCTTACAACATTACAATGGATCGTTCGTCTCAGTAAAGACTTAAAAAAACTAGAGGGTTTCGAGGGGTTTAAAAGTCATATAAGTACGTACGCAAGAACCCAAGTGAAATCAAGCTACTTTGCAACGGTTGTTGGCAGCTATCTTTTGGATAAAGGTGTCGATGATATTATTTTTGACCCTCAAATTACTGTTACTGGCAGGAAGCCAGACATCCTAGTCACTTATCGAGGAGAGCAAGTCTATATAGAGTGCAAAACAGTCGACACCGCACAGTTCGATTATTCAGAAGAGCATAACCATATGTCATCAATATTACGCAATTATATTGATGTTCCACACCAGTTAGATATTCGATATAGAAAATCTTTGTCAGACATAGAGCTTCATAACCTGGGAGAGGTATTACAACAAAGACTAAATAAAGTAAAAGGAGATGGGAAAATAATCAACAACGAGAATCTTGAGGTGGGAGTTCAAACACGTGAAAGCTACCAACCAAGAACAATAAAGCTTGTACTGAGGGGTATTATGCAGGATACTAATGATAAATGTAGTTACCCGTTGAGTTTATATGGCGTAGACGGTCATTCTGTTTCAATATCTGGACCTAAGATTGATTACTCGGAAATTCTAAGGTCAAAAATCAAGAGAAGTAGGAGACAATCTCCAGATAATAATCCCTACTTACTTATGATTGATGGTAATTTAATGTTGGGAAGTCTTAACGATAATATTCGAGCAGTATCATCAGCTTTTCAACCTGAGACGAATACGAGGTTTAGTGGAGCTACACTTGTAACCTATTATGAAAGTTTGGGTAGTTTAGAACTAGACTTCAAATTCTATTTTGTACCAAATCCATTTGCTAAATTCCCTGTAAGCAAAGCATTTACGAGATTATTTTCTGCATCGTCTGAGAACTAGCGGGAATGCCTCACAGCGTAGAATGAACAGAACGGTGGCACGCTGTTCTGTCCAGATTCTCAGAATCTTCGGCTCAGTTCCGCGTGTGAATTTTTTGAAATTGCCTCCAGTTGTAGCTGCCAAAGGGGGTTACTTGCCCTGGCCGGTATGTTTATACTCCCTAGGGCTGATACGCCCAAAAACAGGGTAGGATTGCCAAACTGTCACGAAGATTCGATGAGCGAGGTCTACGGCTTTGCTAGGTTATCAGGCGGGCTGAACTTGTTGTGAATATCGGCGGTGCCAGTCCAGAACCTAATGCCAAGTGGATTTTTCTATGAGCCAACATCCTCGTGGCCAGGCTTCGGCAGCCCCAATGTCCCTAAGGGACACCCCCTTGCCCTGTGACTGATCCAGCTTTGAGTACTTGTCCAGTAGGCACACGTAACATAGTGTCATTGCGAGGCCCGACTTGTCGGGCCGTGGCAATCTCGTTGCGCAGTAGCCAGTAGTCAGTATCTCCAATATCTAATATCTAATCTCTAATCTCTAATCTCTAATCTCTAATCACTGGTCACTAATCAGTATCTCTAGTCCCTAGCCCCTAGCCCTGCCGTATATCCCTTGAACTTTGGCATTTGGATTTCGTTCGTCATCTCCATTCGGGGAAGAAGTGACATTTTCCCCTTGTTCGAATAAGGAATTCATGCTAATCTCTGTTTGGAACTCGTGTGCTACCCTTGTAAATCAAATCCCGCGGGTGAGGTTTCTC
>JAOUFI010000003.1 GCA_029858305.1 Candidatus Thorarchaeota archaeon
GAAGAATCCTAGCTCTGCATTGAACTGACCCCACCAAAATTGGATACTGTGGAGACGAGACATTTCCATCATGATGGTTCTCATGATTTTAGCACGCTCTGGTACCTCGAGTTCAGCTATTTTCTCAACTGCAGCGACATAGGGATATTCAGCTAAAAACGCCTCGAGCATGCACATCCGTTCAAGTACAAGTGCTCCCTGCCTGAAGTTCTTGTATTCTAGAACCTTCTCAGCAGAACGATGGAAGTACCCAGCATTCGGATCACATTCAACTACATAGTCACCAACCAGCGTCAGTTTTGTTGCCCATCCATGTGCGCTGACATGCTGTGGTCCGAACCAGATTTCCATTGCTTCATCAAGTATGTCAGGACTCACTCGCTTTCGCCTCCTGTCTTTGGTCTCGCTTTTGGTGGAGTGATACCTGCTTCATCCAGCCTGCTTTGGTCAGTCTGGAATCTTTTGCGGAGAGGAAACACACCTGCAAGCTCATCTGGGAGAAGCAATAATCGAGGGTCGGGATGATTCTTGAAGTCGATTCCAAACATCTCACGAGTTTCTCGTTCATGCCATTCAAAACCTGGAAAGATGTCACAAGTACTATCAATCTCAGGTCGCTCTCCTTCCAGAGAAACTCTCAACTGCAGTAACATTCGATTGGAGTGAGACCAAAAGATGTAGATTAGTTCGTATTTGTCATTTTCAAGATCGATACCAAAGATTGAC
Source organism: Candidatus Thorarchaeota archaeon (assembly GCA_029858305.1). GTDB lineage: Archaea > Asgardarchaeota > Thorarchaeia > Thorarchaeales > Thorarchaeaceae > SMTZ1-45. The sequence continues at coordinate 727 of JAOUFI010000003.1, forward strand.
TCGGGCAAAGCGTCATGAACATTCTCATCAATCATGGTCACGATATCACGAATTATGTTGGAAGGCACTGCAAGCTCGATCTCATTCGCTCCCAAAGGTCTTGATGCAACCTCAGGATGCTTATTGATGATCTGTCTTGCGAGAGTTGAAGCTGTGATGCTGGTTGTTTCTGACAATTTATTGACCCTCCATCTCCACTGATGTACCGAGGTCAACTGAGCCATATCGGCGGTTGTACATCAACATCAGGACCATTGCTAGAGCAGTATGTGCTGCAGCAACAGAGATTACAAGGATGATAAGTCCCTGACCAGTGAATGAAAACGCGGGATTAAACAGAGCAATAGCAACAATTGCAATCATGACTCCATTACCCATTATTTCAGCTCCAATCAGGATTCTGATGAGGTTTCTTTTCACCATCATCCCATATCCACCTAAACCAATTAGCATGAACGCTAGTACTAGATACCAAGAAAGAGGAACCATTATTCATCAACCTCCTTCGGTTCAGGGACAGACTGCCCATCTTCAGCGCTTTGCAAGTCATCAATTAATACTGGTTTAGCTTCTACTCCGAACTCTCCTGTGATGGCACCGAGCTGCTCGGCTTTGTCCATTCTCAACAGCGATATAGCACCAACTAATGATGTAATCATAATCAATGCAATCATCTGCACATAGATGCCATTCTCAAACCATAGCCACTGTGCAAGACCATTCAAATCTTGAGAGATACTGACAAAGGCCTCATTGAAGGATTCTGCCCAAGGAAAGAGAACTGCAAGAAATCCGGTCATCACGGTTACTACGACAGCAATAACAAGGCTGATCTGACGAGCTCTGGGTGTGGCGAACTTTTCAAGAGTTGAGTCTTGTGCTCTTGGTAGTAGTAGAACTGCAAAGATAATCAGAGTACTGATGCCTCCAGTATACACTGCGATTTGCATACCTGCAATGAAAGGTGCTTCAAGAAGGAGAAAGAATCCTGCCACAAATGATGCCATAAAACCAAAGAAAAATGCGGCGTAAACAATCTCCTTGTGCTCTAGAGCAAGATATGCGAGCACTAGCACAATGCCTGCCAAGAGTAGGAACTCTATCTGTTCAAAGAGTGCTGGATCAAATCCTTGCATGATTAATGACCTCCTGTAGGATATTGTTCTTTTTCTCGTTCAGCTTTAGCTCTCCTGTATACATCTAGAGTTTCTTTTCCATCAAGGAATGAGCGTGGAATCATTTTCATGACAAAACCAACTCCACCCATTACTATGAGAATAAACACAACAACCTGCCAAACAACCTCATACTTGGTTGCATTAGCCCACAAAAGGGTAGAAGAGGATAGCAGCCAAAGGAACGCTCCCATTACGTCAATGACGACAAACAGTACGGTGTAAACGAAATAATTGTACGGATACGATATGCGTGCAGGACCTACTGGTTCCTCACCACATTCGTATGTTGAAGTCTTCTCGGAGTTTTGAAGCACATGCGGTCTCAACACCCATGAGGCTAGTAGCATTATAATGACAAGAGCCATCGCAAGTAGCGCCCAAATTATAACCGGAATGAAATCTAGAAACAATCTACTAGTTTGCATCATAGTTTGAAACCATCCTCTGAAAAGATTCCTATTGTTCTAACGCTTGCGCAGGACCTTACACGGTGATTATTGAAGATACCTGTGGAATAGGCCATATCGAGTAGATTCCTGTTTTCAGTCATAGGATTCATCCTGCGCTAGCTGTGTCTCCGTCATTCCAGACCGTATCCGCCAGATGATAAATCTTCATGATTCTTAACTTAGCATCATCACAGATTTTGGCCTACAATGTACATTGAAACTTACCGGCTTAGAAAAGTTGCATGATAAAAACACTTCGGGAAACCGCTCAAAGAAGTTATATACTACAAGGTTTCGAAGAACAACTCGATACATGTATCCACGATTGTAGGTGATTTATTTGACCCGTGGTGAAGAAGGAACATTCTTCTATTATCTGGCGCTCTTACTAGGGATGGCTCTATTAGGAGCCTACTTATGGAATATTTTGACAACGACATTGGCTCCTCAATACATGTTCTTCCACTGGATCCTTGTCATGAGTTGCATACTACTCATCACAACTGCTTTTGGATTCGTTGCAGCCAACACACGATCAAGTAGGATATCTCTAACAATGATATCTGGAGTAGTAGGTGGTATTCATGCCTATCTCATCTTTGTGCTATTTGATTTGATAATGGGAATTATTCTGTTCGCATGGATGGCTTTAGGACTTCTGGTTGCATTCGCTGCATTTAACTGGATTTACGAATAAGTCATTACGTCTATTCGTTCGAAGACTCAGATGGAGTATCAGCGGATTCACTGGACTCCTCAGATTTTACCTCGGCTTCAGGCGCAGCTTCCACAATTGGCTCAGGCTCGGGCTCAGGCTCAGGACCATAGTGTAGCTTACTAGTATCCAAGATACCGGGTGAGTAGCTCTCTTCACTAGTATGCATTATTGCAAAGCCTGCAGCAGTAAGGATTGATCCTCCAAGACCCCATGCAGATAGATAGAGTGTGGTTCCAGCTGCTGGAAGAGCTGTCACAAACTGGTCAATGAAGACGACGAAGAAAAAGCCAGCCAGAACAGATAGGGACATCATTAGGTTTTTTCCTTTTCCTTTCTCGGGTCTGAAGTACCCAATCAATAGGAAGACCATAAGAATGGAAACGCCACCCAGAAGAGTGAAGGCACTTCCAATTACAATTGCTGAAGCTGGCATCATGAACCCGAGATATACAAAGTTGAAGATGAATGATGTCAGAATAATGAGACCGAGCCAAAGCAGACAATATGGATCACTATCTTGCCGGATTGCCATTACTGCATCATCCCCATCGCATCTTGATTCTCATATCTTTGTTGCCAGTGAGTCGTCCCAGCTCGTATCTTGTTCTGCAAAATCAGGTGTGCTCGGATAAAGTCCGCGGGTTTGGGAGGACATCCGGGGAGATAGACATCGACTGGTACAATTTTGTCAGGAGGTGTTGCCAAGCTGTATCCTTCCCAGAAGAGCCCCCCGGAGGCAACACATTGACCGAAGGCAATGACATACTTGGGCTCTGGCATCTGTTCATAGATTCTCCTGAGTCGTGGTGCCATCTTCTTTGTGAGAGAGCCTGAGATCCATAGGACATCAGTCTGTCTTGGGCCAAACAGAGGTAGCATTCCGAACCTCTCAAAGTCCCATCGAGGGGCGATTCCTGCGGCACCATCCACCATGCAGCATCCTATTCCATACTGCATTGGCCAAGGACTATGTGCCCTTCCCCATCTAAGCACCCATTTCAGCGGGGGTACATTCTGCAGCCATTTCAAGAGGATTGGCGCAATTCGGCCCCAACCATTCCTGAATAGGTCGAAGAAGACCCACATGAAGTACTTGCCGATTCTTAATATGAAAGGAAGCCAGTAAGCAAATATCTTTCCAGGATTCGAAATCTCCTTCTTATCCCATTCTAGCTTCGCAGCTCGAATTCGAGATAAACGCTGCTTTCCAAAGTACTGATTTGCGTAGTTTGCAAACCAGATTCCTGTTGAGTGCACATGGCCCCCGTGACGTTGTGCAATTTTGAATATGACAAAGCTCTGTGACCAGGAGAGCATGAAGAAGTGCCGTCGCTCATCCTCCAGAAAGTATCCCATCATCGTCACGCCAGTCTTCGAGTTAACATAGCCATCAATTCCAGCTCTTGCAGAGGCTTGTTCAAATTGAAAGTCGTCAAGGATTGCGGCAAGGTTCTCTAGAGGTGCAAATGCCTGACCGACAACTAGTGTTGGACCTTTCTTTTTGATCTTCATGGGATAGTATCGCTCATGCCATTCATGATCTGCAACTTCATCATCGTAAACGCGTCCACGATACATCTCAGTGACTTCGCGTACGACTCTCAGTCCCTCTTCAATCTCTTCCTCATTACCTTCATATGCAACCATCAATGAACAATGGTGAGCAGGAATCGGGAATGGCTTCTTGCCCTCCCAGATAGCCTTCTTGAGGTCTGTGTATTTTGATTCTTCGAATTTTATCGTGTAGGGAATTGGTCCATCTTCAAGGATCTTCTCAATCGCAAGGACCATCTGATAATTCTCTTCAAAGCTGGAAACTATGACTTTCATCGGCGTTAGAGTTTTGATCTTAATAGTAGCCTTAGTGATTATACCCAAAATTCCCTCAGTATCGCAAAAGAGGTCGAGATCTTTCGTCTTGACTATTTTTCCAGTTGGCAAAACAACTTCTAATTTAACGACGTTCTTATTGATGTTCCCGTATTTCAAAGAACCAATGCCATCGCCACCTTGGGCAATCCAACCACCCACAGTTGCCGATACACCAGATGAGGGATAACATCGTACATCAAGACCTTGCCTATTCAACTCGAATTGAAGATTAGCCCATGATATCCCGGGCTCAACTGTGACAGTCAAATTCTCACTATCAACTTCGAGTATCTTATTCATACTGCGCAAATCAACGATGATTCCACCCTTGCGCGGAATGGCACCACCATAACCAGATGTCCCAGCTGCTCGGGGAACAAGAGGAATCTTGTACTTGCGCGCAATTTCGTAGAGTGTCTGTATCTCCTCAGGAGTCAGAGGCTGTGCTATGGCATCAGCCTTCGTGTTCATGAGCCAACCAACCTGCTTTGGGAGAGAACCAACATCTTGTCCAAACAAAATCAGTTCATGCTTCGCAGTAATCAGGCGGTCTCCAAAAACCTTCTCGAGTTCATTTTGTGCTATTTGCTTAAGGACCATGAGTCCACTCTCCAGCTCATGAACAGAGCCGCTAGTATTCTGAGGCTGGGAAAGTAGTAAGATAAAAACCTAACGAGGCAGTGAAAATACTTCTGAGATTTCATTATGTTGAAAGAACAGCACTTTATCTTCGAAATATCTGAGAGCTCTATGGAGTTATTTACAAAATGAGATGATGTATAGAATGTCATGAAGATGATAAGCTACACTCATACTCACTGTTGAGATGTTGTGGTTACGTCTTGAAACTTACTAAATTTTTCAAAATATCTTTAAAAAGGCCTCAAAAGTGGTCAACCCCCTAGTCCTGCATTTGTTACACCAGTTACACATGTTGTAGGTACATGGGCAGTCATCATAGTTGTTGGTATTCTAATTTCAGAGATTCTTGTCAGGAAAGGAAAATGGTAACACTGTTCAACCGATATCAAAAATGGTTTTAGTCTGTTATAGCATGTAGCTATATTAATTTCAGAGTATAGCAATTCATTACTTACTGAGATATAAGCAGTGTATTTTCGTTTCATTTTGTAATTTAGATGATTCAATATTCGAGTGCGATCTGGTGATTGAAATATGAAGACCTCTAATAAACTAACAATTACCATTGTTCTTTCTGTTTTCATCATTTTAATTGCTGGAGCCTACTCAGCGGCAGGCCAACCGAGTCGAACCAGTGAATGTGCACCATGTCATACCCTCGACCTGGTTCATATGACGATTTCATCGAACGCAACCGGAACAGTCGATGCCAAAGTGGGAAACCAATTCTCGTTAATCATTAATGCGGCATCACTTGATACAAATCCACAAACAGGAAGTATGGCTGTTAAAGTCTATAGTGGATGGGCTGATAACAGTCAGTTCTCATTCACAGACCCGTTGCTAGTAATCGATAATGGAGCTGGAGATTCAAACTCGAATAGCGTTCAGATAACTACCACGTTCACATTTACGCCCCTGGCAGTTGGTACATGGACACTTAGAATCTGGACAGCCGCGTCCCAAGGTGATTCAGGAAGAATATCTCAAAAGCTTGATGTAACAGTATCGGTCACACTCTCAGATTCTACTCCACCAACAATCGACAGTCCAATAGACATGATAATCGATGAAGGAGATAATACAAAGAACATTACCTGGAGCCCGTCTGATGCAAATCCAAGCAGCTATCAAGTTTTTGATGATTCTGTGTCATGGCAGAGTGGGCCCTGGGATGGATCGACTATAACTGTACAGCTTGGTTCACTCGGATTAGGGACCCACAACATCACTCTTGCTGTGTGGGATGCAGCTGGAAACTCGGCATCAGATCAAGTAGATGTGACAGTTCTCGATGGAACGTCACCTAGCATTAACAGTCCAGCAAATGTGACTTACAGCGAGGGTTCCTCCGGATACTCAATAACATGGGATCCAACTGATACCCATCCATCAAGTTACGTAATCTATCGAGATGGAGTGTCTGTCAAATCAGGGACTTGGAATGCTAGTATCGAAACAATTTCTGTTTCAGTTGATAGCCTCGCAGTTGGCACGTACAACTACACAATTGTTGTATCAGACGTAGGAACGAACACCATTGCTGACACAGTGTATGTCATAGTATATGATGGGACATTCCCCACAATCGATAATCCTGCAGATGTAACCTATGATGAAGGTGATACAGGATACAGCATCACTTGGAACCCCGCCGACTTGAATCCGGTTAGTTATATCATTTACAAAGACGCAGTACCAGTGAAATCAGGTTCCTGGAACTCGAGTGCAGAATCCATCAGCATCATAGTTGATGGCCTTGCTGTTGGAAACTACAGTTATGTATTGGAGGTGACTGATATCGGATCTCTTACTGCGTCGGACCTAGTTTTGGTCATTGTTTCTGATGGGACTCTACCGACAATTAATAGTCCAATCGATATAACATTAAACGAAGGAGTAATAGGATACTCTATTACTTGGAACCCGACAGATCTGAATCCACAAAACTACACAATCTACAGAGATGGAGTTCCTGTAAAATCAGGCCTTTGGAACTCTAGTGGTGAGTCAATCTCAATTTCAGTTGATGGTCTCGCAATGGGTTCATATACATACCTGATTATTGTTGAGGATGTTGGACATAATCCAGCAACAGATTCAGTTCTTGTCACTGTAGTTGACGCAACAGATCCTACAATTGATACTCCAATTGACCAAAATGTAGTTGAGGGATCAAGTGGTAATCAAATCACCTGGAGTCCTTATGACCTTCACCCATCATCTTATCAAATCTATCGTGAACATGTACTTGTCAAATCTGGAACATGGAATAGCAGTTCAGAAACAATCACATTCTCGGTTGATGGACTCACATTGGGAGTCTACAATGTTACAATAGTTGTATTTGACACAACATCAAGAAAAGCTATTGATACTGTTTTTATCACGGTCTATGATGGAACACCACCAATTGTTGATCATCCAGCTGACATTGACTATCCAGATGGTGACATAGGATATTCAATCACCTGGTCCCCTACAGACCTGCATCCAGTAAGCTATCAGATTTTGCGAGAGGGCGTGCAGGTGAAATCGGGTATGTGGAACTCTTCGAGTGAAACAATATTCATATCTGTTGACTGGCTTTCTATTGGATCTTACAACTACACGATTGTTCTCGTTGACATCGGTGGCAACATAGTACTTGATGAAGTCATTGTTACGGTGTATAACGCAGACTTACCAACTATTAATCATCCCACCAACCAGACCATTTCTGAAGGAGCTGCTGGTCTTTTAGTGATTTGGAAGCCATTAGACCTCAATCCCTCTTCATATGCAATATACAAAGACGGAGTTCTCGTCAAGTCTGGAGCGTGGAACTCAAGTGCTGAAACAATCAGCATTTCACTCGATGGATTATCTCTGGGCGAGTATAACTTTACTGCCTTGGTTACTGACCTAGACAGCAATACAGCGAGTGATACAGTGTGGGTCACTGTCGTTGATGGTACACCTCCTGTTCTTAATCATCCAAACGACATCACGTACGATGAAGGAAGTCCTGGAGGAACCCTAACTTGGATTCCAACAGACTTGCATCCTGTGAGTTATACGATCTACTTCGAAGGGTCTCCAGTGAAATCCGGTCTCTGGAACTCTAGTGGTGAATCTATCTCGATATCAGTCGATGGACACCTAGTTGGAGGTTATAATTACACAATAAGAGTCGTGGATGTTGATGGAAACATTGACACTGATACAGTGTTCGTCTATGTGATGGATGGCACACTTCCAACAATCGATACTCCAAGTGATATTAATTATAATGAGGGTGAAGCAGGAGGAACAATCACTTGGGATCCTGCAGACTCATATCCAGCGAGCTATGAAATCTTTAGAAATGATGTTCTTGTGAAATCTGGCTTATGGAACCTAACATCAGAAACTATCTCAATATCTGTGACTGGACTATCTGTTGGATCTTACAATTTCACAATATTAGTATACGACGTGGGAAGTAATTCTGTTCTAGACACGGTATGGGTCACAGTATCCGATGCAACACTTCCAACGATTGATACACCAGTCGATAGACAAATCGACGAAGGTCAGACTGGAGAAATAATTACATGGGATCCATCTGATTTGAATCCGATAAGTTACGAAATCTACAGAAATCAAGTCATTTTCAGAAACGGTTTATGGAATTCAACTTCGGAAATGATCTCAGTTTCACTTGATGGACTTGGTCTAGGTGTTCACAACTTCACATTGGTTGTATTCGACATCGGCTTGAACTCTGCGAATGATACTGTGCTGGTAACTGTCATTGATGGTACATCACCAACTATTGATAGTCCATCCGATGTCTTCTATGCTGAAGGAGTGATAGGTTATTCTATAACATGGAATCCATCAGACCTTCACCCAGTAAGTTATGAAATACTCAGAGAAGGGGTCCAACTAAAGACGGGTCCATGGAACTCATCATCTGAATCCATCACTGTCAATGTGGATAGCCTGACCCTTGGATCATACAACTTCACAATCTATGTCACTGATGTTGGTGGAAACATTGCAAGCGACACCGTATTTGTTATCGTTTCTGACGGTAATGCACCGACAATTGATAGCCCTCCAGATGTGACATACGATGAAGGAGATACTGGCTTCTCTATTCAATGGAATCCAGCTGATGCACATCCATCAGGGTATGAGATATACAGAGAGGATGTCCTGATATTCTCTGGACTATGGAACTCATCTTCGGAAACAATCACAGTATCAGTTGATAGCCATCAAGTAGGAACATACAACTATACGATACGTGTCTTTGATATTGGCGCTAGCAGTGTATCTGATACGGTGATGGTCATTGTTCAAGACGGGACATTACCCATGATCGATAGTCCAGCTGATATTGTCTACAATCAAGGCGATACTGGAAACTCAATTACTTGGAATCCCTCAGATTTGCATCCGATGAGCTATGAGATATTTCGAGATGGAGTGTCGATTAAATCAGGATTGTGGAATTCAAGCAGTGAATCAATTGTTATTATAGTGGACGGGCTCACTCTTGGCGTTCATAATTATACGCTTGTTGTTATCGATATTGGTACTAATTCAGCACTTGATCAAGTGAATGTACTAGTCCAAGCCTCAACATCTCCAACGACACCCACAACAAGTACACAGACAACAACTCCCGAGAATCCCAATGTACCGCAAATACCCTTGGAGCCAATTTTGATGATACTTGTCACCTGGATTGGCGTTGGTGTACTTGCGTTTGTCATTGCCGATTTTCTAGTTAGACGATATAGAGGATAGGGGCATTGACATTTTGTGAGACAAAGTGGAAAGATTTTAAGGCGCCCTGCAAAGGTCCACTCTAATCATTCACTAGTTTCGGAGACCTAAACCATGGATTTTCCAGCTCTGAAAGAACATGAACTCCAAGATTACGCCTTTACTTGTGCCCAATGCAGTTTTTGTCAGGTAGGTCATGGTGCGTGTCCAACCTACAAGGTAAAACGACGAGATACATATTCAGGAAAGGGCAAGATGCTATTGACCCGTGCTTTGATTCAAGGTCGGCTAAAACCATCTGAAGGACTCGAAGGTCTTAGAGATGGAATCTTTGGTTGCACACTCTGTGGAGGCTGCGAGGAAGTCTGCCAAGTAGATATCCCCTTTGTTAAAATCTACCAAGTAATGCGCTCTGAATTCAAAAGGCGCAACATGTGGCCAGAACAGCTCCAGATGGCTAAAGACACTGTCTTGAAGAGCTTCAATATTCAAGGTCAAGCACAAATGGATAGAATCGAGGGCTGGTCGTACTGGACTCCAAATGAGGATGAATTACTGGATAGACAGGGAACCAAAGCAAAGACTGCATTCTTCTTCGGATGTGCATCATCATTCCGAGGTGTTTCCATTCAGGCTACAATTGCTACAACACTAATCTTCGATAAAATTCAAGAAGAGTATACCGTGCTGGGAGAAGAAGAGTACTGCTGCGGTGCTCCTCTCATAATGACAGGAGACTTCGAAGGGGCGAGAGTTCTTGCTGAACACAATATTCAGAAGTACAGAGAGCTTGGTGTTGAGAGGATAGTGACCAACTGCCCAGGTTGCTATAAAATGTGGGCTCATGAATATCATGAGTTCTTGGGCATAGATCATGGTTTTGAAATAGTCTATGGTTATCAGTATCTTGCTGATCTCCTTGATAAAGGCAAATTGACAGGCTTCAATACGCCACTCGATGTCACAGTGACCTACCATGATGGTTGCGATGCTGGCCGAAATGCCGGATTCTATGAAGAACCTAGAAAGGTACTTGAGTATCTTCCAGGAGTTACTTTTGAAGAACTACCCCATAATAAGGCCAATTGCTATTGTTGTGGCTCTGGTGGAGTCCTAAGAGCAATCGATGCAGACTTTGCAAATCAAATCAATAGACTCAAAGTAGAAGATATCGAGGCAACAAATGCAAGTATTGTGTCGTCTGGATGTCCCTCCTGTGTTGACTTTATGCATGATCAACTTCCTCAAGCTGGTTCTAATAAGACCGTGAAGGACCTAGTTGTTCTTACTGCACAGGCGCTCGGTCTCTCTTGGGATGGACTTGACGAGATTTATGGTTGAGCTACAAACAACCAATTCGACAAGCTATTAACAGAAAAAGAATACACAATTTCTAATGAACAGGAAGTCGACGGTTCAAAGTAGGTATCAAAGGAAATGGATCTATGAGGAGATTGTAGACCGAATACCGCCATTTAGATGGATCCCACGGACATATGATGTCATCGCACAATTGCTTCTTGTAGAAACTGTCGGTGTCTTTGCATTCATTTACTTTCAGATGCCGTATGAAGCCGCAGTATTTGGTTCGCTAGCAATAATCTATACTGTAGTTTGGTCTTCTGGATGTCTCTATATCGTTCCATGGCTAAGAAGACTTCGTGATCCAACGAATGAGATTGAATTTGAAGTCCTTAGAGATTACAAGAGTCGTATTCTTTTGGATCGAAGGCTAGAACTCATTGGGGGCATAATTTGCTTTGGCGCAGTCATGTCGTATCTTTGGATTGATACTGATTATCTCAGATATTTTCTAGGAAACGGATTCGGAAATCCACTATTGATTATATTGATTATAGTGTTAGCTTGGGATATTAGTTACCGTCTTGGACTATCATTAGTGACCACGTTCTTCGCAGCGATAAGATCCATATCATTAAGCCAAGCGGCTAGAAAACGAAGGGGTCTAGCTTATACTGCTTATTCAGAGGTTAGAACACTCAAATACCTCGATTTGATCAATCTGTATTGGGGAATCAGCGCAGTTCTACTCTTGCCCTTGACTCTACGATCCTATTTCTTATTGCTGGGGCTTGCAGGATTTCTTGCAGGCATAATTGGACTTTCTACCTTGAGTCTGCTAGCAATGGAAACCGTCCCTTGGTTTCCTCCCGATGTTGAGAGTATTTTGCATAACGAAGGATTCGCGTATGTAAGTGTGTGTTCAAAGAAACAACCGCATGTAACACCTGTAATCTTCGTATATGATGGAAAATACCTGTATTTTGCCATATCAGTTGCCTCGGCTAAATACAGAATAATAAAGAAGAATCCCAAGATTGCAGTCTTGGTTGATATGCGCGATAGTAAGTTTCCGATGAAGAATAGGGCTGTGCTTCTGAGAGGAAAAGGGATGATTCTTGGAGACCTATCGATTATGGGATTTTTCAAGCTTTTCTTGCACGGCCTTTGGCTAATTCGAGTGAGAAACATGTTTGCTAAGAAATATCCTATGTACATGAAATTTTATGAAGATCAGGCTCAGGAACTTCCACCTGCTTGGCGAAACAAACCGTTCCTCTCCAGGGTAATCGTACGTCTAGAGCCTGAAAAGATAACATACTGGCGTGAGGCCAGACCAACAACCCTACGAGCGTGAAACCATGACACTAAGATTGCCTCATTATGATAGCACCAAGAAGACAACTAAGATTCCAGATGATGCCTTGAACATCCTTCGAGATGGATTCTTTGCGTATTTAGGTACGGCTGACCTAGTCTGCGAACCTCATGTAACGGCTATGTTCTATATTTGGGATGATGATTCTAAGACAATCCATCTTATTACTTCAAAAGAAAGTAAAAAGGTGCTAAATATCAGACGAAATACAAGAGTGAGTGTTACTATCGATCAAAGAGACCCTAAATCACCAGCTCGTAACTCAGGTGTAATGGTAAAGGGAAGAGCGCTCCTTGTAGAGATGGAGCTTATTGATGATGAACTGACAGTGAAATATCTTGAGAAGTATGTTGAATTTCTAGGAACTGGATATCCTTTGGGGCTCAGGATTGCGATTCGAGTAGTTCCACAGACAATCTCCTATTGGAAGGGAACTAATTTCTACCGATGGAAGAATCGGAGCTCCTAAATTCTCAATTGCTTGAAGATGCAGCACTTGCTGCTTTTCTTGCCTGGCGCTCTGTTTGATAATAAAAGGCAAGAGATATTGCAAGACACAAAACACTCAAAATAACAACGAACCATGGAGGCGTTGATAGACCAATTAACAGGTACGACAGAGAGAGGAAGAGACCTGTAAACAAGTGATTTGCTACAGTTGAGGCGTAGGCGGGAATCAATGGTTGCGAGTATTCATAGTATTTCAATGCATACTTGCATCCAAGCGCTGCAGCAGGCACAGTTGCTAGTCCTAGAAATGTATACCAGTCTGTAAGATTGAGAATGATTGGAATTAATATTGACAAATATAGTGAAGCCATCAGAACAACATAGCCCTTAGCCGCTCGTTCGCGTCCAAGCCGCACGACCACTGTTAGCTTTCCAACTGCTTTATCGGCTTCATAGTCAGGAAACTCATTGATGTATAGAACCGCTGTAATTAGTATGGCAATTGGAATTGAAGGAAAAACAGCCTCCCAAGCAAGAACTTGTGTTTGAACGAAATAAGCACCAAGAGTCATGAGAACACCAAAGTTGAGACCAATAAAGATCTCTCCAATCCCTCTGTTCACCAATCTCAGGGGTGGAGCAGTATAGAAGAAGCCAGAACCTACACCAATGATTCCTAGAATCAGAACTTCAATGCCCCTTGTGTAAGCAAGATATAGACCAATCCCACCTCCAATTGAGAAGAACACGATTGATTCTGCAAAGACCTCACGGGGAGACATCCAACCTCTCTGTATCATCCTGCTCCCCCCAGTGAATGGACGAACATACTCCACGTTGATATCGTCCGTCCCACTCTTGTGGTCGAAGTAGTCATTGGCCACATTAGATCCAATGTGCACGCAAATTCCAGCTATGAGTGTCAGCAGGAAAACATCCAGAAGGAACACTCCTGTCGAAGCCCATCCAACACAGGTTCCTAGAATTACTGGAACAATCGCTCCGGTTAGAAAAGGAGCACGCATCTCAGCCATCCAGATTCGTATTCTCGAAGGTTTTTCTACGCTCACGACTATCACAACATACAGGATTGAAACCATTGCACATTGCACAAAAGACTTACTCAATGGATTCAGAAAATAAGTATCTATAAGACAACTGCTTTAAGGCACAAACGAATTAACATGAGAGATTCTAGGAGCACTTCTAATGACAGAACGACCAACTGTTAATCTTGATGCCGACAACCAAATAGAAGAAAGCACAAGTCCAATATATTCATCTGACCTGTTAGAGAATGAAAAAATACACACTAGAATAAATCTCATAAATGAGGAGATTAAACGTTGTCTTCTGGATGAGGATGGTGAACCAGCACTCCTCTATGAAACAGCACGACATTTAATTCTTGCAGGTGGCAAGAGACTGAGGTCATTATTATTGGTACTCTCCTGTGAAGCTGTAGGCGGAACAGTGATTGATGCTCTACCATTTGCTGTTGCTACTGAGTTCGTGCAAACTGCTAGTCTTATCCATGATGATGTCGTTGATGAGGATAATATGCGTCGGGGAGTAGAAACCACTCATAAGAAATTTGGTGGGAAGATGGCAATTATCGCTGGAGACTTATTGGTCGCATTAGCGATCAAATTGATAGGAGAGAGATCAACTCCTCAGCTTCTTACATACGTTGCGGCTGGAGGCATTAGAATGTGTGAAGGTGAGGCCGCTGATCTTCTTATGAGTCAAAAGAAGGACCATTCCTACACGACAAAAGCTGCACTTGAAATCATAAGAATGAAAACAGTCTCGTTTATGGTTTCTGCTGCAAAGGTAGGAGCTATGTTAGGTCACGCGAATGAAAAACAAATGGAAGCGTTGGTCAGGTATGCAGAGATGTTGGGATATTCATTTCAAATCCGTGATGATATTCTAGACATAGTTGCGACGCAGAATGGAACTGGTAAGACAGTATTATCCGATTTAAAAGGAAGCAGAAGCAATTTCGTTCTAGCTCACGCGATTGAAAACTGCTCACCTGATCAGAGAAAAGATTTCGCGAAGAAACTAAGCGATGGTGATGTTGATTTTATTCTTGAACGAATAAAGGAAGGCAGGTCTGTTGAATATTCAACTGAGATCGCAAGGGAATACTTAGAATCAGCAAAACGTGCAATTCAAGGACTTAATTTTGCCAATGAAGAATTATTGACGCTTCTTGCAGACTTTGCAATGAACCGCCTCTACTAATTTTGTAGGAACTAAAGGAACCAATTCAAAGCTTTAACAAGCGTTTTTGATGCGAGAGATATTGGAAGAGGAAGTCGACATCGAATAAGCGGTTCGAGAAATCTAACTCCAGCAAGATTCATACAGATATCAGTTAATGTATCCGAGGGCATGACTGTATCAGCGACTCTAAGAACTTGAAGTGCAGTTTCCAGCTCAAGACCATATTCAGATCTCCACTTTCGTTCATAAAGGGACAAAGAAGCATTTTTTGTCAAATGGTTTACAACGTTCTCTCCGGCTATCTGACCACCGCATAATGCAGTCGGAATTCCACCTCCATTCGAAGCCATCACATGACCAGCTGCATCTCCGACTAGTATCACATTGTTTGACCAAGTTGTTTTAAGTGGGCCACCAACAGGGATAATCGCGCCTACTCTTTGCAGTATCTTTGCGTTTTTCGTTTTTTGAGCCAAAGTATTGAATGCAAACCGTTCAATATACCTCTTCAGTGGAGTCATATCGCCTCCGATGCTTCGTCGCATCCCGAAACCAATATTGGCTATGCCCTCACCCTTAGGTATGACCCATGCATATCCTCCTGGTGCAATCGAACTGCCAAAATACATCTCAACAATAGTTGGATCAATATCAACATCGCTCATGACATATTGTAGTGCTGGGCTTAGATCTGATTCAGGCTGGATGAATCTAGGACCAAGGGAACGAGCCACAACTGACTTTGACCCATCAGCTCCAATAACTAACCTTGAGTTTATTGTTTGTACTGAATTCTTTGTTTTGACTTTCAATTCGTTCGTTATGGAGCGATTAATTACCGTAGAATCTAACTGAATCTCAGCACCAACATTTTCAGCTGAATCTGCAAGATATTGATCATATCGAGATCTATCAACAATGTTCGCTTCGAAAGGAAACTCGAAAGATTTTCCGTTTGGAGAAATCAGTCTTATGACTTGGGTCTGGTTTGTTATAAACTCCGCTGGTACATTAACAGCTTTGGACATCCTCGTCGAGTTAGGAAAAAGTCTTCGTGCCTCTGATGGTGTAGGAATGAGCTCTCCACATTGCACTGGCGCACCAACTTTGCGGCGACGATCAAGAACGAGAGTATGCAGATCATTTCTTGCTGTCACTTCTGCTGCAGATGTCCCAGCTGGTCCAGCGCCAATCACTGCGACATCATATATGATCTTCATACTAGAGTATACTCCATGGATTCAACTAAGAAATCGATGGGCACAGGTATAAACCCTTCTTGCTAGAAAAAAAGAAAGTTGGTCAGACATTCAATCCGACCAACATCGACTTTTTCAAGAACTTTAATTTTCAACAGCTAGTTCCTCAGAGTCTTCAGGAATGTCTTCATAGAGATCCTTCTCTTTTCCCTTAAAAGCCCTAAGAAGGGCCTGAGTTTCAATTCCAAACATTGGAAGCATTGCTGAGATCATCAAGAATGCACCCAGCCAAACGAAAGACACGAGAGGAAGTATTTTTGTATGAACTGTCACTTGGTATATGTTTGGTGCAACGAGTGTAAAACCAGTGACTGCGATGAATATATCTCGAAATGCGTTTGTCTGCAGGTATACTTGGTGAGTTATCATGTTCCAATCAGGATTGCCCGTGATTACAGCATAGCCTATTCCTACTATTATACTATTATTTGAACTATCTATTTCAATAACCTGTAATGTCACAACCATATTGAAATCTCTCTCATTCACCCAGTATTGTAAATTGATGTCAGTCACTTGAATGTAGGTGCCTGGCGCAATCTCTTGAACACTGTTTTCTACAAAACCAGCATTACTTTCATACACGACGTGCTCGCTCATGAAGACACCTAGAAGTAGTATGATAAGTCCAAGGTGAAGCATTAGACGACCTATTTCACGAGTACTCACAATCTTGTCCTTTCCTATCATCTGCCTGACGAATGCAATTACAAGAAATGCAATTGCTCCGACCGCAGGCAACACAAGTAGGTTAGCTGGCCAGAAGTTCGTGGGCAAAGGTCCAGCTCCACCAAACACTGAAAGACCTGCCATTATGCCACCAATGGTGAATAGAGAAAGCATAATGATTAGTCGTACACGGTTGTTCAGAAATCTAGATTTCAAGCAGAAGAATGCTGAACCTACAAGAAACACACATGCAGCATAGAATCCATATTGAAAGAACTCAATTCCTATTCCAATTTGATTGTCTGCTAGATTGGCAGGATCAAGAATTGCCATGCCCAAATTGAAAACCGCTGGATATGCGACACCAACTGTGGATGTTGCTGCTACTATGAGCAGACCGATGAAAGCTGTTTTGATTGAGAGTAATCGAATATCTTTCTCCTTGAAAAAGCCAAATACTTCTTCAGTTTCATCATCAGACATATCACGATAACCAGAATATGTAGTTACAAGCGATCCAAGTATCAAGGTGAAAAGAAGCGTCGCAAGCATGGTCCAGCTCACGATGGAAATTCCAAAACCATGGACAGAATTCAGAATTCCACTCCTTGTAACCCATGTTGCGAAAATAACGGTGACATAAGCCATGACAAGAAATGAGTCACGTAAGACATCATTCTTCCTGAAAATAGGTCTTGCATGATAATATGCAGTTAATAGTAGCCATGGTATTAGTGATGTTGTTTCGACCGGGTCCCATGCCCAATAGCCACCCCATCCCAAGACAATATAAGCCCAATACCCACCAATCGCGATACCAGCTGAGAGCATCAACCAAGCAAAGACTGTTGTGAAGCGCACATAGGCATTGATCACTGGAATTGGCTCCTTATTACGCTCCTCGCTGCGAAGGGTGAATCCCGCAATCTTTATTGAAAAAGGCACTAAAATCAATGCATATGCAATGAATATAATCGGTGGATGAATCACGTTCCAGATAGTGGAAAGTAGTGGATTTAGCCCATGTCCATCCGACGGAACTATTCCTTCGATTAATCTAAAGGGATCAGCTGCTAATGCATTCACAGCAACAAGGACAGATGAGACCACCATGATAATAGCTGCTCGGTATACGAGCTTATCATCTTCGTATCCTCGACTTAGTAGTCTAAATCCAAAGTACAGAATGAATGATAGAAATGTCCAAAAGATGAGCGACCCTGATTGTCCAGCCCACAAAGCCGAGATTTTCAACAAAAGACTTGCCTCGATATTTGTTACTTGGGTAACATATTCGTATTGAAACTGATTTAGGAAAATCATTGTGCCCATCCATAGCAGAGTTCCTGTTGCAGCTATAAAACCAATAAAGGAAGCAATGATTGAATACCGTTCATAGTTCTCAATTTTTGGACCCACCACCAGAATGAGGGCATCCAAAATTCCTGCTACAATCGTAGCAATTAGTAATATTGTACCAATATCCATAGTAGTTTCACCTGAGCAATCTTATCTCGTTCTACTTGATCCTCGCCGCCTCGCTCTTCTTTTTGCGTCTTTCTTTCCTTCGCGTTGGGCTTCTCTATATCTTCCCCTCTTCCTCTGAACATAGATATAGCCCACACCCGGTGCAGATACGAGCCCTAGTGTTGTAACAATCTGAAAAGCTGTCCATGGTGATATATAGAAAACGGGTCCAATTACTGTGAGTATATAGAGCCTGCTTTCACCGACATTACCAGACTCATCCATCACCAGAAAGAAGAATGCTATTTGATCATTTGCGTTGAATTGTCCAAGTCCAGTGCGCCATATTATTATCTCATCTTCAATCCCTATTGGCGTCATATTTTTGACTATATATGAGCCTCCATTCAGTTTCCACCAAATCTCACAAGAATTCGTATGGCTTTGTACTGGAAACTCGTAGGTTTCTATGTCTATTATAATATCATCACCTGCTCGGACATCACCAGTAGGATAGATGGCGCGAAGCTCGACTGTAGGGGGAAATGTGTCAGTACGTACAATGAAATAGTAAATCCCAGCAATGAAAACACGACCTGTTGTATCATTGGCAAAGACCTCGAAATTCACTTGAGTGCTATCCTCGAAAGATTCAATCGAATTGTTGTAGACTCCTCCAATCTGTGGATTTGCCAATAAAGGAAGAATTCCTCGCGTCTCAACACCACCTAAGTTCATTGTATAATTGACAAATACAGTGTCTATGCCATCAGCATCAAGTGCACTTACAGAAAAATCAACATTATCCTGAGGCCGAGGATTTGTTGGCGATATCCTGACACGACTGACAATGGGTAGCCCGTAGCCCCATATGCGTTCCAAACCAACTATAGCTTGGGCTTGCACCGCAGTATAATGAATTTCCCATTCGGGAGAAAAGACCTGCCATTCCTGGTTACTATTAGCTAGAAAACCCTCATGGTCATAGTCCCACAGCCAATTCAAAACAAGCTCTAGAGTATCAACAATCAGTCTAATAACATAGATTGAATCGCTTACTTCATACAAATCCTCAAGTGCCGTTGTCATCTGGAACTGAATCTCAGTATACTTGTAGTACTTCACATCTTCATCTTCGAGGGGATCATACGGAACACCATCAACCGTTTCTGTATACCAACCACCATTCGGGCCGTCCCAGTTATTGGTGAGGAGCACTTCAAAGATCTGGTTAGCCGCAGCAAGATATGTCGCGTTTCCGGTTACATTGTATCCATTTACTAGTGCTCTAATCGCCATCGCATTAAGGTCAGTTACGATTGAATGCCCGACGCTAGCTCCAGCAGGCACAACAACAGTCCCGCCGCTACGATCTACTACCAGCTTTATGCCCATTAACTCCATTTCATAGTAGTACTTCATATGAAGTAACATGAATGACATTGCGCTATCTGCCATATCAACAAGTGTTGCATTTCCTAACGAAAAACCAGCATCATAGAGGACCGCGGCTCCAAGAGCAAGGTGATCAAGTCTTTTTCCGTCATTTGGATATGCTTCATCAAAGGATGAAGACACATTCAATGAACCATTTCTCATTGTATAGTAAAAGAAACCTCCGTAGATTGGATCATAGAGCATATCGGCAAGACAACTCACAGCACTCGCCTTTTCATCTGTGAAATCAAGAGACGAGTTTGTAGACTCTGCAATTTCAAGAGCCCAATAGGCATATGCTTGGACTCCTGGTCTCTTTGTTTGCCTTACTTCAATTCCTGAGAATTCATTGACATAATAACCGGAATATATAGGATCCATGAAGGTGCTGACCATTCTATTTGCTGCCCTACTCATCGCAATTCGGTAGGTTTCATTGTTTAAGACTTGGTACGCTTTTGATAGAGCGGATATTGCCCAGTAGTAGCTGGCAAGACTAGTCTCCTCAAGAGGACCTATCGTTTGATTGGCACCGCCATCATGAAAGACTCTTCCTGTTGTCACATTCATGTGATGATTAATCATAATATCGGCAGTAACCTCTAAATAATCACGGTATGAAGATATGTTGTACTCTGGTTCTTGCGATAATACTATTGACCTTGCGCTTTGATTGATATCCAATCTATACTCAGGAGTATCAGCTAGATTTGCACCCTGAGCTGGTGCGTTCAACATTAAAGTGGCTAATATTATCGTGACGATGATTATTTTCTTCATTCTTTTTCTTTCCTTGTGAAATGTTTCGCGCAATTGCGATGTGCTTTTAAAATTCGGGTTGTGGCTGTATCGGATTGCCTAGAGCTGAAAGAAAAAGGGGTTCCAGATGCCGAAGCATCTGGTATTGCCCGTACGTGTGTTTGTTTCTCGCAGCGTCTATCGACGTCTGCCAACCAATACTCCTAGGAGCAAGCCAACAAGAATACCACCAGCGGCTCCACCAACAATAATCAGAGTGTCTGCGCTAAATCCAGCAGGTGCTGGTAGATTCTCATAGTAGTATGCCTTAGCATCTAGGAGATCTCTAAACGCAGAATTGATCGCATCAAATGTCTCCATTGGATCGTGGAAACCAGATGAACCATCATAGCCGTAATAGCCAACAGTGGTTGAAGCAGCGTCAATCTCATCTTGCACATAGTTGGCAAGAGTGATATTTGCGCCAGCTGTCGCATTGTAAGCTGCTACTGCTGTTTCGAGGGCTGATGCTTCAGCTTCGAAATCTGCTACGAGGGCATCGTATGATGACATAATCTCTTCTAGTTGGTTGATAGCCCACGCTTCTTGTCCTTCATGGCACTCAGGTGCCTGACCACAGGCGTCTTCTGGGAGAACAGCAAAGGTATGGTTCATTTCAGGTCCATGTGAACCTTGTACAAAACCATGACAATCTGTACACTCAACAATGCCGGTCAAGTCATGTGCGCCACCCGTCCATACATTGATGGTCGTGTGACGGGCTGAATTACCGTGGCAGAGACCACAGAGTTCTGTGGAATTCTCAGCCCATATCTGAGCTGGGTTCACTACCTGTGCGTCATGGATAGCGTGACATGCGGGACAAGTGATAGCGTTGTAGTTGCCTTCGGGATCAAGGTCATCGTCTTCACCGAAGAAGCCGTTGTAACCGAGGAATCCCTCAGCTGACATGCAGTGCATACAGTCTGATCCTGCATGGCTACTTGTTCTTAGATCTGTAAGTGAGTTGGCATGAGCCGATTCGGTGTAACCTTCGAGGCCACCGTGCCCTTCATGGATGTGACAAGAGGCACAAACACTACCATTTACTGAGTAGTATGGTGTGGATGTGTCATGACATGTCAGACAGTTGGTTCCAAATCCATCATGTGTATATGG
The DNA here is from genome assembly GCA_029858305.1 of Candidatus Thorarchaeota archaeon. GTDB lineage: Archaea > Asgardarchaeota > Thorarchaeia > Thorarchaeales > Thorarchaeaceae > SMTZ1-45. The sequence goes on from JAOUFI010000003.1 coordinate 22,455, forward strand.
ATAGTCCGTGGCGTTACGCTCCGGAGTCCAACCAATTGCATGACACTGAGCACATGTCGCGTTCCAAGCCAAATAGGTTCGTTCGCGAGCACCATTGACCGTGACGTTGCCTGATGTTTCATTATAGTATATTAGGTAACCTGAGTGGGTGGTCATATTCCAATATTCCCATGTCTGGTTATGACATTCACCTGTCAGGCATGAAACACCATTTTCTTGGTCAGGGGTTGCGAGTTCATGCGCCTCACGTACTCTGTCAACGGATAATGTGACAGGTATTCCAGATCCCGTTGGTCCTAGGAGAATGGCGAAACCGATTAGGCAGAGGAACAGGTAATAACCCGCTACCATCCGCTTATTGACCCCAGGGGTCTCTTCAGTGTAGTACACCATTGGTTTTCACCAAACTCTAAGTTTAGGGTTTGTAACTTCCCGACGTATCGCAATAAAAAGATGTTCCTTCTAAGGGTATATTAACTATAGATTTTCTTACAAGTTGTAATATTTTGGTTTCAAAATGGTATATAAATTATTATCACGCAAAATAAAAAATGCGACTTTAGATATTCTCAGTTACAAAAATGACTGTATTTTGCTTATTATAACAGTCAAATTGAAATCATTTAGTGTTTCAGTAGGATATATAGATGTATGTTCCGTAACATTTTAAGCAGGGTCGATTACTGACGGAACCCAATAACAAGGAGATATTTCTCGGATAAAACCGAGAATATACGATTCGGTGGCCACCATATGAAACGTAAAGTCAGAATTGGACTTGTTCTAGTTGCGGCAATAGTCATTATTATGCTTGCAGCAGGCAATGCCTTTGCTCATAGCGAATACGAAGTAGACTGTTCAACATGCCACGATGTTTCATCAGGCATGTCAATAACCACAGTATCGACAATAAACACAGGCCCAGGAGAAACTTTTCAGGTTGACGTTGTTGCGACTGGGTTGGCTCAAGATGTCTTTGTGCTACGCATACCGACTGATGTGGCCGATAATGACCAATTCACAATAAATGTGCCAGCGAACACAGAGAATCCAGGACTTGTTGAAGACAATGATGCACTAGACTTGGATTCGAACAACAATGGAATTCATGCAATCTACAATATTACAGCTCCCGCATTTTCTGGAACATACACACTAATCATCTGGGCAGCTCAACATACTGACAATGGAATCAGTAGATCAATAACTGTAAATGTGATTGAGGGAGGTCCAGGTCCGTCAATTGGAGCACCATCAACAACGCCACAAGTTCCACTTGCGAACGAAGAATTCACTGTCACGGTTACTATTTCATCCTCAGATACTATAACCTATGTCAGACTGCAGTATAGTATTGATGGTGGGATTAATTGGCTGAATGTTACAATGTCTGAGTCAGGTGGTTTATATTCTGGTACAATACCCGGATTACCGAATAATCAGGAAGTGCACTGGCGAATCGTGGCAGCTGATTCTTCTGGAGAGAGAGTTAGTGCTACCTTAACATTCACTGTCGGCGTAATTCCGATAGAGCCTATAGAGATTCCCCAATTTCATTATGGATGGTTGCTAGGGGCGCCAGCTTTGGTTATTGCCTACATTGGCACGGCTCTCGAGTATTATGATGAAGAGCGATTCACGAGAATCCATGGTATGATGCTAGGCATCGCTTATGTATTAACATCCATTAACGTTGTAAGTCTAGTAATGGAACCTGCAGGCGTTTGGGCCGCGATGAATCCTGTCTATCTGTTCGATCTGAGTAACATGCTCATATTCATGCATGCTTGGCATATCTGGCTTGGCATAATCAGCATGGTTCTGGGCACTCTTGCACTCATAACACATCTTGGAGGGTGGAAGACATGCAATCTTGGATTACCAGCAGTTGTGCTATGGACTATTCTGGGAATAATGGGCTTCTATCTAGGAGAGGTATTTGTTCCGTGAGGTGATTGAAATGTCAAATACTGATATAGAAACTACAATCACACAAACTCCCGAGAAAGCAACAATAATAGAGATGCTGAAGGGAGTAGTGGGAGAAGAGAGAGTTTCAGACTCTGAGTTAGAAAGAGTGGTCTATAGTGGAGATCCTGCAGTACTACCTCAGTATCACTACAGATGGAAGAGAAAATACCTTGCTGATTACGCTGTCCGAGTTGAAAGTGAAGAAGAGATAGAAGGTATTCTGAAAATCGCACGTGAACATAACATACCTGTTGTCCCCAGAGGTGGAGCCTCAAGCTGTATGAGTTCTTCAAGCCCTAGCCGTGGAGGAATATCTCTCGATCTCAAGCCAATGAACAAGATACTAGAGATTAACAAAAAGGGTATGTTCGTAAGAGTCGAACCCGGAGTCACGTTCGAAGGACTTGCAAATAGCTTAGATAAAGAAAATCTCACTTTAGGTATCTATCCATCCAGTGCAAAGTCTGCAGTTATCGGAGGCTGGATTGCATGTGGAGGCAGAGGTGGAATCGGCACTCCATTCTATGGTGGACTTAAGGACCATATCTTGTCATTATCCGTCATAGGAGGAGATGGCGAAGTCAAGTTGTTAGAGGGAGATGATATCGACATCCTTCTACATTCCTATGGAATATTGGGTGTCATCTTTGAAATCAAACTGAAGGTACATGAGAACGTTCGTGAATACAAGTCATTTAGTTATGGATTTAGAACAACCGATGAACTCTGCAATGCAATGGTGGAAATCACTAAGCTTGAGGTCAAGCCAATTTATCTAAAAATTGCAGATGACGAGCTGCAGAAATTCAGCAATCCACTCGAAATCGGTAAGTACGTTCTATCAGTGACTTATGTCGATACACCATCAGATATCCCGCTCGAGGACTTGAAGTCGATCACTGGAAAATATGATGGCGTGTATATCAGCGATGAATTCTCCAAGAAGGAGTGGGATTTGAGGTATGATGCAGAATTCAATCCCAAAGAACATACAGAGACCTTGATGTTTCAAGAATTCTGGATGCCTGTTGAAAAAGTATCTAAGATGCTTTCAAAATATGAATCATATCGACGTTCGCACAGGATTCCAGCCCTATGGTTTGGGATGCTTGGTTCTCATAACGAAATGAGACTAGAACTCATGGCAATGATAGATGCAGCTCAGTACCTCAAATTCATCTCAAGTAAGGGAATCTTGCACAAGATGATGAAGAGAGCAATCAAATTGGGAGGAGGACCATATACGATCGGTCTTCAGAATTCAATATACATGTCTCGTGCCTATCCAGCACGATTGACAGAGATGCAAGAGGCGAAGAAGAAGTGGGACCCTAACGGAATCATGAATCCGGATAGAGTCACAAGTTGTTTGACATCATTCAGAAGAATAGATGTGCTCTTCTTGCTTGCTACTGCGTTTCGAAGACTCTCAAAATATGTAGGTGGGTGAATCGTTACAATGAATATCGATAATCTTTCAGAAATACTACGGAATTGTGGTTCATGTAATTATTGTAGAGACACATGTCCTATGTATATCGAGCTAAAATCGGAGCTTGACAGTCCAGGAGGAAAACTACGAGCTCTACGAGCATATGCCACTAAAATGAGGAATCCACCAATCGAGCTCCTACAGAGACTCTACTGTGCAGACTGTCGTCGTTGTGAAGCAATATGTCCTGCTGGAGTCCCTGTCACAACCATCTGGCATGATGCCAAGAAACAACTACTAAAAACAGGAGCAGAGATGACAGAGTCACTTCAGAAAGTCCTCGATTGGATAGAGAAAGAAGGGACACCCTTCATCGGATATGAATCTGATGATAGAACTTTATGGGCTGAAGATCTAAAGCTTCCTCCAGAATCAAATACAGCGATATTTTCAGGTTGCATGGGTTCATTCTGGTATCCAGATCAACCTGAAACAGTAGTCGACATGTTGCATAAATTAAATGTCAATGCAGGCTATGTGCCCAGCGAAGTCTGTTGTGGTCTATTCAACTACTGGGCAGGTGATGATGAGGGATTCGAAAAAGTAGTTCGCAAGAATTACGAGATGTTCAAGAAAGCAGGAGTCGACCATATTGTCACCGGTTGCGGTGGTTGCTATGGCACACTGGCAGAACATTATCCCCACATAATTCCCGACTTTGATATCAAGATTCTGCATACAGTAGAAGTCTTGGCGGATATGGTTCGCAACGGAGTTCTCACGTTCGAAGAGTTGGAAGGGAGCTATACTTATCACGATAGTTGTCATCTCGGAAGAGCTTTGGGTATCTATGAACCCCCAAGAGAGATCATAAAGGCGATTCCCGGACTTGAGTTCGTTGAGATGAAAAACAGCAGAGAAAGTTCGAACTGTTGTGGTGGTTTCCTTTCAGTTCTCGATCCAGATTTAGCTGAATCTGTAGGAAGACGGAGAGTTGCAGAAGCAGAAGAACTAGGAGTTGATGGGATTATCACGACATGCGTGTCGTGTTATAAGAACCTCAGCTATAATGCAAGGGAAACAAAGCTGAAAGTCATTCAGCTTGATGAACTAATACTAGATAAAGCTAGATCCTCTCAAGTAGGGGGGTAGGAAGAGTTACATAGAAACAATGGAGATGTTAGTTATGAGCAAAGAAAAAGGCACACGAGTTGTTGTCGTAGGTGGCGGAATTTCAGGATTCAGTTGTGCACTAGAATTGAAAGGTCTGAAGGCACGTTGTACGATTCTTGAAAAAGAGAAGACTGTCGGTGGTCGAGCAAGATCCTACACAGAATCGGGATATGTATTTGACCAAGGTCTGCACTTTTTCGTAGGTGGCTTCAAATCACTTATCCCAATTCTTGAGAGAAGTGGAGTAAAAATGACCACTGTCGGTGAGGGTGCAGTATGGTTGAAGGATGGGAATAGGCATCTCATCCGTAGATCAGCTGTTGAGCTCGCAAAATTCGGACTTCTTCCTACAGCCGATAGGGCTAAACTAGGATTACTAGTTCAGGAGAATATAAAGCGAAAGGAAGCCGAGTTCAAAGAACTTGACAAAATGACCTTTTCTGAATATGCCGAGGATAAGAAGATTCCAGAGTCTATTCAGAATGATTTCTATGAACCTCTTATTAAAACAGTCACCTTCATGCATCCAGATGAGGTTTCTGCAGGACAATATCTATACTCAGAACACTTGAGATTTGCATATGAGGATGGCTTTAGTGCTATGTATCCAGAACGTGGAGGATTAGGGAGTGTAGCATATACCCTGATGCTTCAAGCACGCAACTTTGGAGTAGAGCCACAAGTCAACTGTGCTGTCAAGCAAGTAATAATCGAGGATAGTAAAGTCGTTGGTGTTGATTATGAACAGGATGGGGAGAGCAAACACCTCGATACCGATGCTGTTGTGATAACTGTTCCAATTGACCTCTTGCCCAACTTTGTGAAAATGAGTGATTTGCCAAAAGAGTTTACACAGAAGATTTCAAAATTCGAATATACTCCCTCTACTGTTGCTTACTTCGGTCTGAAGTCAAGAGTTTTGGATTTCAATGTTGGAGCCTTTGTACCAGGAAGAAAAATCAACATTGTTGCTGAAGCAAAGAGAGTATCAGGAGTTTTGGCACCAATTGGTGAGTCCCTCTTAACAGTAACCGGTATTGATAAAGAACTTCTCAAAATGAGTGATGAGGAAGCTACTCAAGAAATACTTGATGAGCTAGAGATTCTTATTCCCGGAGTAAAAGATAAGGTCACATGGAAGAAGAGTTGGAAAATCTGGAAATCAGTTCTTAAGCAGCCACCAGGAATCATGGATGACCGCTTGAAGTCTAACCGAACAGGTATACAAGGACTCTATGTTGCTGGTTCATATGCGAACTGCGGCATGTATTATGCCTCTATGGAAGCAGCTTCTAGATCCGGTATTGCTTGCGCGGGCGAGATGATTGAGGATCTTAAGTGACTCTAAGTTCAAATTGATATAGCCAAGGGTGAGACTACCCTTGGCATAACTATATACTGCAAGTATGAAATTCAGGACTAGATAGATTCCTGTGGTGTACTTTGAGATGACCAAACTGGACTTCATTGAGAGATACGGGCAAGAAAACGAACCGTATATCTGCGCATCATGTGGGAACTGCACTCTTGTGTGTCCAGTTTACAGCGAATTGAAATGGGAATCCTACGGTCCCAGAGGAAAGCTCCATGTCGTTAAATCGATAATCGAAGGAGAAGGTGAATTTGGAAAGGATTTCGCTCACAAAATATTCCTCTGCAATCTTTGTGAGCATTGTACTTCTGTTTGCACAACTGGTATTAGTCTTGACAGATTTTGGGAAGTAGCTAGAGCAGAGGTCAGAGAGAGGGGTCTCTTGCCAGCACCAGCACAATTCGTTCTAAAGTCGGTCAAAGAACGTGGCGACATCATGTGGATGGGTTCTGCGGATAGACTCCTTTGGATGGAAGGTATTGATGAGCTGGTCAAAGATCGCATCCTGAAAAAAGCCAAAGTTGCGTATTTTCTTGGTTGCAATGTTTCATTAAAATCGCAGCTACATGATGTTGCACAATCAATGGTTAAAATCATGGACTATGCTGGTATCGACTTTACCCTACTAGGTGAGAAAGAAGTATGTTGTGGTGCTCCTCTGAGTTGGGCTGGAAATCTTAAAGACATCAATGAAATGGCTGAGAAGAATCTGTCACTGATTCGTGAACTAGGTGTTGAAACTGTAGTTTTTAGCTGCCCCTCCTGTATTCAGACATGGTCGGAATACAGCAAATCTGTAAAAGAAGACAAGAGTATTGAGCTGTTGACAGCATCTCAATTCATCAACCGTCTAATTCGAGAGAAACGACTTCATTTCGAAGAACAACCTATGATTACGACAACATTTCATGATCCATGCATATCTGCGAGGGTCTTGAAAGCGACTGAGGAACCGAGAGAGATAATGGATGAGATTCCCGGAGTATATCATGTCGAAATGAATCCATCCCGACAAAACACGAGGTGCTGTGGCGCTCATGGTTTACTTGATGTTGTTGATCCAGTTCTTTCATCAAGAATTGCTGAAAGACGCCTTAGAGATGTTACTGTTACCCCGGCCACTCGAATTGTCACTGAGTGTCCGCGATGCATTCTAGCATTTGACCTAGCAAAATTTACAACTGGTTATGAGATGTTGGTACAAGATATTACACAACTTGTAGAAGGTGCTTTGTCGCCAAAAGAACAGGGAGGTGGCAAAGACCACTGAAAATCAATGAACTCCAAATTGGTGACATCGTTGGGGCTGACAATGTATCCACGACTCCAGAAACTTGCATGATATATTCAAAAGATGTGACAAGTCTGCCTGATCTAGCTCATCAAATTGTGAGTCCGAGATTTGATGTGGTGACTCAGCCTGTGGATGTGCTATCACTTCAAAATCTAATCATCTATGCCATAGAGAACGGGATACCTATTGTACCTCGGGGGAATGGCACCTCTGGCTGGGGTGGGGCAATTCCCACCAGAGGAGGTCTTTGTATCTCTCTTTCAGCAATGTCGGGAATTTTGTATTTTAACGAATTTGAGTCTGCTGTGACAGTGGAAACTGGAATTACTTGGAGAGATCTGTTGGCATTCTTGGAACGACTTGGGTTTACATTGCCGGTTTACCCATCAAGTGCCACTGCAGCTACAGTAGGGGGTTTTGTCGCCAGTGGAGGTCTTGGAATAGGCTCAACTCGTAATGGAGACATTCTGAAGCAGGTTATTGGAATCGAAGCCATCTTACCAAATGGGAAAATTGTCAGATTAGGTAGATTATTGTTGGATTCGAAAACTGATCCACTCAGGGAGAAAGTTGAGGAAGGCAACTCCTGGTTAAGTGAGAAGCTATCTGATGCTGGACTTGGCTCTCCAGAACAAGAAACCAAGCTTTTCACTGGGACATATGGCACACTTGGCATCATAACTAAAGTTACACTCAAGACAATACCCAACCTCCAGCTCATCCCCTTTTCATGCTCATTTGATCGTATGACTGACCTAGTAAGAGCAGCTGATAGAATACTCTCTGAGGTCAAACCATACTACATGAGATTTCTTGCAGATAATTACACTTCTAAATTAAGAGCCTTGAGTGAATATGAAAATGAGAGTGGAAAGTATATTCTCACAGGAGCTCTTCTTGATACTATCTACCAAAATGAGGATAACATTGAGATAATCAAGACTGTAACAAACGAGGAAAAAGGATATGTACTAGATGATAAGCGATCATGGTTTTATTGGTCTGAAAGGCTCTATCCTTTGAGAATCAAGCGACATGGACCAAGCCTTGTTCCTGCAGAAATGCTCGCGCCTATGAACATGCTTCCAGAAATACTTGAAAAGACAAAGGCAGAACTTCGAAATTCAAAGGTAGCAATTGAGGGGACACTAAGCAACGATGGCACAACATCATTCATGGTCTGGATTTTGGATGATGAGAGAAAAAAAGTTTCATTCACCATTGGCTGGTACAGATCTTTTCAGATTGCATCACTCGCTGAAAGGTTCGGAGGGCTCCCATATGCAGTAGGGCTTTGGAACGGGAGGCATGCAAGAAAATTCTATGGAAATGACTCTTATAAAAATCTCAAAGTAATGAAGAAGAAACTTGATCCATCTAACATAATGAATCCGCTGAAGGTCTTTGGAGGTAGAGTTACGATTGGTCGTGAATCAATGCTCCTCGGATTTCTATTGGGATTTATTGTAACAATGATTGGAGGATGGTTATTGCCAGGATTACTTAATCTTGATTGGCTGAATCAATTTCTAAGCTTGAGTCTGGTACAGTTCTTATATTTCCCTAATCTGTGGCTTCTTGGACTAGCTGGAGGTTTGATAGCAGTCATGATAATCCGATTCATGAGATTAAGCCAGGCACTCGCAATTGGAATTCCAATTCTTAGGATTCTGAGTAAACTGCTTCGACGATAGATTCAAACCATCATGTTTGCCTTAGCAAAAGATTGAAGTAAACAATGTAGTTTGCATCTCTAATCCTAGATGTATATTTGTATATTGAAGTTTCAAATGATATCCAAGAATGTAGTTTAACCAATATGCTCAAATATGAGACATATGTTCCAAAACGAAACTTAGCCAAGGTATTTCAACTAGGTAAAGGTACAAAAAGAAACCAAAATAGGGTGCAAATGGAATGAAACGAAACCGTGTATCGAGAGTCGCCGTCGCCATTGGCTTCTTGCTATTATTAGTTGCTACTGCTGCGGGATCAGTCGGAGCTTTTCCAAGCCAGACAAACGAATGTGGAACAACTGGCTGTCATGATACGCTCGGAACTTTGACTATTGCCTCTAATTCGACGAGCATGAGTGCAACAACAGGAGAACCTTTTGCTCTTCTTCTAGATGCAGGAAATGGTGCGGATTGGATAGCTATCAGGAATGGGTGGGCGGATAATTCTCAATTCTTGATTTCTGTAGAGGAGGTAGAGGATGGTTCTGCGAATGACACAAATACAGCCTCAGGAGCAATATCTGTCGAGGTAACATTCACACCATTATCCTCTGGTGATTTGACAATTCGTATTTGGACAGCTGCTGGAGGCGATTTAGCATCTTCATTAGATATCACTGTCACAGTGACAGGTGAATCAATAACAACAACAACACCACCGCCCAACAATGAAGCAGATTTACTTTGGACCTGGAGAATAATGATGATAATACTACCTGTTTCAGTAGGTGTAGTTCTTCTGATTCTAGGTTTTACTGTATTCAAGAGGAGATCATGAAGTAGGTGATATGAATGGCATTACATCCAGTTTTTGTTCACTTCCACACTGGAATCCTAGCAGCTGCGGCCGCTCTAGCATTGATCAGTCTAATCTTGCGATTCTTGTTTCGGGATAACATTCGCACTCCTGGGACACGGCTAGCTCGACTGTTTCATTATATTGATGTGTTTATCTTCATAGGTAGCATAATCGGCTTCATCGGATTAATTGCAGGTATGATGACAGGATTCATGGAACCAGATTATTCTCTAGCAACACTTGAAGCATTACCGGCTATGAGGTTCAAAATTCTCTGGTCCATAGTATGTGTTGAAATATACCTCTTCCTAATGGTTGTCCGAGCTAGACTAGGAGATCGGGTTTGGGTAGGCACGGCTAGCTCCCTAATCTACGGTATTCTTGTTATAGTCGGTGGTCTGCTCATAATCATTATTGCTGCACTTGGAGGAATTGCAGTATATGGAGAATCCATACTATCACCCATCCTTGATTGGTTGGGACTACCATGGCCATGATAAGGAGATTCAGTCATGACAAAACCCTATGAACCTCTCAAAATTGAGGGACTTGATATTGAACCAACAGTGTGTGCGAGATGTGGTTTCTGCACCTTCGTGTGCCCAGCATATCTTGACACACTTTGGGATTCTCAATCACCGAGAGGAAAGCTATACCAACTGAGAGACCTTATTAAAAATAAGAAGAAAATCCCTGCTGACTTTGCAGCCAGGATATTCAATTGTACCTTGTGTGGAGCATGCCAGGAAATTTGTCAGACAAACATACCTCTTTTGAGATTCTGGCAACTTACGAGAGAAGAGATTGGCAATCTTGAAGAATGGCCAGAAATCGTGAATTATATCGATACCGCCTTACAAGAGACCCAAAACATCATGGAAATGGACCAGGATGACAGAACTCTCTGGACCGATATGGTTGATGACCTTGTAGAAAAGAGAACTGGAATCAAAGCTGAAGTTGCGTATTTTGCAGGCTGCAACATTTCATTCAAAGGCACCCTCGCTCATCTTGGTGAGAATACGATAAAAGTAATGGATGCAGCAGGTGTCGATTTCACAATACTTGGCAGCGAGGAGTTCTGCTGCGGCAATCCATATTTTGTAGCTGGTGGCTTCGATAAAGCTCGAGAGCTTGCAATGCATAATCTAGCAGCGCTCAAGGAATTAGGCGTGAAGACGGTTGTATTCAACTGCCCTGGATGTCATCGAGCCTTTGCAGAGGAATATCCCCATCTACTCGGAAAGGATTCGGTAGAGGGATTAGAGTTTCTGCCTTTCTCCGAGTTTACCCTAAGACTTCTCAAAGAAGGAAAAATCAAGTTCACAAAGAATTACCCTCACACAGTCGCATGGCATGATCCATGTGAACTTGGACGTCATCAGAATATCTACAATCCTGCTCGAGAAGTCCTTAATGCAATTCCCGGACTCAAACTGCGGGAGATGAAGCATGCAAGAAACAAGGCAAGATGCTGTGGCGGTGGAGGACTGCTGAAGGGGACTAATCCAATGATGTCGGTGAGAATATCGGGTCGGAGAGTTGAAGAAGCGGAAAAGACCGGAGCAGAATTCATAGCTAGCGAATGTCCATCGTGTACGATGTCATTCAATGACGGAATTGAGCACAAGAATTCCAAAATGAAATTCAAGGATTTGTCACAGATTGTCGTGGAAGCTCTTGGATTATAGGTGGTGAAGAGATGTTACGAAAACAACATTTCCAGAAACTTGCAGATATTGTGGGTGAAGATTATTTCTCTGCTGAAGGATATATGACTCACCTCTACTCACACGACATAGCAGCGCTCCCAGGAATTGTAAACGATGTTCTCAATCCCCATGCGGAAGCAATAGCGCAACCAACTACCTCTGAAGTTGTATCAAATCTGCTGAAATACTGTAAAGAGAATAATATCCAGGTTGTCCCGCGAGGACATGGTACATCTGGATATGGTGGAGCGTTGCCTACCAAGGGTGGCCTGGTTGTTGAAATGACCAGGATGAATGAGATATACAATATTGACAAAGGTAGCATGACAATTGAGGTAGGTGCCGGTATCATTTGGGGGAAACTGCTAGAACTCCTCGAGGATGAAGGCCTCTCTGCGGCTGCGTATCCATCAAGTGCACCTTCTAGTACTGTAGGCGGCTGGATTGCAGCTGGGGGCTCAGGCATCGGCAGTACAAAATACGGGGGAATCAGGGAGCAAGTAGTAGAATTGGAAGTTGTCTTGCCTGATGGAGAGATCATAAGGACAAGTCAATCAGAAGATTCTGTATTCAATGAAGGAAAAACAAAACCATTCTTTGGTGGTGATGACTCATTCTATTGGGAATCTGAAGAAAGCTCTGCCCCCAATAAAGAGTCTACTTCATTATTTGTAGATAGCAATGGCACCTTGGGAATAATAACGAAGGTGGTAATGAAGGTCATTCCGCTTCGCAAAATTAAGCCTTTAACAATATCATTCCCGAATAAAGAACAGACAATGGGTGCAATGCAGGCTATTCTTCGCATCACACAGCCTTTCTACCTTCACTTCATAACAGACGAATTCTTTGGTATGTTGAAGGAGGTAGGAAAAGCCCCTGATGTGGCGGGTGAATGGTTAGTTCTCTGTGCTTTAGAGGGAACAGATGAAGAGAATGACGAGGTTGCAGGAAAAATCGCTGAAGCAATGGCGATGTATCATGGGACAGTTGAGTCAGACGAGATAGGACATCATGAATGGGATGAACGGTTCTATCCCATGAGAATTAAAAGACTGGGTCCAAGTCTTGCACCTTCCGAGGTCTATGTACCCTTGGAGAGAATGGTCGATTTCATCGACCACTGCTACAAGCACTTCAAGGGGGAGAGAATGGCGATGGAAGGAGCTGTCAATCACCGAAATGAAGTTGCGGTACTCACTTGGTTCTTGGATGATGAACGCCGGAGAATTCCATTTTTGTTTGGATGGTATCGTTCTCTAGATGTCATCAACATTGGCATAAAGAATGGAGGACGTGCCTATTCCATAGGTATGTGGAATGTAGCTCATTCACGCAAGTTCTACGGAAAAGAAGACTACACAAAGATGGCAAAACTCAAACAGAGAACAGATTCTAAGAATTACCTCAATTCGCATAAAGTATTCCCAGGACCGCTATATCTGAGTACAAGAATAGGATTACTAATCATGTTTGCAGCCGCATTCGTGGTGCCTATCGTAATCATGTTTGCATGGTGGTTAGCTCCAAGTGTAGTTGCGGCTTATGTTCCATGGGTCGTTGTCAATGACATTGCTAGCTTCTTGCTATGGTTCATAGTCGGACTGGGAGTCGGATTTGTGGTCCAAGAATTTGCCAATCTCATACCGATATCGGTCGTACTTTCGATTGGATTACCATTCCTCAGATTGGGAAGGAAGATATTTCACTAATACATATCTGATGAATCCGAATCATGTAGACAGACTAAAAAGATAGTCAGTGGGACATCAGAACAGAAGATGATGTAGATGTCGGCAAAAGCAGTCGTTGTGAGAAATCTCACTCGAAGATACGGTTACAGAGTGGCATTAAAAGATATATCACTAGATTTCTCAGAGAATGGGATTCAAGGATTATTTGGAGCTAATGGAGCAGGAAAAACAACACTAATGCGAATCATATCAACGCTGCTACGCCCTCATAGTGGAACAATCTCCGTTATGGGATTTGATCCGCAAGAAGAACCAGAAGAAGTGAAGAAGTATCTTGGTTTGGTGGGTGACAAAACGCTTCTATACGATGAACTATCAGGCATTGAAAATCTTCGATTCTATTCCAAGCTCTATGGATTGCATCGCGACTTCTTTGAAACTCAAGTTGAGGAATTATCTCAACGTTTTGCCATCAAAACCTGGCTTGAGGAACCTGTGAAGAATTTATCAACAGGGCTCAAGAAAAGACTGGATATTGTTCGAAGCTTGATTCACAATCCTATGCTACTACTTCTGGATGAGCCATTCAGCGGACTAGATAAAGATACTACTGAGGATTTTTGGGACTACCTCAATGAACATAGAAACACAAGAACAACAATTGTGACAACTCACAATTTAGCCCTTGGTGCTAATTTGTGCGACGAATTTGTCACTCTCAGGAAAGGAGTAGTAATTAATCAAGGTCCAATTTCTCAGTTTGATCAGACACTCTGAGGTGATATTATGACGTCAGGCCTAGGCGCAGCATTAGCAATCGCAAAGAAAGACATCATCATTCAGTTACGTAAGAAGTTTGAAGCATTCTCAATGTTCCTATTTGCCCTCATCGCAGTCCTCGCATATTCCTTTGCGTTGGTTTCACAAGGATCTATACCAGCAGATGTAGGTAGTGCAATGCTGTGGGTCATCATTTTCTTCATGGGGATGTTTGGCTTCGCTCCCATTTTCCTCTCCGAGTCAGAAACTGGCACATTACGCGGTCTCGCTACTGCGCCGATTCCCGCATGGGCGGTCTATGTTGGTAAGGTGATCTATGGTTTTGTTCTGATGGGAATAGTTGAGGTCTTTCTGGTACCGATTATTTCTATACTGTTTGGTTTTTCTTTTCTAAATGATATTCCACTTACTGTTGCTGTACTCGTAGTTGGAACACTAGATTTGTCAGCAGTTGGTTCAATGGCCTCGGCTCTAGTAATGCCTTCAGAGGCAAAAGCAACAGTATTCCCCCTTGTCTATTTCCCTACTGCAACGTCAGGTCTAATTCTCCTCATTGAAATCACCAAGATCATTGTATTGGGTCCAGGCGTTGTGCCGATTATGTTACTATTTGAAATACTTCTTGCTCATCTGATTGCAATGCTGACACTATCGGCTTCTGTGTTTCACTTTGCACTTTCACCTTGAATGCGTGTCTTCAGCAAAACGTTCATATTGCAAGTAGTAGGGGAATCAGCAGTTCGAGTTGAAAAGCCGTGAGCAATACCAGACTGATATTTCTCGCAGTAGCAGCAGTGATATCATTACTCTATGTCTACATGACATGGATCTTTTCCCCGCCAGATGCGATACTTGGAGAAAACGTTCGCATTTTCTTCCAGCACATTGCACCCGCTCTTGTCGCATACGGATTATTTGGAGGGACGTTACTGTGCGGAGTGATGTATCTGTGGAAGGGAGATCTAAAATATGACATCATCGGAGCAGTATCAATCAAACTTGGACTGTTGTTCACTACGATTACCCTATTGAGTGGAATGTTGTGGGCTAATGCAGCATGGCATTCACCTTGGAATTGGGATCCCCGCGAAACGACCACTCTCATCTTATGGATTGCATATGCATGTATTCTGGCATATCGAGCTTCTGTAACCGATAGGGAAGCGAGAGCTCAATTTGGTTCCATTTTCGGAATTGTCGCGTTCCCGATGGTGTTATTGAGCTATCTTTCAATTCGAATATGGAATACTCTTCATCCAATCGTAATTGATGAATCTGGATTCCATATGGGAATCGAACACATGATGACTCTGTTCGTAGCTATGATTGCTGTCACAATGATTGCACTGATTATGGTCGAGCTAGCGTACAAAGTTGATTCAGCATATGAAAAGTTGATGAGAATAAGAATGTCAAGGAGTTAAGAATATGCAACAGTTTGAACTATTCATCGTAGCCACAATATTTTGGGGTGGTATTTTCATTTTCCTATTATACCTTCTAATGAGAATGGCTGGAATCGAGAAACAACTCAAAGTTGTAGAAGCACAGATCGATGGAGAACAATAGAAATGAGAAAGAAAACTCGGATGGCACTTGTTGCAGTCATCTTGGTAGTTACTATTAGTATTGTCGGATATCAAATGTTGAATCTTTATGTCGACCCCTACCTGAGTGTAGATGCCGTAGTCGAGCATCCTGAATCATTTATGGGTCGTACAATACAGGTCAAAGGAGAGCTTCAGGCAGGATCTCTGACCATTGGTCAAGATAATGTGACATTAGTATTAGTGGGAGATAATCACACGATCATAGTGCTGTTGCTAGGTGAAGTTCCTGATATGGTGGATGGTCAAGATATTGTTGCGATTGGTACGCTAGAATCAGCCACTCTCATAAGAGCAACTCAGATTCTAACTTCATGCCCAAGTAAGTACGAAGCCCCAACTACAACATAGAGAGTCTATTTCCATTCATCCCCAAAACGAGCCTTATGACCAGGAGGTCTCGGCTCATGCAACCAAGGAACTGGTTCTTTCACTAATATTGATGCCAACTGTGCAACACGTTTTCCCATCTGTGATGCCATGGCCATCGCCTCAGTGTCTGCCCTGATATCACCAGGATTCAATGCGAATCCAATTGGCCAATAGACGCCGCCAGGTAGAATCATTTCTTTCACCATCATATAGAAGATAATTGTAGATAGAGAATGATCCACACCAGACCTCCGACCTACGGCAAACCCACAGCCTACTTTTCCTTCTAAATGAAGAAATCTACCTGTTCGGTCTATTAAATTCTTCAAAGGTGTAGCTACAGAAGCGAAATGGTCTGGAGAACCAAAAATAATACCATCAGCAATTGCCATTCTTTCTGCAACCTGATTCAGATCATCATCTTGGACACATTTGCCGAGTGGAGTGCATTCGTTGCAATGTTTGCATTCTCTGATATCAAGGCTTGCAAGGCCGATGAATTCAATCAATGCATCTTCCTTTCTTGCAGATTCAAGAGCAGTTTCAATGAGTGTTGATGTATTGCTATTTGTTCTAGGGCTGCCAGAGATTCCAAGAATTCGTGTTTTCAAATCAGGTACCTCGATGTTAAAGAATTCGGTTCAAAGGCGTACTTAATTGTTGTTTTTTAATCCGTATATTGTTATTGAGTACGAAAAGTAACTATAGCAGGTTCTATGTGCAAAAAAAATTACATTCTGTAAAGAAATCATGAATGAAAACAGCCATTATTGAAAGAAATGTGAAAATCGCCTTTTTGACCTTTGAGCGCTTCCGACTTTTAGTGGAAACTAAAAAATCAACCTTTGGAATAAGAGAAAGCTTCTGGTTTCTTGGGATGGGGGAAATTGCCCATCTCGTCCTAATAAGGAGGTGCAAATTGACTTGGCGATGCTATTATTAGAGAGTCAGATAAATCTAAAAGAAGTAGGGAAGCCACTTTGACCAAGCAAACTCCTATGCAGCGGCAGTATCTTCAGCTGAAGAGACAATACCCAGACTGCATACTAATGTTCCGTCTTGGCGATTTTTATGAGATGTTCAATGAAGATGCAAAAGTGGCTAGTAAAGCACTTGACATTGTTCTCACTGCACGAGGAGAAGGAGTCAATCGTTGGCCTTTATGTGGAGTTCCCTATCATGCTGTAGATGGATACGTTGCCAAACTACTGCAACAAGGCTTTACCGTAGCCGTTGCAGAGCAGGTTGAAGATCCCTCACAGGCCAAGGGTCTTGTAAAAAGGGATGTTGTAAGAGTAATAACTCCAGGCACTGTTCTTGAGAGCTCTATGCTTGAAGATTCATCAAATAACTATCTGACAGCAATGATCGAGGAGGGTGGTATCACAGGAGTTGCATCTGTCGATGTTTCCACCGGGGAATTCCTTGCAGCACAAATAGAAGGTTCTCTAGACAGCGAAGCAGTGATGAATGAGATTGGGAGGCTGGGGCCTTCTGAAATTTTGCTGCCTGATGGATTGGCGAAGTCAAGTATTTGCAAAGTTTTGCAAGAAACTGGGATTCATATAACATTAAGAAATGCTCTAGATTTCTCAGCATCGAATGCTGAAGATTTGCTTAAAGAGCAATATGGAGTTTCCATAATCGATGGCTTTGGAATTGCTGACAAACAGATAGCTCTTGGAGCTGTTGGAGCTGTGCTTGTGTATCTACAAGACGTTCACAGAACAAGTAAGATCTCTCTCTCAGGACTCAGGACTTATACTGTCGAAACCCACATGGTCGTAGATAGCCAGACCCAGAGAAATCTAGAGCTTATCAAAAACGCTAGAGATGGAACTCCGCGCGGCACACTTCTCAGTATATTGTCAAAGACAGTCACACCTATGGGAAAACGCAAATTAAAACAATGGATTCTACAGCCACTAAGAGATGTTGCAGCAATTGAGATGAGATTGGATGCTGTTGAGGAGTTGGCACGAAACGCGCTTATTCGGCAAGGGATTGCAAGCAGCCTCAGAGATGTTGGAGACCTTGAGAGAGCAACAAGTAGAATTGTCTTTGGAACATCTAGTGCAAGAGATCTCCTCGGACTGAGAAATTCTCTATCCAGACTACCAGCGTCTAAAGAAGCTCTTGCATCATGTTCGAGTAAGATGATGAGGGATTCCGCGAATTCTATTGATCCCTTAACTGAGCTTCATCTCACGCTCAAAGAAGCCATTCTGGATGATCCTCCTGTCTCAGTTAGAGATGGTGGGATGATTAAGAAAGGATTCAGTCGGGACCTTGATTCTTTGAAGGAAACAATTTCATCTGATAAAAAATGGATAGCATCGCTTCAAGAAACTGAGAGAAGAAGAACAGGTATTAAATCGTTGAAGGTCGGATTCAATAAGGTCTTTGGTTACTACATTGAGATCACTCGTTCGAACCTCAACATGGTGCCTGAAGAATATGAGAGAAAACAGACGCTTGCCAATGCGGAGAGATTCATTACACCTGAGCTCAAGGAGAAGGAATCTGCAGTTCTCGCAGGAGAGGAGCGTATCAATAAACTCGAGTTTGAAATCTATGAGGAACTACGAGAAAGGGTTCGAGAGGCATCAGCTAAATTACGTCAGAATTCCAATGCAATAGCTATTACTGATGTCTTGGTATCTCTATCTGAAGTTGCTGTAACGAGAAGATATTGCCGACCATCTCTTAAGACAGACACTCGGATTAAGATTGTAGATGGCAGGCATGCCTCACTAGAGGTGATGCTTGGTCCGAATGAGTTTGTGCCAAATAGTATTGAGATTGGTGATGGTGGTACTACGCTAATTATCATCACAGGTCCAAATATGGCTGGAAAATCAACTTGGATGAGGCAATGTGCCATCATCGTGCTCCTTGCACAGATGGGTTCCTTCGTACCCGCTAAGAGTGCTGAGGTAGGTCTCGTCGATAGGATTTTCACTCGAGTCGGAGCGTTCGATGACCTCACAGCGCGTCAGAGTACTTTCATGGTTGAAATGATAGAAACAGCGAATATACTCAATAATGCCACTGAGAAAAGCCTAGTCATCCTTGATGAGATAGGTCGAGGGACATCGACTTTTGATGGAATGGCTCTGGCTTGGGCAGTCGCTGAACGCATTATTCAAATGAGAACACGTACCCTCTTTGCTACTCACTTCCATCAACTCACCGATATGGCAGCACAGTTTCATGGTGTAAAGAATGTGCATACCTTAGCGAAAGAGTCAGGGGACACAATAATATTCATACATAGAGTTGTGGACGGTGGAACGGACAAGAGCTATGGAGTCCATGTTGCCGCTCTAGCAGGAGTTCCTGAATCGGTCGTGAAACGAGCTAGTCAAATCCTCCAGAAGATTGAGAAGGAGAACAGGCTCACTGTGAGAGATACTATCCCTGATTTTAAATCGACAGAACAGACTAGCTTAGAGTCCTTAGTTATAGAGGACCCTCTTGTTGATAGAATAAGGCACATAGATCTTGATAGAACTACTCCAATCGATGCACTTATGCAATTGAGGGAGATACAAGAGGAAGCAAAGAAAAGAAAGGACTGATTACTGTCTTTAATTGTAAATCACAAACCCATAATCCATCAGCCAGTTTCTATGGCTTTCTTTGGAGCCCTTAGCTCTGCTTCAAGTTCTTCAATGTTCACTCTTGGTTCTATGCTCTTGGTCGCGAGTATTCCAAGTATAACAAAGTTGAGAATAATAGCTCCAAGTATTAGCGGGATACCTTCGTAATATGTATAGATGAAACCTGAAAAGATAGGTGCAATTGTACCAACAAGCAGGACTAGAAGCGTTGACAGCCCCAGCATCTTCCCTAAGTCTGCTCGCGGCAGGGATTTCTGGATATAGGCACCCATAGTGGTTGCCCAGAGATTGTCATTTGTCGATTTCATCGCCGTGGCAATGAACGCAAGCGAGAGAATTACTCCGAGACCGGGATAGATGCTATCAAGCGTGGCAACCCATTCCACTGGTGCAACATATTTTACATATTGTGCAATGATCAAGAGACCAAGTGCAAGAGGCATCACAGAATACACTGCAATTGTAATTCTCTTTCCACCTTTCTTATCAAATGAACGTCCGAGTAGAAGTGTTAATGGTACAGACAATGCAAGGGTGATCAGCATCATGAGGAAAATCTGACCAATATTAAACTCCAGAGTTTCATTAACATAGAATAAGCTTGAGAAACCATACATGTTATCACTCAGGGCATCTATCATCATAACTGCAACAAAGATAGGAAACACTCTAATCAGTAGTTTCAGGCCTCGCTTACTCTCTGAAATAAAATCCCTGATGATTGATGCGTTTCGATCCCTCTCTGGTATTGGGGTTGATTCCAACCATATCAACCGAATAATGGTAGTAGCTAGGAATCCAACTGCACCGATAAAAAAGATCGTTCGCATTATCTGAATAAATGCCCATCCATTGTTGAACATTATACCCATGGCTAAGAGAGGACCTAGACCGAATAGAGCTCCCAGAGTGAAAAGACTGACCGCGACCCCTCCATATTTTCTATCGATGACTTGATAGATGTAAGCAGTACCCCCTTGACCTGTAAAGTTTGACGTTGCAAGTGTAAGGAGCCCCATTGCAACAATCTCGATTCGATCAGCAAATGAGAGAATGAGAAAACCAATCCCGTTTATCACCATGGTAATGATCGCGAGGTTTCTACGATTGTAGTTATCTGCAAGATAACTTGCAACCAGTGTCCCTATGAGCGTCACTATGGTCATTGAAGAAAAGAGAATACCTAGAATGAGGTAGGGGATTCCCAAGTCTCGAAGAAAGAGACTCAGGAAGTTCCAAACAACATTTAGACTTGCCATTATCCAGTTTGTTATTATGAAGACTCTGAAGTTCTTGTTTGCCATCAGACTCCTGACTGAGTGACTCCAAGAATCATCGGCAACTTGCTCAAGAGGTACTTGGGGAGTTACTGTAGTCACATCAATCGGGTCTTCGCTCAAAAGATTTCATTCTTCCATGGTGGCTGTTTTCTTGCTTAAGATAATCAAATTGACTTATGCAAGTTTAATGAATATGATGATGAAGGCATCGAGATGAGTGCGAAATACACAGAATCGTTTATTTTGCCGAAAGAATTTCATGTGCTTTCTTTAGTTGCTCTATAATGTCAATACCTTGTGGACACTTCTCTAAGCACTCTCCACATTCTTCACACGCAGAAGCATCCTTTCCTTGAGCCCATGGAGTTTTGCCAATCGTTGAATAATAGGATTTTGCCTTTGCCTGATCCCCATAGATCTGATAGCGTTGCAACGATTCAAAAATGAAGTTGATATTGACTTCATTTGGACAAGGTTGACAATACTTGCATTGAGTACAGACAAGGTCACACAACTCTTTGAATCTCTTTGCAATACCGTCAATTGATTTCTTTTCTGTCTTAGTTAGTACATTATAATCAGCACTCGAAGTGATGCTTAGGTTATCATTCAGCATATCGCCAGAGCCCATTCCTGATAGTGCAACTGAAACATTCGGATTACTCAGAACAAACTTGAACGCCAAATCCACGTAATTCTCGCGTCCGGGTGTCAGCCACTCCTTCATTTCTTCTGGCAGATTTTTTCCTGCAAGACGCCCACCACCTACAGATCCCATAGTCGCTACAGCTAGACCTTTTCTACCTGCATAATTGATCATCTCATGATTGACTTGGTCCACTATATTGTATTGCACAAGCATTAGCTCAAAATACCCAGAGTCAATAATTTCTTTTAGAACTTCAGGCGTATCATGGAAGGAGAATCCTAGATGCTTTATTTTTCCATCCTCTTTTGCCTTCATGGCGCGTTCCAGTAAATTGAGTCCCAGCACCTTCTCTTCAAACGTCTTTTTATTTAAGGCATGAAACAAATAGAAATCCACGCTCTCTTCATCTAATCGTTGAAGCTGTTCATCCAGATACTGATCAAAGTGCTCCTGCTTTGTGAACTCCTGCCGACCTACAGGGCATTTAGTTACCAGCGTGACACGTTCGCGATACCCATCTTTTAATGCCATTCCCAAGACTACTTCGCTTTCACCACCGTGATAGGTCCAAGCAGTATCCACATACGTAATACCATTGTCAATTCCTTTTCGAATTAGCTTAATAGCTTCTAGTCTATTGATTTTACCATCTTCAGTTATTGGAAGACGCATACAACCAAATCCAAGTGCTGATACTTTAGTTCCTAGTTTTCCCAGCATTCTATATTGCATGTTTTTTCAACTCGCGAGATGTTTTTGCTATGCAACTTGCGCTTGTTAAATTCACGGTTTCTCGTGAGAGTTCATAATAAACCCATCAAGATGTGAATTGAATTCAATTGCAAAAGAAGTCATTATCCAAACATCGAGCACCTCTTTTTAATTCTTGCCTGGACTGTTTCACAATACACAATAAATGAAAACCAACAGATTTTATTTAGAGTAGGATATGAGTTGGATACCAAATCATCTGAGAAACACCTAATTTGGAATGAGCTGCTTAGAATGGTTTGGTCATTGGAGGATTGAAAACGTGAGTCCTATAGAGATTCTTAGTGTGTTAGGCGCCTCTTTTCTCCTCTTCCGAATCTGGCTTGTTGAAATGAAGTTGCCTGATGAACTCCAATTTAGACGTAGATACTTCAGTCGTTTTTTCTCATATTATACAGGTTTCGCTCTCGTTTTTGGGCTTAGTTTCTATCCGTTTAATGTGATGGTAATGATCGCCTTCCCAATTATACTTGTGACATCTATTTGGGACATCAACTTCTACCGCAGGTTCAAGACTCAGACATATTGGACCAAAAACCGTGCTTGGGTGTTAATTGAAAGACTCACTTTACACCCTCCTGTAGTCATAGTAGCTTTATTCATGATTTTTAATGATGCAAGAAATTACATCCAGCCCCCCAATCTCCTCATGATGATAGTAAGTGCTCTTATCCTCTTTCTTCCATTCTTCCTACTTGATGCACGGTGGACACGACGTTACAAATGGCCTGAGGCTGTAATTGTAATTGGACTAATGGTCGCATCTGGTGCATCGTTACTACTTGCAGAAGCAATTCTTTGGGGTGTTCCATTTTGGTAGCTGAAAGCCAAAAGACATCTGATTCATTCTTGGAATACTTCAAGAAATCTCGGCTACTCAAAATTGGCCTTGCTTTCAATCTCATTTACTTTGTTGGTGCAATTTTTGGTTTGATTTACTTTTTCTTTGAGGGAACAGTTCTTGAAACTGTCTATACTGTAGACTTTCGTGTTTTCTATGAGGCTGGCCAAGTATTCATAAGCTCTCCAAGCGAAATCTACTCCGTTAATCCAAATGGATTGCCATTCAGATACTTCCCCTCATTTGCCGCATATATGGCTATATTCACAGGTATTCCATTACTAACACTCTACTTGATCAACATCACGCTGATGATGATTTGTAATCTGGGCATAGTCTATTTTGTATATCAAGTGAGCCAACAAAAGGGAGTATCCACTTCCACAAAGAATTTTGAAAGAACACTTCTCTTTGTTTTCATTGCACCTCAGCACATTGTCAATATCATGTTTGGACAAATCACACAGCTGGCTATACTTCTAGCATTGATCGTGCTGTTTCTATTGCAGTCTTCAAATCATGACTCGCTGGGGTGGTTTTTTGTTACAGGTATACTAATCGGACTAGCAGCAACCCTCAAACCTTTCTTTCTAGTATTCATTCCTTTTATGGTTCCAATAACTGCAATGGACAGGGTACGTTTCAGTGTAGCTTTTAGACAATTAGTTGGAGTAGCTCTTGGATTCATGCTAGTAATGCTTCCAAATATTGTGTATTTCTTCACATACCCTTCCGCATTGGATGGTTTCATCAGAGTGAATCTTTTTGAAGATCTAACTGGTCAACACAGCACAAGCATTACCAAACTAGTAATAGCCTTTGTACCATTCTCTGACACGAATCTATTACAAATTATTATTATTCTAATTTTAGGTGGGTTCCTATTCTTCAGAAGTTATGTCCGGTTTGTCAAGACTCCTCCCAATCAGAAAGATTATCTAAGACACTTTGTAGAGATGACATTTCTCATTCTTCTTGTCTATCCCGATTCATGGTTTCTCTTTCTTGCTATTTGGTATGCATTCTTGGCGCCATCAATGCTTCATCTATATAATTCTGATTCAGTTTCAGAAATGAATTTGCGGAAACTAGATTATCTATGGTCAGGTGCAAACAATTTACTAGCTTTCTTTTCTATTGGGATTATTCTACATTACCTAATACTCGGATTTGACCCAATTATCCCAATATGGCTGACAATCCTATTCATTCTATATGACCGTATCTCACAATTAGATACTATTTCTACAACTTCATAATTGGCATACCGTATGATTCTTATCAAAGAATAGCGGATAATCTACGATTGTTATGACCGAAGACATAAGCTTGGAGAACTCGTCTGGCTCACCGATTTCTTTTTCATATTTGAAAAAATTCAATATCTATGCCGGTGTTCTTCATCTAATAACTGGAATACTCATGCTATTCTTGGGTTTAAATTTGGAGTGGGAGCAGGATGTTTATGCCTTCTATCTCGATTTTCAAATACTTCCTGTTGATCCATTCTTCGTAGTGCAACCGACACCTGTTGTCATATTCACACTTTCATACATCGGAGTGATTCTGGCATCATTCCCGTTAATGTCAGCTCTAGCTCATTTCTTAATCGCGTTTCCACTGAAAGACAAGTATGTGGCAAATCTCCAGAAAGGTATGAACCCATACAGATGGTATGAGTATGCAGTATCAAGCTCAGTGATGATTTTCCTGATCACATTCCTCTTGGGAATTTGGGATATATGGTCACTTGTGATGATTGTTGTTCTGAATGCTATGATGATTATGTTCGGATATCTAATGGAGTATGTTAATCAGTATACAGAGAAAACTACCTGGAAACCTTTCATATTAGGATGCATTTCTGGTGGAACACCTTGGGTTGTCTTATTCGGATATTTCGCGGCCGCAATTAGTGCTGCAGAAACCAATCCTCCAACCTTTGTGTACATTATCATATTCATGTACCTAATCCTCTTCAACATCTTTGCACTGAATCAATTCCTGCAATACAAACGAGTCAGTAAATGGAAAGACTATCTCTATGGAGAACGAATGTACATTATTCTAAGCTTGATTGCGAAAACTCTACTTGCATGGATTGTTTTTGCTGGAATATTTGCACCATTCTAATAAGATTAAACCAAAAGAGAGTATAATTGATTGAATCAGCAGCATTATACTCTCATTCCATTTCTTATTTGACTGATTACGATTTGACTTGCTTACATTTTAGTATATTGAACTCATTATTCCTATCGAACATATTTGAAGTATTTTGAACCTTTAAATTACAAATAGAGCGTTATGAGCAGATATTAAAATTTAGATTTTTATGTTACGAAATCTTGCTTATTAATAATAAAATATTGTTAATTTTGTGATTCAATGATGAAGTACGCTATTCTTAACAAAGCGCTTCTTGGAATGGTACTACTATTGCTGGTATCATCCATAGTGGTTGTCAGTGCAACAACAACAACTGAGGATGAAACCACAGAGACTGAAACCACGACAGAAGACGAAACTACAACCTCTATCAACGATGATGATTCCAATGACCGTGAAGTGACCGTCATGACGACATCTACACATGCTGAAATTGAATCAAAGCTTGAATCAGGAGGTACTGAAGACTCCTTCAAGATCGAAGTCGATGTTGGTGTTAACGGCGTTGAGTTCAAAATCGCATTTGAAGCTGAAACGGCAACAAATGAAACCGAAAGAGAGTTTGAGGTCGATTTCAGCCAGCTAGTTGAGTTCATTGATGAGAACAGCAATGGTGTCTATGATGATTCAGTAGATACTGATGTTCAGACACTAGAGCTGAATAGTTTTGAACCAATCGCATACACGACTGAGAACATTTCAGGGATCACCGTACATGTGTTTGATGTTTCAACTACCGATGGCATCTTTGGTGCAAGGATTTATGCGACTGGAGATTTCACCAATATCAACGGCAGTCTCATTGCTCCTACTCAGGTGAAGATTGATGTGTTCATTCACGACTTCAATTTCACAGACGTGGATTCACAGCTCGCCTTGAAGGTGGAACTCAGTAGTGAGTTGGAAACCTCTTTCAATGACCAGACCGAGGATGAAGAGGATGGGAGAGCCACCGATGAAGCAGCAGTTGACATTCTCATGACAGACACCAATGGTTTCTTCTCTTGGAAGGAATCTGCTGAAATCGATGGAATCGCCCATCAGGTCAACTCTAGCATTCATGAAGTCTCAGCAACAGAACAAGAAATCTATCTGAACTACCCACAGGGTAGCGAGATAGTTCATGATCCTAAGATTGGTTTTGAGAATCTCCTTATCATGGGGGGGAATCCCTTGCCAATTGCGGACTTCATTGCTGACAACTTGCTTCCTATCTCCATTGGCCTTGCTATTGTCGTTATTGGATTAGTTGTAGTGGCTAAGCGAAGGTCGTAGTTTAATCATCGTGGATATGGAGAAGAGATAGAATCTCTTCTCCTAATTTTTTCTATAAAGCCTAGATGATGCCGAAGTCATCCAATTCCGTGGTGGAATCCTGCTTCAGAGCCAATTGATATGCTGGTTGCATCATCTCAGCAGTACTCTTCTTTGTGAGCCTAAATGGCGCCTCCGTCTGCCGAATCAAGCCTCTCTCCACGAACTCCCTCATATCTATTGGTAGCCAGATTTCACTGAAGTGATCCTTTAGATCGTAGTGTGTAATCTCATCCTCTTTTTCGAGTAATCTCTTGACTGGTTCGATAAAGGTCTTCAAGTGTTCATCTAGGTAGCATTCCATCTTCTCCAAAACAGTTTCAACGAGGTCAAATGTTTTCTTTGGAGCATGAACAAACTCAGTGAATATTGAATTGAAGAATTCTGGATTGAACTCCAATGCTTGAGCAGTAGACTCTCGTAACGGAATTGCCCTATTCAGAAGAACCTCAATGTTTGCCATGCGACGTATTCCAGAGGTCATGAAGTTGAGTGCGAAGTGAGGGTCATCTTTTACATCGAGCGCTTTGTATGCCTTGTTGATCAGGTCCTTGCAAAAGACATAGTTGAGCAATAACAAGTTCTCAAGGTCTCTGGAGCCTATGTTCTGGAGGTCTTCATAGAGATCATGAATCGTGTCATCTCTAGTGAACAGTAACGTACTCTTTGAGAAGTACGAATGGAAAATGCTTCCATCTCTTACTCTGTGAACCAATTTTCGAAAGGCATCTCGTGTGAAGAGATAGGTATCAACATAGACATCCTTCTCAACTAGCGCCTTGTAATGCTGATAGATGTCGTCTCTTGTAACAATAAGTACATCGAGGTCTGACTTTTCCCAGACTGTATCGTAGGATAGACTTCCCGCGAGCATGAGTGAAAGGACATATTCATCAGTCTTCACCTTCTGCACTAATTCTTCAGCTGCCACTCTATAATCATCCTGTACTTGCTTGCGTTCCACCTTCGAAGGTCCAACTAGAGTTGGTATAACCTCATCAGGAAGGAACGACTTCCAATTGAAGTGATACTGAGCCTCATTATACTCAACCACTCCTTTCTTGGTGATTTTAACTGGATTGATAGTCCGACGGAGAATTCGACGCCTGTGCAAGTGCTCAAGGTCTATGGTTTCCCAGCCACCCTGAGCGAATCTATCGTTTATCTCTGTCTGCGTAGCCGTACCTTCATTCTCGGAGATGAAGTCTAGTACAGGCTTGTAAATGTCAAGGTCAAGTGTATCAAGAAACTCATACGATTTCCTTAACGTTCGTTCAAGAGATTCGTGCGTCACTTTTGTATCAATGAAACCATCAAAAAGCTCGGGAAAGAGGTCTGGTTTGAGCTCCCTTCCTCGAAGGATGACTTCTCTGGGGGGGTAGATATCATTCAAGTAGCACAACAAGTATCCTAATTCGCTTAGGGCATGTATAAGAAAATGAAAACTGTGCGGGAGGTCTCTCTTGATATAGAGATACTTCTCTGACTTTGAGAGGTCGTATCGCACGGCAAGGTCGTATCCCATCTGTTGTAGCTGACGGTCTCGTGTACCAACATTCTTGTTCAGGTTTTTGTAGAAATCAGTCAGTGAGCAATCTCGTGAGAAGACCAATTTACTATATGTCAAGAATTGCAGCAGTCCAAGACCTCTTGGTGATTGAACATGTCGCATAAAGTCATCACGACTATAGATTTGCACGTCGATTGGAACTCCAAATTCGACAAGTCTTGCTGTGCGGTGCTTTCCATCATCTGTTATGACGAAAGCATTTATGTTAGACCGCTCGGTGACCTCATCGTAAGCCATACTTCCGTAGACGATGATTCCCAGGACGTGTGTGTCCTTCTTCGCTCGGGCGATGAAGCTTGACAAAGCATCATCGAACTGCTTCCGTACTTGCGGATCTTCCATCTGCAACAACTCCTACTCTCAGGAAGATACCACAACACTTTGGAGGAACTTGCCAGTGTAAGACTTCTCACACTTGATTATGTCTTCTACGGTGCCCTCCGCGATGACCTCTCCACCTTCGGCTCCACCTTCAGGGCCAAGATCTATCACCCAGTCCGCGGACTTGATGATATCGAGGTGGTGTTCAATGACGATAACAGTGTTTCCCGCGTCCACAAGCCTATTGATGGTCTTCAGAAGCATCTGGATGTCCTGCATATGAAGACCCACACTGGGTTCATCCATAATGTACAGATTATCCTTCAGCTTCTTCAGTTTTCCAAGCTCCTTTGCAAGCTTGATTCTCTGGCTTTCGCCTCCTGACAAAGTTGGCGCAGGTTGTCCAAGTTTGAGGTATCCCAGCCCAAGCTCCATCATGGTCTTTGTCTTGTGTCGGATGAGTCGTACATCCTTGAAGAACTCGCAAGCCTCCTCAACACTCATGTTTAGGACATCTCCAATGTTCTTCCCATTGTACTTGATTTCAAGTACTTCTTCAGAGAAGCGAGCCCCCTTACACACGGGGCAGACAGTCTGTATATCGGGCATGTACTGCAATTCTATGCGAACAAGTCCCTCGCCGTTACACTCCACACATCGCCCTTCAGTAGAGTTATAGCTGAATCGCCCAATGCTGTATCCACGTTCCTGTGCCATCTTGGTGTGAGTATAGAGACTCCGTATCTTGTCAAAAAATCCAACATACGTTGCTGGCGTCGACCTTGAATGCCTTCCAATGGGTGACTGGTCCACAATCCTGACATCAGAGATATTCTCAATTCCTTCGAGTCTCTCGAGTTTTCCAGGGAGGATACGAGGGTCATTCATATCATGAAGGAGCTTGTTCCCAAGGACATCCTCGATCAAGGTGCTCTTGCCCGAACCGCTCACTCCGGTGATACAAATGAAGACACCGAGGGGGAACTCCACTGAGATATTCTTCAAGTTGTTCTCCGTGGCTCCAACAACCTTCAGAGTCTTTCCATTCGGCGCTCGTGCTTTGCCGAGGTACGGAATGCTCTTCGTCCCAACGATATACTTTCCAGTCAAGAACTTGGGATTGTTGAGAATCTCTTCCAGCTGACCCTGAGCGACAATCTTCCCTCCGTGCAGACCAGGTCCAGGTCCTATCTCTATGATATTATCAGCCTGTTTGATAGTTGCAAGATCGTGTTCAATAACTATCACAGTATTGCCCGTGTCCCTTAGGCGTTTCAGAATGTCCACTATTCGGTTACTATCTCTCATGTGGAGACCTATACTAGGTTCATCAAGCACGTACAGCATTCCCATTAGTTCAGAACCCAGTTGAGTCGAGAGCTTGATTCTCTGAGCCTCGCCCGCGCTTAGAGTCCTTGCTCGCCTGTTGAGTCGGAGGTAATAGAGACCAATGTCTATGAGGAGTTGGATACGTTTCCGCAACTCACCAATGACCTGATTCCCTGCCTTCTCTACATCTTTGGGGACTTTTATGGAATCTGCAAACTCCAGTAACTGATTGATAAACAGCTCACCAAGTTCGTCGATATTCCTCCCATCCACAGTGACAAGGATTCTCTGCTTGATGAGCTTCTGTCCCTTACAGTCTGGACAGAGATGCTCTGCCATTATCTTCCTATACCACTCATAGTGTTCACCCTTCTTCCGGTCATGCTTGTAGAACCTGTCAATATAATTGCAGACACCCATGTACCGGACCTTCTTTCCCACATCACGATGCCTGTATTTGTTAGGCCAATCCGGAGGCTCTTGAAGTATGAACTCCTCCTTGATACCCCATAGTATCTGATGCTGAATATCCTCTGGAAGTTCTCCAAACGGAGTGTCCATATCGAACCCCAAATGCTGGCTAAC
Source organism: Candidatus Thorarchaeota archaeon (assembly GCA_029858305.1). Taxonomy (GTDB): domain Archaea; phylum Asgardarchaeota; class Thorarchaeia; order Thorarchaeales; family Thorarchaeaceae; genus SMTZ1-45. Next base: position 52,849 of record JAOUFI010000003.1, read on the forward strand.
GCTGTACATCCAATACTTGGCATACCACGCAAGAGCCCCGTGTTTCAGGCTCTTCTTTGGGTCAACGATGATAAGCCTAGACTCCGCCTTCAGGAGTGTACCAACACCAAGACAAGTGGGACAGGCATTCTCTGGCAAGTTTGCTGAGAATGCTCCAGGAAGAAGTTTGTGCATAATGATATGATGGTCTTTACACCCAAAGCCCTTGTAGAACTTCTCCAATACATCATCAGTGACATTTTCATCTAGTTCGAACCGGATGAATCCGCTACCAACATTCTTAGCGTTCTCTATAGAAATCGCAAATTGATGATACAAGTCTTGCTTAATGATGATTCTATCGACAAGAACCTCAATCCGATAGTCTTTGTCCTCATCCAGCTCTATCTTGTCATTGATGCTGAATGGTTCACCATCGATTCGAATCCGTTTGTACCCTTTTTGTCGTATCTCATCGAACAGGTAAGGATAGTCCTCATCATAGAACTTGTTCACTGGAGCAAGAATCTCAACACTTGTCCCCTCAGGTAAAGTCATGAGGTGATCAACAATTTGGTTTGCATTACGTGTGTGGACCTTCCTATTGCAGTAAGGACAATGAGCTTGCCCTAGAACTGAGAAGAGAATTCTCATGTAGCTTGAGATATCAGTCATTGTCGATACAGTAGACCTTGGATTAAGAGTCCCAGTCTTTTGTTCGATTGCGACGACTGGTGACAATCCAATGATGGAGTCTACATCAGCACGCTCTAGCATGGGCAACATGGTTCGAGAAGTTGCTGACATTGATTCGAAGAACCTGCGCTGCGCTTCACTGAAAATAACGTCAAAAGCTAGCGAAGTTTTTCCCGACCCCGATAAACCCGTGATGACGGTCAGTTTATCGCGGGGGATATCCACATCGATATTTTGTAGATTATTTGTCCTAGCACCCTTTACACTAATGTATTCTCTCATTCATTCATGCCTCCCTACATCAGTTCAACCCAGTGCCTCCCTATGACAGGTTACAACGACCCTATGAGAGTTATCGGGCCTGATGATAGCTTGAGGTTTCTCACGATATGAGAAAGTGTTCTGAGCGGGACTCGAATCGTATTTAGAAGGTTCGATTTCAGCAGGATATTCGAATAATTAAAAGGAGGAAGTCAATGAGTGTTGACTTATTGGTCAAGTACCGTAGGATTATATCTCTCTAAAACAAGTCATTCCTGATGAACAATGACTTCTGATGAAGTGTTTGAAGCAATATCGCACCCGATGAGAATTGCTATTCTGAAGGAATTGGCTAAGAAACCAATTCGATTTGCTGATCTCAAACGGAAATTAAGAATCAAGAGTGGCGGACTCTTGGACTTTCATCTCAAGAAAATGGAGGCAGTAATAATCACTGATAAGGACGGGCTCTACACACTGAATAATCGAGGATTCGCTGCTCTTCGTGCAGTTCACATTGTTACAAATTATGGCTGGCAGAGAAGATCATGGTGGCTTAATGTATTGATGATGTTTATGCTTAACATCTACTTCTTCTTTACAGCGTTTGAATTTTACATCTTTGTAGCAATTCCGACATTTGGTTGGCTTCTTTTCTATAGTTACTGGACCTTTGTGAAGCGAAGAGTTAGTCTAAGAAGTAATGGTGCAGACCAAGAAAATGTGGAGGTATCATGATTTGAAATTTTGGCGTTGTTGTGAAATAATATATTCATTCTGTCGAAAAAATTTGTACTCGAAGGAGAATCTTGAATTTGGTAGCTGTCAGTGTTGAGAGACTTGTAAAATCGTTTGGAAGTCTGGTAGCAGTAAATAATGTCACGTTCGAAGTACGCGAGGGTGAAATCTATGGATTACTTGGACCTAATGGGGCAGGCAAAACGACGACAATAAAGTGCCTAATGGGACTCTTGGATCCTGATAGTGGTTCAACCCATATTTACCATGTGAATTCTCTAGAGAATCCAATTGAGGCCAAGAAACTTGTAGGCTATGTGCCCGAAGAGCACCAGCTCTATGACTCACTGACTCCGCGTGAACTGTTCGAATTCATTGCTTCAATTAGACAACTTCCTAAAGATAAAACTAACAAACGCATTGGAGAGATGGTGAAAGCACTCGATTTCGAGAAGTATTATGATTCAATGATTGTGACACTCTCGCAGGGGAACAAACAGAAGACAATGCTAATCTCTGCTTTACTTCATGCGCCAAAGCTCCTTATTCTTGACGAACCATTCTCGGGACTTGATGTAAGGACATCTAAGATAATCAAAGACATCATCCAGATTCATGTGGACAATGGAGGCTCCGTTCTTCTGTCTACGCATGTCATGGAAGTCGCTCAGGGACTTTGTGATCGAGTAGGGATTATTGACGATGGCGTATTGGTAGGTGAGGGAACACTATCTGAACTCAGAGCTCAGGCAAAAGAAGAGAGTGCTACTCTTGAGAAATTATTCCTCCGCCTTACAGAGCAGGAAGAGGAGGTCCAGGTCGGTGTCGATGCTCTTCGGGAGGCACTCTCAGAATGAACTTCAGAGAGCGCTGGAGATTAGCAGGCATCATTGCACTACAGATGAGATTCGATGGGTTTCTCAAGAACAATCCTGGAAATATGGCTCGGATAAAGGAAAATCCTGAGAAAATCTCGAGAAGTATTCGATCTTCAAGCAGGGTGAACAGCATTCTGAGTGTCTTCATGATTATCATGTTGGCAGCACTCACTATTGGTGTCACTGGTTTCGATGCCTCAATTGGAGACCTCAATGTCCGACTTGCTGTAGGATTTTCATTCTTCATGGTTCTTGCCTTTGTCTTAATTTTCCTCCTAAATCTCACAACTACAACTGGATTCTTTACATCCGGGGCTATGAAATTGCCAAGTATTTTACCTCTTAGTAGAAAGGAACTTGAGAGCCTTGCAGTACTTGCATTTACACGCGTCTTCATTGCTCCAGCTATCCTCACCGTTACATTGTTCCCAGCGGCGTGTTTTGTTCTATTTGGGCCATTAGCAGGTTTTGTTGCGCTTATTGGATGTCTTGCCACGGTCTCAGTATCTCTACGTTCGTTGATTGGGTTCTCACGATGGTTCGAAACCAAGATGCTCTCATCAGATGAGTCGAAGATTGGGACTATAGTGAGGATAGCAGCCACTATAGGGCTTGTTGTTGGAATCATGAGTGTCTATATGCTGTCCAGCTACATCCCGTATATTGTTCAAGGAGTTATCATGTTCGCAGAATCTTTCAATGGAACATACTTGGTGCTCTCAGTCCTTTTTCCATTCTCATTTGGTTTCTTAGCCTCAGCTGTGACGCCAGGAGTAACTTTTCAAGATTTGATGATTCCTTTGGTTTCAGGGGGTATGTCCCTCCTATATGGTTTGATTGCATTAGTATTCTATAGACAAAGCGGAAAATTGCTAAGGGGTCTTGCTATTGGAGGAGTTTCAACAGGAAGAACTGGGCCACTGAGAGAAATTAGCATCGAAACGCGAACGCCCATAATAGCAGTAATTCGAAAAGATTTGAAGATGGCTACAAAGAGTGTTGGATCAGCAATCGTCTATGCAATTCCAATCTTTCTGATGATCATGTTGTATCCAATGATAAGAGGGATGTCACAAGACGGGCCGCTCCACAGCATCACTGCAATGACTGCGATAGCATATGCTAATCTCTTTGGGGGACTAACCGTGGTCTCAGTGATGATGTTTGATACACAAGGGGCGTCTATTCATGAGGGATTGCCCCTGAGTTCAAGACTAGTCCTTAAAGGAAAAACTGCAATCTCTATCATTCCATACACCATGACAATGCTGTTTATCGCCCTCTTGCTCTCTTTGTTTAATCCAATTACACCACTTGTCATCCTTATACCAATTTTAGCTATACCACTCGGATATGCAGTACCGATGTCTGTCGGAGCAGCCATGTATCGCTACAAGGGAGGTGGTCGTGCTGTAGCTATCAATCTAGCTGCTGACCAAAAAATGGCGTTGATCGCAGGATTTGTAGGAGCAGTTGTAGGACTTGGGCCTCTTCTCGGATTTGGGATTGTCATGATAATGACAGGTTCACAGATTTTCAGTTTAGCAACTCAAGCACTTGTCACATTTGGCATCGTTTTAATGGCACATTTCCAGATTCCAAAGCTCCTCAAGGATTGAAAGCGCGATTGAGTCCCTTGAGCGAAGATTAAAATCGAGCATCTGTAATCAAAACACAAGATGAAGCCATTACTTACTCCATCAATACTAGCAGCAAACTTCGCAAATCTTGAGGAAGACATCAGAGCAGCTGAGAGAGGTGGTGCGGACTATTTTCATCTGGACATAATGGACGGTCATTTTGTCCCAAACATATCTTTTGGACCGTGGATAGCCAAACAGATGAAGAAGATTACGGATAGACCTCTTGACGCACATCTGATGATAACAAATCCCAGAGAGTACATTCCAAAGTTTATTGACGCTGGCGTAGAGCTGATCTATCCTCATGTAGAGGCATCATATGATGTCTACAGAACCGTACAGATGATTACGGACTATGGAGCAAGAGCAGGCATTACACTCAATCCAGCCACACCGGTTTCTTCTTTGGAGGGCGTAATCGACCTTATCGACTCGGTTTTAATTATGTCAGTTTGTCCAGGTTTCGGGGGGCAGAAATTCATCCCCTCATCGATGAAGAAAATAACCGATCTTCGAGCTCTTCTCGATGAAATCAAACCGAGTGTTCGCATTGCAGTTGATGGTGGTGTGACTCTTGAGAACATTCGAGACCTTCGCAAAGCTGGAGCTGATTTCTTCATTGCAGGTTCAGCAGTGTTCAAAGCACCTGATATCGAAGAGAGAGTACGTGCAATGAAGAAGGCCATGGAATAGAATTTTATATACACGATTTTTCTCCCAACCCTACGTTTTAAATCATGAATGAATGTTAGACAACCTAGTAACAACTTAATCTAGGTCGAAATAGGAGAGAACTATAATTGAAATTCTTCATAGATACTGCCAATGTTGATGAGATTCGAAAGGCTCATGAGAGAGGAATGGTTGATGGTGTTACCACAAACCCATCACTGGTTGCAAAGGAAGGAAGAGATTTTCGCAAGATTATTGATGAGATTGCATCGTTTGTAGAAGGACCGATCAGTCTTGAGGTCATCAGCGAAGATTCAGAAGGAATGATGAAAGAAGCCAGAGAGCTAAACAGCTGGATTGACAATGCAGCCATTAAGATACCCATGACCTGGGAAGGTCTGAAGGCAGTCAAGCAGTGCGCAGATGAGGGTATCCAGACAAACGTCACACTATGCTTCAGCGCAAATCAGGCACTTCTTGCAGCCAAAGCAGGAGCAACCTTCGTTTCTCCATTCATTGGTAGACTTGATGATGTTGGGCAAACAGGGATGGACTTGATTGAGAGCATTGGTCAAATCTATGCGAATTATGGAATTGATACAGAGATTATTGTTGCCAGTATCAGGCATCCGATCCATGTCTATGAAGCAGCACTTATTGGAGCAGATATTGCTACAATTCCTCCTGCAGTTCTTGATAAAATGGTGAACCATCCACTCACAGATGTTGGTATCAAGAAGTTCCTAGAAGATTGGGAAAAGGTAAAGAAAGCAAAGTGATTGCTATCTGTGTTTAATTAAGAACATTAAAGGTAAAGAAGTGGAAAGAGGGGATGAAGAGCTCCTCTTTATTTTGATTACAGCGCCTTGCCAATTGCTATTAAGATGAGAGGAATTATACCGTAAAGATTAATGACAAGAATGATATGCCGTTGCGTTGTCTATCAACACTCTGTGGGAAGGCCTATGAAGATCGAAGCTGACCTTGTTATCTTTAATGGGAACATCATCACTATGGATCCTCAAAAACCGAATGCCTCAGCTATGGCGGTGAAGAGCTATAAGGTCCTTGCAGTCGGTGAAGAAGATGCGGTAATCGATCTTGTTCCGGATGCAAAGCGGGTCATCGATCTTGGAGGTAAAACAGTCGTTCCAGGTTTCATTGATTCACACACTCATCTAACTAGTAGTGGCGTTAAAGAAGCCCATATCAAATTGAACGAGGCCAAATCAATTGATGAGGCTTTACAAAAAATTAGAGAAGAATTGCATCGTTACTCCAATGAAGAGTGGATACTAGGGTATGGTTGGGATGAAAGCGAGTGGCCGATTAAACGGTATATTGACGGTAAGGATTTAGATAATGTTAGTATGACCCAACCAATTATGGTAACAAGAGTAGATGGCCATCTTGCAGCGGTGAATATGATAGGACTGAAGAAACTCGGGATACCATTGAATCAAGAAGGAGTTCAGAAAGACAAGAAAGGAAAACCAACTGGCATTTTGAAGGATATTGAGGAAGTCTGGGAGAAGGTGAGACCAAGTCCAGAGAAGATACAAAAAGGTGTCAAAGCAGGGAATAAAATTGCTAATGGGCTAGGTATCACCACTGCTGTTGATAATGCAAGCAGTGGAACTTTGAAGTATATTCGTGAAGTGGAAACTATGGATAAACTCACTACACGGATGATAGTGAATTTCCCTGTTGAGCAGATTGACCATCTTATCGCCCTTGGCATGACCTCAGGAATGGGCAGTCCACTCGTAAAAATTGGGGGCGTCAAGATATTTACTGATGGGTCCATTGGTGCAATGACCGCAGCAGTATCGAGAGGATACAAAACAGATCCCAAGAACAAAGGGATGCTACTCTTTTCAAAAGCCAAATACAGCAAAATCGTGCGAAAAGCTGTTGAGAATAATATTCAGACTGTTACGCATGCTATTGGAGATGAGGCCATTGAGATGGTCATAACAACCTTCGAAGACATTGAAGACAAAAGCATACTACGCGACCAACGCCATCGAATTGAACATGCTGAGCTGATAAATGAGTACCAAATTCGGAGAGCTGTAAGTCTTGGCCTTATCCTTTCGATGCAGCCCAACTTCGTAGGGCGTTGGCAACATGAGGGAGGTCTTTATGATTCGAGGCTGGACGAAGAAACTGTTCGTGGAATGAACATGTTCAGGGTTGCACTAGATAATGGTGCCAGATTGTGTTTTGGTTCTGACGGAATGCCGTACGGACCTCTCTATGGCATCTGGTCAGCAACAACTCACCCCAACGAGAGAGTTAAACTCACAGTTGAAGAAGCATTACGATGCTATACAATGGAGAGTGCGTATTCTGTTTTCCAAGAGAGCACACTAGGCAGTTTGACTGTCGGTAAGAGAGCTGACTTTGTTGTACTATCAGAGAATATTCTGGAGATACCACCAGATAGAATCAAAGATGTAGATATTGATATGACAGTTGTTGGAGGTATCGTCGAATATTCCGCAGCGAAACTCTGAGGTGTGATAATATGGGGAAGGTCAGAGTACTGACCGAGGATCTTGTGTCCTTGATTTCAGCTGGAGAGGTCATCGAGAATCCTTCTTCTATCGTAAAGGAATTGATTGAGAATTCATTGGATGCAGGAGCAGACATGGTAGATGTAATGATCGAAGGAGGAGGAATAAAGACAATCTCGGTTTCAGATAATGGAAGTGGTATCCTCAAGGAGGATTGTCGAATCTGTCTCCAACGTTATTCGACAAGTAAAATCAGTACGAGAGCTGATCTTGATAGGATAGTTACTTATGGATTCAGAGGGGAAGCGCTTGCAAGCATCGCTTCCGTTGCTGATATAAAGATTGTAACGCGAACAGAGGAAGAAGAAACAGGAACACTCATTCAGTCTAGGTTTGGAAAAAAACCAACCTACAGCGAGATATCACGTCCAAGAGGGACAACTGTAGAGGTCAGGGATCTGTTCAGAAATATTGCAGCTCGCCGAAAGCATCTAGCTGATGCAAAGGTAGAATCACAGAGAATCCAGGAGGTTGTGATGAAACATGCAGCTATTCGTCCGGAGATCGGTTTTCGTCTAATTAGAGATGGAGAAACCATCATCGACAGCCCCCCTAGTCAGACAGCAACAGATAGGATTGCATCTTTATGGGGCAGTGAAATTGCGAAGGCTCTAATCGATGTCGACTTCGCTGTGGATAATGTAAGAATCCATGGTTTTGTTGCAAGACCTCCCGTATCTCGAGGTAATAGGTCTCGCGAATATTTCTCAGTGGTCAAGAGACCGGTAACTGATGAGAAGATGAGCCAAGCTCTTGAGTCTGTTTTTTCTACAACCTTGATGAAAGGACAATATCCAATATGCGCGCTAGATGTTTCAATCGATCTCTCGAAAGTTGATGTCAATGTACATCCAACAAAGAGGGAAGTAAGGATTCTTGACATCAATGAAGTTTGCACAATTTTGAAAAAAGCGGTTCGTTATTCTTTCGGAGAGCGCGATTTACCGGAAGAGGTAACATCCTTAGAAGATACGATTGGTGAATCTCTTCAGGCAATCTCAACCGATATTGTACAAAGTACTACGCCGAGCATGAGCCCAATCTCCCATGAGGATCAGATAGCAGCAGTGCCACTAGTTGAGCAAATGCTACTCAAGCCGATATCTGATGATGAGCATGAATCTCTCGATGTTGCCATATTAGGCGGAGTCTTCAGAATAATCGGACAGATTCACAATCTCTACATCCTTCTTGAATTCGATGATGGGCTCTTGATTGTGGATCAGCATGCTGCTCATGAGAGAGTTCTTTATGAGCAACTGCGAAAAGAAATGAATGATGGAACAATAGCCATTCAAGAACTACTCCAACCCTTTGTACTTAGCTTGAGTCGAAAAGATGCAGAACAGATACTAGGAATCTCAGATATTCTCGATGATATTGGATATACAGTGAGTAGCTTTGGTGGAAATGATATTTCAATCTCTACACTCCCGGAAATCTTTGGCAGAATAGCATCCGAAAAGGAGCTAATGGCTCTAGTAGACAGGATTATTGATCTTGGGCAGCATACTGCACGAGAAACCTTCATGGATGAATTAGTCAAAGTAACAGCCTGTCATTCTGCTATACGCTCCGGTCAGCCACTCAATACTGAAGAGATTCGTAATCTTCTTGTAGATTTGTCAAAGACGAAAAGTAAGTACAATTGTTGTCATGGCAGACCTTCCATGCTCAAGATACTAAAAGATGATATCGATCGCAGTGTTGGTAGGATGGGACCTGATGCTATTAGTAGATATAGAGCAAGGCATGGTTTGAAATAGCTCTGAGTACTTTCCATAGATTGACGAAGGTGCATACTGATAAGAGAATCTAACCATAGAAAGAATGGCAGTCGATGAGGCTAACAATACTGTCAGAGCCTTGAGCGATGATGAAACGGTGAGCAGCTGAGACTTGCCACCCTATACACTCTCATCTGAGCAATTCATCAACAAGTAAGTCGATTTTGGGAATAATAATCCCTGTTAAATCTTCGAGTCTATCGCGTACACCTTTTATGTGGTCCACTCTTGACTTAATCATCTCTATGGCATCTGGTCGCATTCCCAACTCATCAGCGCCCAGACTCAATGACGTAGAAATATCAAAAAGACGTCTAAGAATTGCTGTTACTTCAAAGAATTCAATTTGTTCAACCGGTTTCTGCGCAGCTTTTTCATAGTTTTTGAGAATATCTTCACGCAACTTCATACTACCAAAGGTCCCAGATAATAGTAAAGTCCAAGCGAGATCCTTACGATAGTCATCAATGCTTGAAGCTCCCCAATCTATTACGTACGGCTTATCACTACTATCAAGAAGAATGTTGAATGGATGATAATCTCCGTGTGTAATGGATGGTGTAACACTAGAAATACCATCAACTCGTTTCATTAGCCACTCATATATTGGAGTCAATTCTTTCTTTTGATACTCCTTGAGTGCAATCTTATACCGAGTAAGACGGGAGAAAACTAGACCACGCGTATCGGACAAGGATTGCTTCTCTGAGTCAGTTGCAAAAGATGTCCAATCTAATCGATGCAAATTCACAAAGAGTCTACAGAAAATTTCCATCCACCTTTTATATTCAAATTCAGAGGCACCTAGTTTTTCATCAAGAAGCAATCCATCAATTCGCTCCATGAGTATGAATGGATTACCAATAACGCCAGCATCTTTCTCAACGAGATAAACCTCTGGAACAGGATATCCCAAATTGTAAAGTTGCTTCATCTTTGAAAATTCGGCTAGCGCCTTTGCAGTTGCACCTTTACCAGGGAATATTCGAGCGATAATGCCTTGATCGTGCGATTCGCCATTAGATTGCCAATTAAGGTCGAGAGAGATGATTTCTGTTTCCCACCCACTGGTAATATTACGAAGATTGTTGACTTGGAGATTGTTTCTATCTGAATAGTATTGGCGAATGTAGTTAATTAACGGTGCAGATTCCATGAAAATACACATATTATTACACTAAATTAGTTATTCCTATCGACAACAAAAAAGAAAGGAAGAGAGAGGGCTTTCCAAGAAGACCTCTCTATAGGTTTACTTTTTCTTGGTCGACTTCTTCTTTGGCTTAGGTGCAGGTGCTGAAGATCGTCGCCTCATGACTAATGCGATGATAACTATCAATGCGATAGCTGCACCGCCAATTATGAGTAGAGTCGTTAAATCAAGTGGGAATCCGCCTCCACCTGGAGCTAGCATGTATGTAATCTCATTTTGCCAGAGCTCAACTCTATCCTCATAGGTTGAATCATCCTCATCAGTTCCGAAGTTATCGATTAGAAAACCATTGAAGAGAGTCTGTTTGACGTTGCTTACCACAATAGCTGCATTTCCATCTTGGACATCCACAGATATGCCTGCGAGTGCAGTAAAACCGGGTCGAACTGTCATAGCATCTCCATCATCACCGAAAAGCACTACGGATGTGTAATTATGCCCTCCATGATCATTTGGTTCTGTGAAGATAGGATGAGAGGCATCCCAAATATACATTGATGGAGTCCCAGAAAGCGAGGAGGAGTATTCTACGCCTAACTTTGACCAGAGTGGATGTGTTGGATTGTCATCCAAGTTCCAGTAGGTCATGATCAACTTTCCGCCGTCATCTGCGTATGCATAGAGTTCATCCAGAATGATAAGTTCCTGCAAATGGTTCACTGCATTGTAGATTATGAGATCCCATGTCTTAGAATCAATGAAGTCATCCAAGTATGAACGATTTGTGAACACCTGAAATGAAAGTCCCAAATCAAGTAATGCACGAGCAGCTGAGCACGTGATCCCTTGATAGTCATCGAATAGAAGTATCTCAGCATCATTGGAAGATAGCCAAACCAGGACGTTAAGTGCAAATCGTAGGTTATATCCTAGAGTTATCCCGCTACTATCGAAGATATTCATGTCTGCAGAGAGTATTGCACGACCTTGGCCAAATTCCTGCGCTGCTACAACAGGATCTGCACCTTCAAACCAAATCGCAGTTGCGTTTGCTAGGACAACTAGATGATTTCGGTTACCCATTGCAAGGCTATTGCAGCTCTCTACTGTGACGTGTGATCCAGGAGTAGCGGATATAGATCCCAAGATATTATTTGTTCCAAGACTCATGTCAAAATTCTGCAATAGTGAGTTAATAGCTAAATCACCAGGATTCGGACCTGGAAAGTCGTGTCTATCACCCAAGACGAGTAGACTACCACCGCCACTTACCCATTCTTCAACAACTTGAATCTCAGAAGAAGTGTAGTTCAGATCTGGCCATGGAAGCACAAGTATGTCATAGTCAGCCAACCTCTCGGAGGTGAAATTAGCCGTCGATGTAGGATAGAACTTGTCATATGTGAAGGTGTGATTGACTGCAAGATTTCTAAATTGTGCAAAATTGCTTATTGGATCGGTAAGGGTTGAAAACTCACCATCCCAACTATCCACAGATAATCGAGGTTGGTGTGATAAGTCATAGGCAACTCGACCCCTGGGTCTAGGGATGAGCCATTCGACGGAGTCCACAATTATGCTCTCAAAATCTGCAGGAATAGAGGATCCATCACCAGGAAGTTGTACAATTTTTCCACCCTTATTGCCATTATTCACTGCAAATGCAGTAACAAATAAGGGAGCTGAATTAATGCTCAACATTTCTGTGACATCATAATTGACATCCATATCTTCGAGAACAAGAGTTGAAGTAGTCATCCAATTTGCAGTTCTTTCACTGACAGTATCATTGATATGATAATCTTTCATTGTTGAGTGACGTGATGTGACATTCTGTGTATCAGAAGAAAGATACATCCAGTGTGTGATAAGACCATCATCAATCATTCCATATTCAAGAAAGCCTTCGTAGAAGAGATAACTTAGAGGGCTATTGAAACTCAATATCGAGCCTCCGCCCAGCCAGAATTCTTTCACAAGCAATGAGATACTTTCTCGTGGAAGATTATTCACCAGAATGAAGACATCATAGTCTATTGTGAGCAGTTCGTGGTTGAGGATGTCTGCTGTTGTAAGTCTTGTCACAGAATGACCAGCATCTTCAAGGAGTGTTTCCAACTCATCAAGATGATTTGTTAGGTTCTCTGCATTTGAATATGCAGGAACAGTTACATTATCTTCGTCATAGAGTGCAACCCTAGCATCGCGCGACATCTGTGCGGGTACAGCTAGAGATTGCATTACTACATTATCATTCAATCCAACAAGAGTTGTTGGTACGATGAACATTGAAGTCAGAAATATCGATATCAATATGATAGGTAGGACGCGGTTCAAAACCTCACCTCTCAAATTTGGAAGGATTATTCTGTTATAAATCCACTAAAAAAATCATTCTCCTTTCAGATTTTATTTGTCAGCAGGCTGAATTTATATTGAGGACTTCAAGTTCATATCATGACTACAAATGTTCGACTTGCTATTCGTACTCTTGATAGAAGCGAGTGTCATTATCATAGTTGTATGGATAACCTGGTCAGCAATAGTTGGCGCACCGTGGCTACCCACTCCAAAGAGCAGAGTAAGAAGTATGCTCGAATTTGCAGGTGTTAATCAAAATGACAGGGTGTACGACCTAGGCTCTGGAGATGGTCGAATCATCGTGATGGCTGCAAAAGAATTCGGAGCACAATCCACTGGCATTGAAGTCGATCCCCTTCGAATCTTATGGACGAAACTAGCAATCAGGCGCAACAAACTTGGAAACAAAGTCAACGTTATTCGCGGAAATTTCTTCAACATCAACATCGAGGATGCGACTGTCGTCACACTGTACCAAGGACACGAAATTAACAAGAAAATACGTGACAAACTCTCTGTCGAACTTAGACATGGTACTCGTGTTGTGTCATACCGCTTCATCCTCGAAGGGTGGAGTCCAGTAAAGACAAGTGAGGAAAAATCAGTTTATCTATACATTGTGTAAAGACTCTCTGTTGAAAACCTCCTTGCTTAGTAGTTTATGCAGTGTCTCACGAATCGAAATGATGAACGAGTCAAGACCTACATTGATAACTTGCGGAAAAAGTCCAGATGAGGTATAATATCCCTTATAGCACATTAATGAACTTCTAAACATCTCTCAAAAAGCGAAGACTTTTACTATGATTTGTTGATAGATGTTTAGGCAAAAAGAAACACTTGCAATAACATGACTAGTGGACATGCTGAGCTGCAGGATAGGGTTCCGATGAGCACAACGTGGTTCATTGCTAAAGAGTACCTTAAGAGATTGGAAATAGATTTCGAAGAACACGGACGCACAACGTTCAGTGTACATCCAGAAAAGCATATTGAAACTAAGGTGATTGAGGTCTTCCCAGGTAAGAACTGGATTACCCTCACAACTCGTCTAATGGATCTCGATGAGCTACCTCCTAAGGGTAGGAAAGTAGTCTATGAAAAATTGCTCAAGGCGAACGCAACTCTTGTAGAGGTCAATTTTGGGATTGACAAAAAGAACTGCTTAACATTAAGAAATGCAGCACCTGTAACAGGCATCTCATATGACGTCTTCAATTGCACATATGAGGCTCATCTTGCTGCGATTAAATTTTTCTTTGAGAAAATGAAAGACCAGTTGCTCCAAGAGTAGATTGCAATGTATTAGCCAGCTAATATGCAAGAAGAAACAGAGGCGTGCACGAAACCCTGTCTATACCTACACCGATTGAAATAATACAAGAGCAAAAGGGCGGCTCGATTTACAAAAAGGGATGGAAAGGCGGAAACAATCCCACACTATCAAATTATCCCAAAGTAAACTGCAAATACTGCACGATGATTGGAGTCACATATGCCTCAATTATCGCGGCTATGATTAAGAAGAAGACAATTAATGCGAATGTTCTCCATGTGCGTTCGTCGCTGAGAAGTGCTCTTGTCTGAGTTGGCAAGAGACTCCAATCCCTTGATTGCACTGTTTTACTTAAACCCCTAGCAACACGTATTGACAATGCTGCAGCTAGAAGGAAAACTGGAATCTCGATAATTGCGTGAGGTATAATGCCCGCGAGGAATTCCCAAGCGTTTCCCCCCCAAGTGAGTTTGATAATTGCAATTCCACTGATTGTCAATGCAGTGGAGAGGACTTCTGCAATGGCAACAGACATGAAACTGAATTTTACATATGTTATGAGGAAGTCCTCTGATTTCACATCATCATGCTTTGAATTAATTAAACGATATGCTCCTGCAATGAGAACTGGTAGTGCAATGATAGCAATAAGAGTAAATTGATCGTCATATACAAAATACTCGATTGCAAAGATGAAGATGAACAGTGGGAACCACCAAGCACCTATCCCTTTGCCTTGGAGATACTGAACCATGATATAGCCCAATATGAGTAAGACTGGTATTCCAAAAATTAACAACGAACTCAAGCCTAGTTGCGTACTGAATCCCCAAATTGAATCATATGGATTGAATAAGCCACTCATGGCATTGAATTGCGTAAGAAGGATAGATGCTGCCGCCAAGATTACTAACCCGACAACACTTGCAAGTCCCATATTTGACTCACTCTTTGTTTTCTCAGCTCTAGTGAACCATAAAACGGCAGACCAAAAAACAGGTCCAATCACCAACATGAGCAGTGTTCGAATGATATTATGTTCGGCTATAATCACGAACCAACCACCAGGATCTAATAGAGAGAGACGATCAACAGGTGGTGGAAGAACACCTTCGAGCCCATCGGGCTTCCCTATTTTTTCCAAAAGCGCTTGGAGTAAATCCCTCACTAGATCAGGATTCTGTATAATGTATGCCAACATCCAAACTCCAAAGATGGATATAATCAAGCCTCCAACAAACATAAGCATAGAATCAATAATGTCCCGTTTCTCAACATGCAGAAGTGGACTGGATTTGTCACCAGTTGTTTCTCGCCATTTATTGCGATTTTCAAAGAAATAGAGAATGAACAACGCAGTGAAGACATAGATGGGAAGACTCACTATGAACTGTGATGCAAGTCTCCATAACAACTCAACATCCGTTGGAAGGTCTGGTACGGGTCTTAATCTATTGAAGATCTCTCCTGCATATGTTGCCGGAGTAACTGAAGCGCCTAGGATGTAATCCATGTCTGGAAGAATAAAGTAAGTTGCAACGGAAACTGTGACTCCTGAAAAGAATGCAAAGGTTTCAGATCCACCCTTTCCTTTTCCTCTGACAAAGTACCCGAGTAATCCGATTAAAATCATCGCTGCAAAGGGAATGGCTAACATCAACAATGTCCAAGTTGTTGGAGGAATGAGTGACAAGTTATTCATTGGAACTGATGCTTCAGGATAGAAACTGGTTGGAGTTGAAATAGAATTCAGAATATATGATACCACACCGTCAACACTACCAGGAAATATCAGGAATCGGTTATCACTAAACAATCCGTATGCAAAGAAGCTCTGAGTGGCATAATTTAGTGTCGAGGCAAATGCAGCTCCTATAAAGGCGCCCGTGACAACTACTCCAGTCCCAAGACTTGCAAGTATATTCTTAATTGCGGCAGTCTTGTTACTCAGGCGGATTTTCGAGTGTGCACCTGACAAGCCATCGATTACTCTCTTATAGAAGATTGCAGAGAAGTCTTCAGCATAGGGGAGTACAATCACTGCGAAGATGATTGGTGGAGCTGCTAGTAATAGTCCATATCCGTAATATAGGGTAAGAATCGTAAAAGCATTTGACACATCTGAAGTAAGAACAGTCAATGCTTGTTCAGCCAAGAGATAGAGTGTAATTAGAATATTGAGTCGAAAGAACCATCCGAGAACACCGCGCATCATCTCAGCTCCAAGGTCGCGTTGTCCTAGATGTAGACCAGCAGCCTTAGCTATTCTGTTTGATGCAGGATATCCAAATCGATAAATCCAGGTCAGAAAAATAGCAATGTTAAGTAAATAGTTACCTGCCTCTCGATAGAGCGGATTATCAGTTAGGTAATATATGAAGTTTTGAAGACTGCCAGTGTAAACTGTAATTGATGGTACAAGGGTTGCTAATCCAATGATGACATAGTCTTTCCAGGCTTGATGCCATGCTTTTTGCTGTACTTTGGGATCAAGAGGATTAGGCTCTAGTCCCTCGAAGGTGATGTTGTTTAATCGGTCTCGAAAGCCAGAATAACCATCACTCTCGGGCTCTTTTCCAATAATTCTCTTAATGAGATTCTTGAAAACCATCTTTAGCGGATCTTGGAAATAGAGTTTGGCGGCAAGAACAAGTATACCAAACAACACAGCAACGAAGGACACCATTATCCAAATCAGATATTCCTGGAGGGAGACAAAGAACTGGAACAACATATCTGTTATCAATATCCATGACAGCGTTGAAGTATCCACTTCTGCATTGAAGCCTATTGGGTATGATAGAGGCTGTATAGCAATTGTCAACAAGAACCATGTGATTGTCTTTACGTACATCAAGATGATGAAGGATTCAATGAGCTTACTCTTCCTCTTTCCAAAGAAAAGAAGATAGATAAAAGTGACAATCAACGGTGGCACAAACTCTAACACAATCGTTAGCAAAGTAAGGTCTTCCAGAGCCATTAGTGTACACTCCGGTGTGCTGTGAAGAAATACAAGTCCATTCCTATCAAAAAAAGGTTCGTTGCACAGACTTTGGTCTTGACATTGTTTGTTTATACTCATATGCACCGTCGTACCGAAAGTTTAAAGATGAAAGAATTAGCTATTGTGAATCACACAACAATCGGAAAAGAAACCGTGAGTTGAGGTGCATTCAATGGAGATTTCACAAGAATTAGCAGATGCAATAAATGATCAGATTAATTTCGAACTTTATAGCGCATACATTTACCTGTCAATGGCGGCTTGGTTTGAAGAACACAAATTGCCAGGGATGGGTCACTGGATGGAAGTACAGGTTGACGAAGAATTCAACCATGCAATGAGGTTCTATAGACATATTGTTGAACGTGGCGGACGCGTTTTGATGAAGGCAATAGCTGGTCCAGAAACTGATTGGACATCTCCTCTGGATATCTTTGAAACTGCATACAAACATGAACAAGTAGTTACAGAGAGAATCTATAAGATTGGCGACGTCGCTGACAAACAAAGAGACAGATCGGCACAAAACATGCTCAATTGGTACTATAATGAGCAGACAGAGGAAGAGAAGAATACCTCAGAAATCCGAGATCAACTCAAGATGATTGGGGATAATATACAAGCCCTTCTGATGCTAGATGCAAAGTTGGGAGCCAGACCTCCAGCTGGTCCTGTGCCCCTTACTTCAATTATGCCTAACCCAGCCCCTGCAGGGGCTCCATAAGTCGTATTTTATATACAAAAAAGCCGGTGGTAGATAACTATCCCGGCAATTTTCCATTTTTTGGCCATCATTGACCGAGACGCATACTCTTTATGTTAGAGTTTCACTCATTTTTTCTAGTGTGAGTGAATATTATGCTGCCAGAAGAGATTGTCAAGGTAGTAGTCGATACTGTGTCAGGAATTCGCGCGAAGGAATATGTATCATCGATTGCATCTTTCCATCGGATTCAAGCGACATCAGGACTGCATGATGCCATTATGTATCTGAAGCATGAAATAGCAGGATTTCCAAACGTAGAGCTAAAGCTCTATGAGTATCCAGCAGATGGAAAGACGACCATTGGTACATGGGAGGCCGTCCACGGTTGGAATGCAAAATCTGGGAAATTACATCTCATTGAACCAGAAGAAATGCTTTTGGCTGATTATACTGCTGAACCTATTTCATTGATTGCGCACTCTACTTCAACTGATTTTGAGGGCGATGTTGTCTATATTGGTAAAGGCCTGAGCCCTGAGGACTATAAAGGCAAAGATGTGAAGGGCAAGATTGTTCTAACAGAAGGTACGGCAAGGATGGTTCACCGAGTGGCATGTATCAAATATGGTGCTGCAGGACTACTAACTTTCGTACCACCTTCAGGTAACGATGAGATTGCAAGCTTAAGACGTTACGATGCAATCTGGCCATCGGGAGACGAAATAGATAGGACACGATTCGGATTTTCACTCACCCAAGCGGATGGATTGAAGCTTAAAGGTTGGCTAAACGACGGTAAGACTGTTAAAATCAGAGCAAAGGTAGATGCTAGTATTTCTGATGGTAAGACCGAGGTCTTGTCAGCAGTGATACCAGGGCAAGATACATCAAAAGAGTTTTGGCTTGCAGCACATATTTGTCATCCAAAACCTGGGGCTAATGATAACGCCTCAGGAAGCGGATCACTGATGGAAGCACTTCGAGTCATCTCGTGCTTAGTAAATGAGGGAAAGATTCCAAAGCCCATGTATTCCATTCGATTCATCTGGACACCAGAGTGGTCAGGAACCATTTATTTCATCGACAGGGAGAAAGAGATACTAAAGCGTTGCAAGGGAATGTTGAACATGGATATGGTAGGTGCAGATCCTGCTAAATCTGGCTCTACGCTCAATCTTTACAGAACTCCATATACACTGCCGAGTACACTGAATAATGTTGTACGATATTGGCTAAAGACAGAAGCAGGAAGGAAGGATGATAGAACACAAAATGGCACTATGACTCCACTTCCGTATAATTACGATAGTTATGCTGCTGGTAGTGATCATTTCATGCTCACTGACAGCACTCTGGGTATTCCAGCAGTGATGTTGAATCAATACCCAGATAGATTCTATCACACCTCAACAGATACTACCGATAAGATTGACACACGACAGATGGCCTACGCAACACGCGTGGCATTACTGTCAGCACTTTCCCATGTTCTACCCAAATATGTGTATGAAGAAAAACTCCTGATTGAATGTCGGAATGAATTTGTTGAACTCATGGAGAAGGTGACGATAAACGGAGTGACTGAACTATCCAGATGTCTTGGAAACCCAGAAAAAATCTACCCACGTGTCCTAAGATGGCTTGGACTGATTCACGATTTGGGACAATCAACATTAGATAGGGCAGCCGTTGAGTGGTCTCTCATTAGTGAGCAGGAGGCAATTCGACAGGCACTCAAGACTAGTCTACAGATGACCTATACAACAGAGATGGTAATTGCTAGAAAGGCTTACGAAGGAGCATGCGCAGAGGTTGGTCTTGAAGCTATGCAGGAAGACCAGATAGTTCTTGATCCTGAGAGTATCGGCGTAGAGGTCAAACGAATCTACCACTACGCACTAAATCCTACATTCTTACTTCTCAAGTTGGGAGATAAGGCTGAGCACTACTCAGAGATGCGTCACAAGGAAGAGCATTCATGGGATAGATTCGATGAGATGCTTAACATGGCTACAGATTGGATAAAACTCGATAATGTTTGGGACATGTTATGTCTCCAATTTGGTAACATAGATTCTGGTGAACTCCTGAAAATCGTTGATGACTTCACCGAGGCAGGCATTATCGAATCAAGGAGAGTGTAGTCTGTGCAAGACGACCACTGGATGTATAATACGGTCGTCTTTGCAGGCACATTCGATAGACTACACGAAGGACACAAGCATATAATGCGTACAGCCTTCAAATTAGGTCGAAAGGTAGGCATTGGATTAACAACAGATAAGATGTTGAGTTCAAAGAGTCAAAGGGAGAGTATCCAGTCTTATGAGGAACGACATAGAGAGATAGAGAAATTTCTCAGGGAAGAATGTGATGTTGACAGAGCTTCAATATTTCCGATTGATACAAAAGAGGGAGGTGGAGACACCTTAGAGATTCTTGATGCATTAATTGTTTCAGATGAGATTGGAGTTGTGCAGAATGCATTTGATATCAACCAACTCAGAATCAATAATGGGCTGCGGCGATTTCACATCGTGATAATACCCATGGTGCGATCGCTTGATGGCCGTCCTCTCTCTTCATCAAGGATTCGAGCTGGCGAAGTTTTCGACGAGGAGAACCTCATCTATTAATCGGGAAACGGAATTGAAGAAAAATACTGAGCCTTGAAGGCAGGATTATCACTCATCTCCACATAGTTGAGTTGTCTGATAAGCTTCTCAATTTTACTCCTATTATTAGGGATCATCAACAAATCTGCCCCTAGGCTTGCTCCTTTGCTATATTGCATAATTTTTGCCCTGTCAAATCTAGGAAACATGCCAATTCTGTAGGCGTCTTCAATCTGTAAACCAGAGCCAAAAACACCCGTCAAATAGAGAGATTGCACATCCATAGTATCCAATTCTGATTCATGAAGAAGAACATCCAATACTCCTCGAATTGCGGCTTTTGATTGTTGAAGCATTCGAACATCGGGCTGTGATATCACAATTGGTTGACCTGTTGCGGATATCTTGTTGTCAGCAAGGATATAGTAAGCAATGTCGCCATCAAGATTTAGCCATCTTGAATTTAATTCTCGGTTGAACGAACCTCTTGAGAGTATAATCTTCTTTTCTAGCATTTCTGACAAAGCAGATATTGCTCCAGTACCACAAATGCCACTCGGTTTCCCTCCACACATGACCTCAATCGTAGGCTTGAATGTTCGGCGATCAATCTCTAAATCGCTGATAGCGCCACAATGCCCGGGCATTCCACATTCCATTGACATACCCTCAAAAGCTGGACCTGATGCTGCTGAGGCAATCAAGCTCCCCATTGAAGATTTGACAGCGATTTCTGTGTTCGTACCAACATCAATTGCAATATGATTGGTTCTTGATTCGAAAAATCCACTAGCAAGCAACATAGCAGATGCATCAGCCCCAACAAAGGATTCGACAAGGGGAGGAGAATAGCATTCTGCTTCATCTAAGATAGAAATCCCAACATTTGCTGCACATATTCGTATGGGATTTTTATCGTTTGCAATAAAGGGTGCCTTTGAGAGGGAGTTGACTGCAAGGTCGAAGAATAAATGGTGCATTACCGTGTTTCCTACAACGGTGACTTGAGTCACTAAGGATGGTTTGAGTTGTTGGTATTTGAGAATTGATGTAATGCCATCTGCTACAGATGCTCTTATGAGATTAGTGAGTTGTTTTGCATTTTCCTTTTTTCTTATCGCATGACTGATTCTAGAGATGATATCAGCTCCAAATTGCATCTGAGGATTTTGTACAATTTGTTCAGAAACTACATGCAGGTCACTTAGTCTTACAAGATGAAGGGTAACATGAGTAGTGCCTATATCTACAGAAATTCCATATGTATTAGAAGGTGGCAAGTATCAACATCTCACAGGGGATGCGGTTCATGGGACTAGCGAACGATCATCACAGGACACGATGCACTCTTAGAAACCTTATCACTGATAGATCCAGTGAATAGACGCTTTATCCCACTGACTCCTCTTGAGCCAATAATGATGAGACTAATTCCTCTCTCGCTCGCAATGTCGATAATTTGAGCTGCAGGGTCGCCATGAGATATCATATCAATGACTTCGCATCCGCAACTGTTAGCCAGCTTTTTCGCGCGTTCAAGTATATCCTCTCCTAGATTCTGAAGGGAGATGAATGGCTGGTCTGAAACAGTGTCATGGTATGGTGTTGCAGAAACTACCATGGGTACCACATGAAGTAGAATAACCTCTGCACCCAAAGGAGGTCCCATAGCACAGGCGTATCGTACTGCTTTCTCAGAATGCGCAGATCCATCCACGGCGACAAGGATGCTCTTTATCGTGATGGGTTCGTTGCTTTCGCTCATCTAACACCCTCTGTTGTTTGTCAGATAGTCCTTCAACCTTATCTCTCTTTCTCAAGATGGTCTCTTTTCAAGTACCAAATACACTCGGTTGCTTTGAGTGAAAGACCCAAATTCAATATCGATTCTAGATTTCATATTAGACCATCAAGAGGATTGAGATATGGACCTCTACAAAATCAAAACAGAAGATGACGTGAAACGTGCGACTTTAGAGATACCGGGATATACTGAGTTCGATAGCAGAGTCTATGCTGCAACTTTTCGGATTCCCAAAGGTAAGATCAGCACTTATGGTAGGATTGCCAAAATGATTGGCAAACCTAAAGCGTACAGAGCGGTAGCGAATTCTCTGCATAAGAATCCACTCTTCCCAGTTGTTGCCTGTCATCGCGTCGTAAAGGAAGATGGTAGTTTTGGTGGTGACAGGAATAGAGCTCAAGGACGATGTAAGCACTGTCAGGAAGAGGGCGTTCCAATTAATAACGGAAAGGTGAAGATGAGTAAAGATATTGTCTTCTGATTCTTTCTTATGGCACGGAGTTTAACATATGCGTCCTCATCATACTAGACACTCGAACACTAATTGATGACAAGAGACATCTCTCTAAAGATACTTGGTTTCAGCTTTATGCAAATACCCGCAAGAGGAGCATCTGTATTTCAACGGTCCCACCCACTCTACTAATTCTGAATCCATTCTTGCACCACATTGACTGCAGAAAGGCTCTATTTCATAGGATACTGTGGGTTCCCGATATCCTGATTCCTGTATGCTAGAAGAGGGTGTATCATCATATTGAGTTGCTACAACTGGATCTCTTTGAATCGAACCTATTTTGCGGGGTTTCCTCACCCATCCGATTATAATGAACAAAAGAAACAGGAACCCAAATCCAGCAAAGGCAAATGGAACCCAAATAAACAGAGACGGATGTGGTCCTGGACCCCAATCAGGCCAAGAATTAGCGAAGTCAATGAAAGAGAATCCCATAGTAATTGCCATGGTGATCCAAATAATCAAAAATCCAACTATCATAATGCGAGCACAATTCGATTCTTTTGACTGCAATTCTTTGTGGCTCCCAACTCACTAGATCGACCTTACCATTTCCCTAACAGATTCTCCGTCTGACATCTTATAGATATTTTTACCCCAGTCTGAAAGAGTTAGATGTAGAATAGAAAATGGATTGTTTGGGATACAGTTCATATCTCTTTGACCGATTGGATCATTTAAGTGATTCAAAACGTGTGGATCCTCGAATGATCTTTTTCAGAGTCACAATAAGATTGTCCTTGTGGATTCTAACCTGCTCCATTGAGTCGCGGTCGCGAATAGTGACTGTACCATCTTCCAATGTCGTATAATCGATTGTGATACAGAAGGGTGTACCAATCTCATCCTGACGCCTGTACCTCCGACCTATTGAACCTCCCACATCAAATTGTGCGACGAAACCAGCCTCCATGACCGATTCGAATATCTCACGAGAGGGTACAAGTAGTTCATCCTTCCCCATGAGAGGGAACACGGCAATCTGTATGGGAGCAACCTCGGGAGGGAATTTGAGCCAGTCTGTGTCACGAATCTCACTCTCAGGTTGGAAAGAATTATCAAGTAGGCAAAATAGTGGCCTCTCGATACCGAAAGCAATCTCAAGCACATTTGGTACTACAGGTTGCTTGTTCACGCTTACACTTAGTTTTTCCTTCGAGAACTCCTGATGGCGAGTAAGATCGTAATTACCACGGTCGTGAATACCGCAACATTCTACCCAACCAAAACTCTCCGTATGCACTTCTACATCCCATGCATCTTTCGCATAATGTGCTCGTTCTGTGGGGAAGTGCTGTCTAAGTCGCAGCTTCTCTTCGGAAAATCCCATGTTCTTGAAGATGGAATATGTGAGGTGGACGCACCAGGCATATGCAGGGTTCTGAAAGTGACCTTTCCTAATTGCTTCTGACATCTTCATCTTCAGAGGTTTACTGTCACCTTTTTGCTGGGTCTGGTATGGTAGCAGCGGGAGTACATCGTTCTTGATATCTTCAAACTGTGGCCAGTTCTTCTCATCCTCTTCAAGAATAAAGATCTGGCCTTCGGTTTGCGTGAATTCGCGTAGACGGAGCATACCCTGCCTTGGTGAGATTTCATTTCGGTACGCCTTGCCAATCTGAAAAACAGACATTGGAAGTTTGTCTCTAAAGAAAGTCAGAAAACGTCGAAAGAGCAGATATGTCGTAGTCGCGGTCTCTGGTCGGAGATAGGCTTCCTGATCTAGACCAAGCCGAGTCTTCAGCATGAGGTTGAATGATTCAACCGCACCCAGTGGACTTTTGCATGAAGGACATGTGATTTTGTGGGTTTTGATAATCTCGGTTAATTCATCAATTGATTTTCCTGAAATTTTGGTGCCCTGTAATTGTTCCTCAATAAGATTATCAGCTCGGTAGATCTGTTCGCACTTAGTGCATTGTGTTATTGGATCAATAAATCCATCCAAGTGACCCGATGCCTTCCAGACCATTGCTGGAGACACGGTTGGACATTCTACCTCCCAGAAGTTCGCACGAACAAAAGAGGCACGAATTTGATTCTCAAGTCGATTCTTCAGAAGTTTTCCAAGTGGACCCAGGTCGAAGAATCCAGAGCTGCCACCATATATCTCAGGGCTAGGACCCCAGAAGAATCCACGTTTCTTTGCCAAGCCAGTGATAATCTCATTAAAGTCTCGCTCTGAACTCATTGTACTCAACCATCCTGCATGGTCAGTGGTATGTGAAATAAACCCTATGGTAGTAGTCTCGTTTATTCGAGGGACATTCTTTTATGGAAATGCCGATGTTGAGTATTAATACTATCGAGGTCTAAAGATGGTCGAAGATTCGAAGCTCTCAGGATTTTTCAAACTATCACGAGATGAACGTGTGAAGAAGCTCATGGAAGTCACTGGGCTAGGAGAAGAGGATCTCGAACCACTTATCAATCCGGGCAAGGTAGACCTAGATATTCTCGACCATATGATTGAGAATGTTGTTGGTGCGATGACTCTTCCTCTGGGCATTGCAACCAACTTCAAGGTCAATGGGAAAGACTACTTGATTCCTATGGCGCTTGAGGAACCATCAGTTGTAGCTGCAGCAAGCAATGCTGCAAGAATGGCAAGAGAACTAGGAGGATTCACTGCGACTGACACAGGACCTATTATGATTGCGCAGATACAGGTTGTTGAAGTTCCCACTCCACATGCCGCAAAGAATAGGATCATGGAAAACAAGGAAGAATTATTGAAATTCGCGAATGAGCAAGATCCAATCCTCGTCCGTTTTGGAGGAGGTGCAAGAGACCTCAGGGTTCGTATAATTGAATCCTCTGTAGGTGAGATGCTCGTCACCGAACTCATTGTCGATACTCGGGATGCCATGGGCGCGAATGCGGTCAACACGATGGCTGAAGCTTTAGCTCCTCGAATCGAGAAACTGACTGGTGGAAGAGTGATTCTGAGAATCCTCTCTAATCTCGCTGAGTTCAGACTTGTGCGTGTAAGAGCGACCTTCGATAAGGAGTTGCTAGGTGGCGAAGAGGTCGTAAGAGATATCATTACAGCCTGGGCTTTTGCTGAGGCGGACCCCTATCGATGTGCTACGCATAACAAGGGTATCATGAACGGGATTGATGCGGTTGTTATTGCCACAGGCAATGATTTCAGAGCAATCGAGGCAGGAGCCCATAGCTATGCATCTGTTGGTGGATACAGTTCACTCACAAAATATGAGAGGGATATAGATGGTAACTTGGTTGGCTCAATTGAAATTCCCATGGCAGTCGGACTTGTGGGTGGTGCGACAAAAGTCCATCCTGTTGCCCGAGCATGTGTGAAGATACTCGGAGTAAAAACAGCACTTGAATTAGGTCACATTATTGCCAGTGTTGGATTAGCACAGAATCTAGCAGCTCTGAGGGCTCTAGCTTCAGAAGGAATTCAGAAGGGGCATATGGCACTCCATGCTCGAAACGTTGCTGCTACAGCTGGCGCTCGCGGAGATCAAATAGATGTTATCGCAGAACGACTTGTTATGGAGAAGAATGTTAAAGTCGAGAGAGCAAAAGAACTCCTTGACGAGATAACCAATTAAGAAACACTCTCAGATTCCAATTTTCTTTATCAACATTGGACAGTAAATGATGCAATAGTACCTTGCCGTTCGTAGCATGCTTTTGCATCAAGAAGTTTTTAGCCTAATAGTTCACTAACAAGAGCGTGAAGTAATCACGTTGGAGCGGTGAGTTGAAGATGGCAATCATTCATGAAGATAGGTTTTCAGTTACCTGTGCTAATTGCGGTGCAAGGTATACCTATCGCTCGGAGAACATAAACGCGAACGGTCAAGTGCAGTGTCAAAACTGCGGAAAGTGGGTAACAGCCGTTGGAGTACCATTAGCAGGAGAGCGACCTCCGGTTGGCGAATTGGAGTCCTATATTCCATGGAATAAAAGAGAACCAAAAGTGGAGAATGAGATTCCAAGATTGCTTGCTCACGGGTTCATCTATTCAATACTTTCGCTGGCTATTTCTTTCATTTTCATGATGATGGTGGTCATTTTTGCGATTTTCGGCGGATTCATAGGAATTATCATTGCACTACTCGTATTGGCAGAAATGATAGGCGGTGTAAATATAGCATTGGCTGATGCCGTGTGGCAAATCAAGTGTAGATCAGGCCAGGTAAGTCTGCTCGGGCATGGCGGTCTATTGTTTTTATTCCTATTAATTACTGGCATACTGGGATTGCCACTAGCATTCAGTTTGGCGATGATGGGATCTTCCTTATACATCATTAGTCAACTTCTCTATCTATTCATTTTCTCTCTCATTGATGGTTTTGTTTGTAGATTTGTGGCTTTGCAATTTGAGATTGGAACAGATGATGGACGCTCTTTGGCAGAGGGCTATATATCCGCGACCTGTCCTCATTGTAACTCAAGATATGCCTATGATTCCTCTTCAATAGATGAGAAAGGAACTGTGGCATGTCAGAACTGTACATACAGGTTCATACTTCCTGTGGGGGTCGAACTGGGGTAGTTTCAGTTCCATTATGGGATGGACGAAATAGGATTGTCGTGGCACTTCTACTAGCTACCTGTGTGCTCAGGAGAAGCCCGTTTGCATGACTGCGGTGGTTTCAGGATATGTCGATAGTTTTGTGCGGCACCTATATGTCAGCAATACATATTTGTGCAGCACAAGCACCTAAGCAACATCCATCTCGTTCTCAGTTGATATGAGATTGGAGTGTTTCGAGGTCGAGATTAATGGAAGATGAATGCACACAATGGGAACGCCTCGCAAATGAGTTCTTGGAGACTGACAATTTCTACCAGGCTGCGAATCAGTTCAAACAGGCTGCAAGCTGCTATCTCGACCGTGTTGTTGAGATGACTAAAAAAGCTGCAGAGTATTATCATATGTATGCTGAAGATCGTGTTGAGAAGGACGATCACAAGGCTGCTGCAACAGCATATCTGGAGGCAGCAACGCAATACAGACAAACGGGTGACTTTTCGACAGCCTTGACAATATATGAGAATGCCGCAAAGGAAGCTCTTCTTGAGAGAATGACGGAAACCGCAGCTCAGGCATATCTCTGGGCAGCTTTTTCATGCCACAGAACAGGGAATCGAGAGTACTTCCTAACCTGCGCACAGAATATGGGGAACCTCTATGATAAAGCAGCTGAGAAAGCAATCGATAATGGAAACGCTGAACGTGCTGTGATAAACCTCTCACTCGCAGCTATGGGTTTTACTACAATAGAGAAGATTGAGAAAGCTAGAGAAAGAATCGACAAAGCAAAGAAGATTATTGGTAAAACCAACTGGGATTGGTTAAAGACTCTTTTAGAGTTCAGTGAAAATCTTGCTGAGAATCGCCTCGAAGAAGCTGATGACCTCCTCAAGATATTCAAGGAAGAAGAAGCAATCCAAGAAGTCATGGGCGCCTGTTTAAGCATTCGGGAAGAGATTGAACGTAAGCGTAGGAAAAAATAGATTCCTAGCCGACTCGGACCATTACAGTCTTTACAACTTCTTGTCTAGTACGACCATCTGTAGTGTTAATAGTGACTAGTTGTTCGCCTTGACTGATTGCCCTCACAAAGATTTGGAAATGGATAGTTTCGCCACTACCAAGAAAGTTAATGGCCTTCTCTTCGTTTCCCAAAGATATCTCAAGACCCTCGGAAAGAATTGTCTTGATCAGAATATTATCCGCTGGACCATCTCCAATATTCTTCAGATTTACCTCTATAATAGCTTCATCTCCGAGAGCGCATGACACGCGTTCGGGAGAGACCTTCAAATCAAGATCAGATGGCGCTCGTGCAATCAGAAATTCAATTTTGTTGCTATGTTTATGAACAAGAACCTTCTCGCCTTCCAGAGTCACAGTGTAGGGGCCTATTATACCAGTCCCACTTAGAACCGGACTGAATTCAATCAACCAGGATTCATTCTTTGATGGATTCGTGGTAAATTCCGGTTCTTTCTTCAAGATGACACTATTTGAGAGAGAGACTCGATGGTCTACAATTCGAACCTCAGTCGGACAATGAAATTGTAGCTCTAATTCGATTGGACTTTTAACAGGGACTTCTTGTTGCTCTGGTCCAGCCCAGCTCAGTCGTACCTCTGTATCAAGTGCAAGTCTTACAGAACTCACAACGAATTCTACAAGTGGCTGTTCAGGAACAGATGGTTTTGCACTTCGTGCTGCTTTCTCAAAAATCGCCTTTGAAATATCTGCAGCATCACAAAGAATTGATACACATAGCTTTGCGAGTTCATATATGGGATCAATCTTTCCAGATAATTCACCAAGTCTTTTCTCTGCCTTTCTCAGGATATTTGTTGCTGTTTCAAAGTTTCTTGCCCCAAGATATCCAAGAATTGCTATACCAAGAGCGCGATTTGAGTTACGTGGTTTCCTATCACGATGTAGATGGTCCGACGATTCCGAATAAAGTCCACCACCCTCATCATAACGACCTTCCATGAAAAGACATTCAGCAGCAGCAATTTTCATCTCCGCACATCTGGAATGGTCATTACTCTCTAAAGCAGTATATGCTGCCTCTCGAAAATACTTCACTGCGAAATCAATCTGTTCTTCTTGAAGAAATAGTCTTGCAGCTTTCTCAAACTCGATACTAGCATATTGAGGAAATCCCTCCTCAATCTCAATAAGAGCCTTCTCAACGTATTTCTTGGCTTTCTTTGCAGGGTCAGTCTTCAAGAACTTGAACATCTGTAGGAACCTCACACTTCCTCTGAGCATTTGATTGAGAGTGAACATCCGCTATATCGCTTTCGGCTTGAGACGAACAAGTTTTCAGGAACGACCATTTCAAAAGCAAGTCGTTGCTTGTAGAAAATTGAGGTTGTCTTTAATATGATTGAACATCCGCATTATTGGCATGACCCCCTAAAGGATCGTTTCAATGTAACAATTGAATCAGTAATCGAAGCCAATGGTCATACATTCGTCAGGATTCACGAACCTGTGGTGAAACCGTCAGGCGGAGGACAAGCTGGTGACCGCGGATTCATTCAAATCAATGGAAACACCTTCGAATTCATCGATACAGTTCTTATAGATGATGAACCAAAGTTATTGATGAAAACTTCACCTCAAGAAAAAGGGGAGTCAATTCTCATCATTGATATGGCATGGCGTAGAGCTATGATGAGGAACCATACCTCTGAACACCTTTTCGTTGGCAATATGAAAAGGAAATTTCCGACGATTGATCTTGGAAAGATCTGGATTGACGGACATCATGGCTCAGTAAAGTTAATTGGAAATCCATTGAGCGTAGAGGAGATTCTTGACGTTGAATCACAAGTTCAGCAATACATTGCCGATGCAATCGATGTACAAACAAAGATTGTTCCTGCAAGTGACGTTGATGAATCAGTGAGAGCAAGAGAAGGAATCACTTCCAAGCATGATGTAATTCGAATTGTTGAAGTGGGAGATCTTGATAGCTCAGCTTGTGCGGGGATACATGTTACAAATACAAGTGATATTCATGTCTTTAAAGTGATAGACATAAAGTATCAAGATGATGGCACCCACATTGAGTTTATTACAAGTGAAAATGCTGTGGAAGAAATCTTCGAGGTCTATAACGCAGCATTGAGAAGAAAGAACTCCTATCCTTTCGAACTACACCAACTAGGCGCAGTCTTAGATAAGGCAAGGAATCAACAAGAGGCATACGAAGGAGCCCTTCAGATAATTACTCAGCTTATGACAGAAGGCCCGCATAAAGAGAGAGTGGGCGAAATTAATTTCTGGCACGAGTATCTCCCAGGATTTGATGCCAATACTATGCGCAATATTATGAAGGAGATCAAATCTGACTCGGCATCGATAATTCTATTTCTTGCTCCAGGTGAAAAAACAAGCTTTGTGCTCTGGACAAAGAATATGCCTAAAGATGCGGCCTGTTATATTCAGGACATCATGATAGAACTTGGAGGGCGAGGAGGAGGTAAGAAAGATTCATTCACTGGAGGATTCACAGATGTTACTAATCCCCTAAATCTGTATCAAGAGATCGTGGAAAGAGTGAGGAGAAAGATTCACATCAATTGAATTATCCTGTGTCAGTATTCGACCAGATAATCGACTCATCCCAATTGATGGAAAACACAGACATCTCAGGCCCAGCGCAGATCACATTGTCGGATAATGTAATTCTGAATAGTTCGGTAATGGGAATGTTAAGAATAGATGCAACATAGATGAACCAATCTCTCCAAGAAGTGGTGTAGTTGCAGCCACGGTCTCTCAACCACTCAAATGTTTCATGGATAGTAAAGTTCCCGTGTGCAAGCTCAGGGGTAACAAGATGTGCCAAGTCGAACACCGTTCTGTTGCCAAAGTATCTAATAGCACCTGCATCGAAAATCGCAAACTTGGCATCAGGTGGAGTATTCTCGTAGATCCATTGACCAATTGTAACTTGCATTTCATTGATGTTCTTAACACTATTACCAAAGAAATCTGCTTGTCTTACGAACGCTGGTGTTGTCGGGACTAATATTATGAGAATGAGTATCGTAGCGGCAAGAGAATAGGATAGATCAATTTTAAGATTTGGAGGATTTTTCCAAAGCTGATCTATAAGCACTCCCACGACAGTAACACTGATTATTGTCAGAAGGAAAATCAGAGGAGTCATGTAACGGGCATTATTGACAAGAACCGCATAAGGAATTGAAGTAAAATAAACAATCAACATCGTGATTAAGAAAATCCAAGCATATGATTTGCCTTTGAATATGAGGAGAATTCCACCAAATAGGCCTATAATCGTGAAAGGAAACTCTCTGAAAGTTGCGGCCCAAAACTCATTCCATATCGTTATGGAAGAGAGTGATATAGCGCCACTTTTTGCATAGAATGTATCGGAAAGTGGATAACCTGTCACAGAGATACAGTGCATAATCCATGGAACTACTATGGCACAAGCTAAAAGAAGAGATGTTCCAAAACTAAGCAATCGTCTTAAATTTAGCTCATGTCCTTTCCATGTCGTTAGAAGACGGATGGGTAGTCCGACTATAAGAAAGAACACTCCTTCAGGACGAGTAAGAAAAAGCAAACCGCCTATTACACCCATAAAGAGATCATATTTCCAACCGGGTTTGTCGGCATTGTAGATTCCTACAAGGATTAAGAGAATGAATAGTGGGCTCTCCATACCAGACAGCATTAACCATGCACCACGGGGAGTCAGTACAAATCCGACTATCGATAAATGAGCGAAAAGATTGCTTTTGGTATAATCTCGTACTATGATACTGGCAAGGAATGCAGAGGCAATGAAAAGAATTGTGGAAATAAAGTAGACCTGTGAAATCAGAGATGTTGGCTCGGAGGATAGAAAAAACAATAGTGAAAGAAGTATTGCCCACAAAGGACTAGTGGCGCCTGTCGATGGATATCCAGGGGAATACTCCCATGGTCGACCTTCGTGGATGCTTCGAGCGTACTCAATATGGATCCACGAATCATCTAATGGAAATCCTGCATAAGTCCATCTGGCCATTGTTTGCAAGTAAAACAAACAGACTAACAAAACTGCAATTGTCGCTGAAATGAACAATCCGATACTTGTTTTCTTCCTATTGAGAAGTTTACTGACGTATGATAAGAAATTTGAATAAGGCCTAGAGTCTATTTTTGTAGAACTTTTTTCCTCTAGAACCCCTCTTTCCAGAGACACAACGAAATACCTTCTTCACGATTTCTAATTATCAAATACTCAAATATTCCATATCATTCTAATCATGGAACAGTGGACAGATTAATACATACAAAAAGAAGCACTATTCTGAAGTATCAACTGATTTTGTACTTTTTAGCAATCTCAATCCAAAACCTCTTCACTGCCCAAGGAACTGCAAGGAACTCTTCTCTGAAGGCGTCAAAATTCAAACCTTGAACCATCATCTCTTGAGAGGTGCCAATCATCCCTTTGCTCTCATTAAAATCAAAACACACCTCTGCATACTTCCTGTTTGCGCGGAGTAAATCAAGGAATGCATCCTTTCTTTTTTCCTCAGGAATTTTATCGATTGGGATCACATCAGTGTAGACCTGAATCCAACGCTCACCTAGCAAAATCTTGATTGTATAACTGAACGATTTTCCATTATCTTTAGAATCGGGAGTGAATGTCTTTGCATCTTTTCTTTCACTGAAAATCAATTCAAAGATGCCTTCTTTATCATCCCAAGTATATTTCATATCTAAGAGGTCTAAATATTCTTCAATCTGTCTTCTAAGGTCGACCAAAGTCTTTACCACTGAATACAAATTCCTAGCCTTCGATTTAAGGGTTTGTGACAAGATGAAAAAGGGATTCTAACTGAAACTAGTGTATTCCCAAAAGATATGATAGACAGACATCGAATCTCGACCACAGATGACATTCTCTTCGAGATGAACAGTGAATTCAATTTCGATGGAATTGTAGGGGAAGAATCGATAGTAGTATGAGAACAGTTCTGGGAAGAATACGATGTAATTGCATCCTTTGTCATGTAAATATTGTATCTTCTCAGTATCAGTCATGTTCCCATGTATTATATCAGGACTTACTAGACCAGCAAGATCAATCATTGTTCTATTTGAAAAAAATCTCAAAGCTCCAGCATCATGAGTGGCAAATATAGCATTGGGAGGTGTGTTTTCATTGAGCCATTGTCCAATCTCGACCTGCATGTCGTTGATGTTTCCGGCAGCCTTTCCGTAGAATGTAGCTTGGTAGGAATAACTTGGAATCATGGGAACTATTATCAAAACAGCTATTACAAGAACACTTAGAGATTTCACTGATAATGTATCGGGCATCTCTAAAAATCCCAAGAAAACTACCCTGAACATGATTGCAATTGAGGCAATCGCAGCAATCAGAAAGAGATCAAAAACGGGCAGTAGGTAGCGATTATTATTGATGAGAGAGGCATAGGGAGTGGATAGACGATATAGAACTGTAAGAGATGTAGGGATTAACCAAGCAAATGGACGCCCTTTTACAATCAAGATTATACCAAGAAAAGCTGCAACAGGAAGAAAGGGCAGCTCTCGCACAAAATACGTCCAGAATATATCCCAGGCTTCAATTTCTGTGGTTGTAGGACTATGAACTTTGGCATAGAAAGTATCAGGCAAGGGATAGCCGGTCACACTCAGGCAATGGAGGACCCATGGTAGAGCCACCATCAATGCCATTGCACCTGAGAGCAGGAGAACACCAAATCTGACAAGTGTGACCTTTCGTTTAAGAGTAAGAATCACGAACCGGACGAGAATACAAAATATAATGATAATACCCTCTGGCCTTGCGAGGAATGCAAGCCCAGCCAGAACACCAAGCATCAAGTCATACTTCATCTCATCCTTGTCAAGTACTGCAATAGAAAGAAGCAAGATAAAAACGAAAACTGGCGTTTCCATGCCTGAGAGCATCAACCAAGAATTTCTTGGTACCAATACAAATGCAACAGATGCTACAATTCCCCATTCAATACTCTCCAAATAATTGGCAATGATTCGACCTGCAAGATACGTCGAAAAAATGTAAAAGATAGCTGAAATGATGTACACACCCCAGATGATACCAGATGGTTCTGAAGTAAACCAAAAAATACATGAAAGAATCACTGACCAAAGAGGGCTTGTTGAACCTGTACTCGGATAGCCAGGAGAATACTCCCAGGGTATGCCCTCGTAGATTGTTCTTGCAAACTGAACATGAATCCATGAATCATCCAGTGTGAGACCAGGTGCTGCAATTGACAGCATTGTTAGTAGATAGTGTAAACAGGAAAGCGTGGTGACGACAGAAGCTGTGAGTGCCAGAATACAATCATTGCGATGTTGCCTAATATACATACGAAAGCGCGCCAGTGCATTGTCAACCTCAGGTTGTTCCAAATCAGCCTGATTAATAGTGCCCACCAGCCTTAGATCTTCCAGTTTATTGACGGTTATATGAGTTTTCTCTGAAGTATATAGTTTCGGCCATCTCTCCCTGAGCCTCAATAGTACATTCAAAAGAAACGCTAAGCGAGAGAAGCAACTTAGGGTAGGAGCATATAGATAGGTTAGGTCCACCTTCACCCGGGGGTATGGCTAGATGGCTCTTGGTCAGGTTCATACAACGCAGACACAATTTGGACAGATAGACTCGAATCGGTTGGTCACAGCATTCACACCTCCTGGCTTGAGTGTTGAGGCTGCAAAATATCCTATTCTCATGGCAGGTGTGTTAGCATCCACAGAGCCTTCTGAATGGCTATCAATCTATGATCACCCAGAATCATGGGGCGGATTGGATAGGGATGCTATACTTTCGATGAGAAAACGACTAATCCGGTTTACCGTTCCAATTGATGCAAGAGCTATGGAACCTTCCGACAGTGTCGAAACCCTGCAAACAATTGCTCTATCAGTCATTCCTATTGCGATTGATGCTAAAGTCACTAGCCTGCCCCCAAGAAATTTGCAAATTCTTGGTGGTCAACTTCCTACAGGACCCTCTGTTTATGTCAAATCTCTGGAGATTGTATCTGAGCCAGAGATTAGTAGAGTAGCTGAGAGAATATCTGAACAGGATATTCCTGCATCTGAAGCTGTATGGAAATTACTAGATTTTGAATACTCACTAGACCAAGTAGCACGTCTCATGTCTGTGGGATTACTAGGTCGACTGGATAGCAGGAGGTTTGTTCCTACACGCGGAGCCTACAAAGCTGTCATTGACGCGTTTATCAGTCGTAGTCTTATTGAACTTGCAGAGAAACCAATTACTACCTCTTACCGTCTTAGCGCATCCGAGCTATACGACGAATGCTTCACCATCCTGTCACAACCAGGAGCACCTCAAGTCGACTACCTTCGAATTGAGCGAACTCAAAGTGGACTCGAACGTGGTGCAAGTATGGAAGGCGTGAAGAACCTCACTATGGACTCGAAAACCGCATTATTCGCAGATCATGCTAGATTCTCTGCGTATGAAAATCTGATAAAACGTAAGGAGTCAGCTCATCTAACCATTTTCCATTTTGCTCGAACTGGCAATAATAATATTCTAGGTCCTTGGCCAGTCCGAGCTGGAGTAAAGGCTGCACTCGAATCAAACCAAGTGGAGCTAGATAATAGAGAAAATGCTCTTGCTGTTCTCAAATCACTTCTTGCGCCTGACATCTCAGTTTGGACTGAGGAACAACCACTTCTAGACAGTTATGGAGGTTCCTTTAGAATAATTGAGAATAGTTCTCCACGTATCAATTTCTAAAAAAAGAAAGAAGGTGTAGGATTATCCTACACACTCTCTTTTGCTTCTTTTCTTGAAGCAGCCTTGTAAAGAAGAATTAGACCCAGAATGGAAAGCAAGCCACCTGATATTGCGCCTCCACCAACAAGAGAATCAGGACCTAAGCCTAGGCCAGATAGCATCGCTCTCAGTCCGAGAACGTCAAATGCTATCATAAACAGCACTATACCAAGAAGCAGCATGATCAAACCAACACCAATTCCTCCTGCACGGAAGGACATAGAGCGAGGATACTGACTTTCTATGACATAACCTGTTGGTGCGGATACGGATGCTTTGTACTTCTTGTTACCGTATCGATAGGTTAACTCCCAAACAGGCACATGAATTAAGAAAGTCTCTCCAACATTGATGTCATCTTTCCTGGATTCAATCTTGCTGATTTCCTGAAGAACAAGTTTCGTTTGCCTATCAATTGCAATCTGACGGGCTTGTGCTTTGGCTTGTTCTTCTGTCATGTTGCTGTGAAGGACCTTTCCATCGAACTCTTCTGCATGGGCATGACTAAAGAATTCTTTTGCTCGCGTCGGAATTGGAAAATTACGAATATCCTCATCGATCTCCTTTACACCAGCGATATTGATCTCATGCCTCCGCGTGAATTGACCAGATTCTGGTTTCCAGAAGAAATTGATTCGTTTATACGCACCTCGACGTTGAGGCCATTCATCATGAAATGTTGCGTCTCTTCCCATTCCCTGATACTCTGTGTGAGCATCGACTCTACTAATCCAGAAGGGGTACCATATCTGTTCGTATTGAACGAAATTTGCAGTCGCTGGGAGATCCTCCGGAGCACCAAGCTGCTTAGAAACCCAATCTAGGAGTGTGGTTTGAGCCTCGCCTTGATCAAAATGAACCCGTATCATATAATGGTCCTTGAACTTGACTCCGTCAGTTGTTTGAGCTGTCCCACAGTAAGGACAGACTAATAGAACATCACCAGGACCCGTGTTAAAGTCTGCATCGCAGAAATTACATCTCGCCATTTTAATCACCCCTTCTTTACACGCTGAGTCATAATCAACACCCTAAATCCAAGGATGGTCATTACTATGCCAACAATCGTTAGTAGCAATCCTACCCCGAAAAACGTCATATCCATCTCAGGTGCAATGAATTGCGGGTAGAGAAATTCGCCTCCAACGCCTGAGAGAATAATGCCTATGAGACCAAGCAGTGTCCACATAATTCTCTGACCTTTTGTGATTGGTATCTCGCCAAGTACTACTCTACCAGAGTTGCCATCGATGGCAGCCTTGTATAGGTCCCCTTGGAACTTGTACCGTATCAGGGAGAATGGAGCCTGCAGATATGTTGTGCCTCTCACACTGCTAGTTGTACGACAGTCAAAAAGCTCTGTTAGTCCACTAGCAGCTTGAGCGCGATGGTTATCCGCGACTCGACCATGAATGGCCTTTTCATACTCCTCTTGCCCAATCTCAGCGTTCAGCATTATTGGATCAAGATCCTTAATCTTCTCAAAGTTATATGGAACTGTTTTCTCGAGCTTAATTGTATCCAAGTATTCACCAAGTCCGTAGAAACGAGCTCCTTTTCGCGCAAGCAAACGCTCATCAGTGTCGGTATGAAGTTCAGATTGAACTGGCACATACCCTGTCTCGTAGTCGGTGTATGTCTCAGTTCTTGTCTTACCATCGGAGTCTCTAACAGTCCGAGTCTTTTGAACGGGAACTTGCACGGTCTTATACCCCTTGTAGTATGAGTCTGCCTTAACTTTGGCAGTCCACACTGGCACGTAGATTAATCGGTTCTCGACTATCTTTGCGTTCTTGACCAAGGATTTGTTCATACCCTTGTTTTTATCAAGAAACTCTTGGAATCCCTGTATTCGCTCATCTGCGCCTACTGCGGCTTCCATCAAGTGATCACCAATTGCTTTTCCTTCGATAGTGCTAGTACCTCCACAATAGGTACAAGTGATAACAACATCGTCAGGTCCCGTTTTCACATTTCCATTACAGACAGGACACTT
The DNA here is from genome assembly GCA_029858305.1 of Candidatus Thorarchaeota archaeon. Taxonomy (GTDB): domain Archaea; phylum Asgardarchaeota; class Thorarchaeia; order Thorarchaeales; family Thorarchaeaceae; genus SMTZ1-45. The sequence continues at coordinate 90,875 of JAOUFI010000003.1, forward strand.
GAACATGTCCGCTGATTCTGCTTCAGAACCCATTATCAAACTCTCCGAGTCTGTGTCTGAAGCAAGAATACGGGAGAATTCTATTTAGGGTTATGGTGCTTAACTGTCAGCACGATTTCTCTGCGTGTTGTGTCTATAACCATTCAGAGGGTGCAATCTCGCCAATCTCATCGTCAATTACGACTACTTGATCCTGTCCAAATAGACGTGCAATAAGAATAATTTGCACTAGACTGATGAATATAGATGGAATTCTGAGAAGAATTATTGAAAACATGGAATCAACAGGAAAGAGAAATTGTACTAGATACACGATGAGATAATTATAGATTAGATTCGCGAATGTCAATAATATGATGTTTTTCAATAAGTTTCGATCGTTAACAGTATCATTAATTGTCCAAATAATCCAAGTCAAAACAAGAGCGATTGTAGTTGATGTTACTGCGGTGAGCACTTGATATATCCCAATGTATTCAAATCCGAGATAGAACAAGAACGACAGAGAAATCATAGGCGCAACCTGCGAGATAAAGACGTAGGGTAGCGCTAGCTTACTCATGTTGCTTCTCAGAAGAGCATAGTATCCAATGGTAACAAGGATAGATATGCCCAACGAAATAGAGCTCAGAATGTTCGAGAAATATGCATATGCAAGGAAATCAATCGGGCCTTCTAAGAGATAGAAGTAGAATGTCACCGAATTTGAAATGAGTATCATGACAAATGTACCAACACAACCCATCTGCCCAATCTTTAGAGATAGGCGTAGAAATGATTCCTCCTCAGCAATTAATTTTGGATTGATATGTTCTCCCCACAATTTTGAATCCCCAAGACACGATGCTCCGCCTTTTAGAAGCCCTTCTCTCCAAGATAAGGGCACCGATGCAAGTAGGTCAATTTCAGATCATGACGAGAATAATTCGTATTGAATTTGCAAATTACTCATTCTCTCGCAACTCATTGATATTCATCGGATATTGTGAAATGCAGTCTGATGTTATTTGCGAATATCATCACGAAGTCTAGCAGCTGAGAATTCATCCACTCTATCTTTTACTTCTTCTCGTGCAGCCTGATGCTTCTCAAGAAATTCCACCATCATAGGCGCCAAGATCTGTTTGCATTCTCCGCAAAGTAAGTCACCAGATCTGCACCTTTGTTCGATATCAGCAAGTGCTCTATCATCAGGCATGAAGATGAAGTTGTACCACTTGAATATACTACAGATATCTGGATTGGCTCCTAGTTTCCTTTGTTCCTCGACAGTTGTCCGACCTCCGGTAAAGGCAGCCATTACTTTCTTCTTTGCCATCTTTGGTGTGTCGGTAGTAAAGATAACTGACATTTCATCAGAGGCGGACATCTTTCCACCCTCTTTGAGACCAGGGACGAACATACACTGTATGCTTGCAGGTTTATAGTACCCCAACTTCTCAGCTACATCCCGTGTGACTCTCCAGAATGGATCCTGATCGATTGCGCAAGGGATGATGCATGGAGTGTTCTTACCATAGATCCAAGAGTGTAGAAATGCAGGAACTGCTTGGATTGCAGGATGCCAGATTGACCCAATATTCGTGCTATTATCAAATCCAAATGTGGCTTTTACAGTAGAGAATGTCACCTTTCTAGCCACTTCGACTGCAAGCTCGTAGAGCATGTCAACATGCTCAATATCTTGAATGATGTAGGTATCTTCTGGTTTGAAGCCGAGTGCCAAGAGATCAAGTGTGTTTTCATAGGTGTAACGCTTTACATCATCAAGACTAAGATGAGGATTGAAGAAGTACTTCTCGTCATTCGTCATTTGAAAATATAGCCGCGTCTTCATACGGCCTTGAAACCATTTTGTAAAGATCCATGGAACGAGATGACCAATATGGGTATGCCCACTTGGACCTCTCCCAGTGTAGATGACGAAAGGATTGCCTTTTTCATATTCTTTCAGGATCCAATCTAAATCCCTGTGTGAGAAGAATAGGTCTCTATCAAGCATGAAATGTCGATCTCCAGCGAGTTTGAAGAGTTTCTCCTTCAATTTGCCATCTATTCGCTGAGTTCCGAACTCTTCAATGAGCCTATCATAATCCATTTTTCCACGGACTTCATAGGGTGTGACAACCATTTCGTCTCTATCATCACTCAATGTAGGAATCTCCTAGGATGAAAACCAGCACAAGGCTAGTATTTTCCAACATCTACATATCACAATTAAGCGTGCTGGTGGCATTTATTGACGTAATTTATTATAGTCGAAGTTATATTTACGTCACATATAATCTGTTCATAGGGTTAATGATGCATGCCTCCAAAACGAAGATACTTCAAGAAAGGTAAACCAAACCAGATACTTCGAGTGATCAAACCATTTCGGGAGTTCATGCAGTATGAGGCGGCTGGTGGACTTGTTCTAATCTCATGCGTGATTATTGCTCTAATAGTATCAAATCTTCCTTTTGGTTCACTTTACTTCTTACTTTGGGAAACAGATATTGGTATATCAGTTGGCCCATTCAGCATTCTTCAACCTTTGATTTTCTGGGTAAATGACGTTCTAATGGTTATCTTCTTCTTTCTTATCGGTCTGGAAATCAAGCGTGAAGTACTAATCGGTGAACTAAGCTCACCTGAGAATGCAATTGCACCCATAATAGGGGCTATTGGAGGAATGATAGTACCTGCACTGATTTACCTGGTGATTAATCCCCCAGGTACGGGTGGAGCAAATTCGTGGGCAATTCCTATTGCCACCGATATTGCGATTACTTTAGGCATACTATCTCTCTTTGGAAAAAGAATCCCCACCTCTTTGAAAATCTTTGTAACAACTCTGGCAATCGTCGATGATATCGGAGGCGTAGTGGTTATAGCACTTGCTTACTCACATGGAATTGACCTCGTTCATCTTGGAATTGCGGCAGGAGTATTTGTGCTTCTTATAATTATGAACAGATTAGAAATCAGACAGACTCTCCCCTACGCCATTTTTGGAGTTCTTCTTTGGATAGAGTTTCTTCTTTCAGGAGTTCATCCCACAATAGCTGGAATTCTTATCGCCATTACAATCCCTGCAACAACAAAGATCAACATTCAAGAATTCAACGAGATTAGCAGCGAGCTTGTTAGGAGACTTCGCGCCACATGTGATCCAGACATGGAGGATATAGACATTGGTTTGTTCCTCAATGCTACCAAAACTCTGGAAATGGCATGCCGCGATGTTGAAACTCCCCTCCGGCAGGCTGAGCATGCCCTTACCAAATGGCTTGCCTTTGTTATAATACCTATATTTGCACTGGCAAATGCAGGGGTTGCGTTTGCAACCGTAGAAGGCAGTCTACTTATCAGCTCTGTACCCATCGGAATTATTTTGGGGCTAATAATTGGCAAGCCTCTTGGAGTCATACTATCTATCTGGATAGGAATACGTCTAGGTGTCATTAAGATGCCAGAAGGTGTGAATTGGGAGATCATGATGTCAACAGCATTCCTTACTGGAATCGGTTTTACAATATCGACATTCATTGCATCATTAGCAATATCAGAATTCAGTCTCCTTTCAGCAGCTAAAGGTGCAATTCTAATAGCATCTCTTGTTTCAGGTCTTCTTGGTTTCTTTGCTTTGCGATACACCCTTCGAAAACGTGAGATTGCTCTAATTCCATACATTCCCAGCGAGATTCCTAAAACTCCAAACATAATCTCATCAGAAAACAATCCAGCTCCAGAGTCAATTAAAGCATGAATATGTTGTAAACAAGAAAATTGGCAAAATAGTTAGGTCTAAAAAGGCTCCAATTGAGTGAGGTAGGATATTTGTGTTCCAACAAAGGAGTTCGGATTAATGCGTATTGAAGAATATGAGTTCGAAGAGGAGAAAACACTATCCAACTTAGCTGATCTACTCGTCGAAATCGCAGAACAAATACGAGCTGGAGAAAAACTTGCACTTCCGATGCCAACTCTCAAGGAAGGAATCATAGAAATTCCTCTAGGCGAGCCAATCGAAACAGGAATAGAGGTGACAATTCGTCGCCATTTCATCCATGTGGATTTTGCATTGGCATGGAAGAGAAGAGAGAATGAGGAGGCTTAATTCATGTCAGATGAAATTCTCGATCGGCAAACCATTCTCAAACAAATAGAAGCAATACTCATTGTTCAAGAGAAAATCAGCGATTATATTCACAAGAGACTCTGCTTGACATGTGATGAGCTTACAGATGATATTTTGAATGAACAACGAAAAGATGCATTCAAACAAGTACGAGGACTGGTAGATAAGTATGCGTTTTCAAAACAGCTACCCAGGAACGACTTGGGTATCAGGGCTCAATCAATTGTTTTCTTTCTGCTAGACATTCAACACACATTTCACAGAGTGCTTGTAATGATAGATATGATTCATGAGGAAACCTTTGACGAGATCTATAGAGACTCTATAACGACGATATCATCAAAGGTTCATGAGATGATGATTGACTTAAAGACCATGGTCAGCCAGCGAGCAGATAATTTAGAAGAGTCACATGACACACTCGATATCCTTGTAAAACTAGAACGACAGATTGACGAAGATAATATTGTAATCTGTCGACAGATTTCTATAGCTACGGGGGGTGACTCTGATTTTATTTGTTATATGATGAGAAAGATTGTTGCAGAGCTAGAGCACATCTCAGATTATGCAAAAGAATGTGCAGAGATTGTCGCGGAGATTTGAGTTTCTGTGTTGCAGCAGGGAGAGCCGTCAACTACAATCTTAGTTTTGATAGCTGGTATTCTTATCATCGGAGTTGCTATCGCAAAGATAGCTGAGAGGTATAAGGTTCCACATCCCATACCCTTGGTGATCACTGGATTAGCGATGGGGAGAGTTTTAGTCCTATTAGAACCAGATAGTGCGCTAGTTCAGATTGCAGGTTTTGACTTCATTGCGCAATTGACTCTTGCCACAGTACTCTTCTATGCTGGTCTTACATTGAATTTGAGAGAGTTACGCCTATCTATCGTTAATGTAATGCTTTTAGCTACGGTGGGTGTGCTCGCTACTTCATTGATTGGTGGATTCACACTACTTATTTCAACTGCAGCTATTGCGATACCGCTAGGCATAGCAGCTTTTCTCATTGGAGCTATTCTATCTCCGACAGATCCTGCAGCTTTGTTCGCTGTTCTTGAATCAGGCGGAGTGAGAGTCAAACGCAAGTTATTCTCGATTCTTGAAGGTGAAGCAGTATTCAATGATGCAACATCAGTAATTCTAGTAATAACAGTCTTCGAGCCAATCGTGATAGCTAGTTTAGCTAATATCGTCGGAGGTACGAATTGGGGATTAATTGCAGGTGAATTTATTGCAAGTATGGGATTGGGAGTCGTACTTGGATTCATTGTTGCGCGGATGGTGGGATGGGCAATCCCGAAAGCAGGCGACGATACAAATATCTCAATCCTTACAGCTACTACTCCTTTCCTAGCCTACGGATTAGGAGAGCTCTTCACAATATTCTACATTCACCCTGGTGCTCTTGCAGCAGTCTTTGCAGGAATCTTCATGGCCAATTCGCGAAGGATCGGACTTCAACCCTTGCCACAACGTTCAATGCGAGGAGTGATGAAAAATGTTTCATTCTTCTTTGAAATTGTTGTCTTCATACTACTCGGATATTCATTAAGTGTTCCACTAATAGAGGGCGACCATTCAACAGAAACTATAACGTTTATACTAGCTAATCCAGGGATTCTCATACTCGGTTTATTTATGGCGGTCCTAGTGATTTTTGTTGCCAGACCTATCTCAGTCTTTCTCGTTACCGCAGGAGATAGAACGATGAATTTCAAAGAGAGATTCTTCTTGAGCTGGGCTGGTGTGAAGGGTGTGGCAAGCGCAGCTCTTGCAGCTATCGCTGTGACCGTAATCATTCAATATGCACACGGATTGACAGGGCAGTCGTATGTAGGATATTTAGATGCTATAAGAAATGTCGTTCCTTCCATCTATGCTGTTGTCTTCATTGTCCTGATGGTAAGCCTAATTGTACAGGGCTTGTCGACATCATTTCTAGCCACTTTTTTGGGACTGACTGAAGAAGTAGACATAGCGAAGGAAATTACTGTCCATCGAAATGCCACGAGACAAGCACTCCTTCAGTTAGTTGATGAATATACAGAAGGGAAGATAGATGCAGAATTGTATAGCCGGATGAAAGCAGAATTAGAAGAAGAGATATTCGATCTTGAAGCTGAACTTAGAAGAATAGTTTCAGAGAGAAGAACAAGAATAAAGGAATTGCGCGTTCGTGAAATGATATTCAGAAAGAAATTGGAGTTTTATAGAAAGGAGTACGAATCTGGAAAGATTTCAGATGCTGTTTTCGAAGATTTGAGAAGTGAATTGGAAACTGATATTGAAGAAATCATAAATCGGATCAAAGGGCATGAAAAACGAATGACATCTGCACCAGACTAGCACAGTTTTGAAATCTGTTTTTAGGTAAAGGAGGGTATAATGTCGCGGCAATACTCTTTTTACTAGCAAAGCGTAACTCAGAGATTAAATAGGAGAGATATGGCGTGTCTGAAGAATTCATCGATTATACTGAGTGCCTCCAAAGTCTTGGAACAAATGTAGAAGGACTCTCCAGCTATGATGTTCAGCAACGCCTTCAGGAGTATGGTCCTAACAGACTCTCGGTAGAAAAAGGCGACAATGCACTGATTATGTTCCTCAAGCAGTTCAAATCTCCTCTAGTATATGTTCTGATCCTTGCTGCAGTCGTTTCATTGATAGGCGGACATGCCGAAGATACACTAGTAATAACAGTAATTCTCATGATTAATTCAATAATTGGATTCACACAAGAATGGAGAGCAGAGAAGACAATTGAATCTGTGAAGAAACTGATCGAAGAGAAATCAATTGTCATTAGAGAAGGAGAGGAAGTTGAGATACCCTCCTCTGATATTGTTCCCGGTGATCTTTTACTACTAAGGGCAGGAGAGAAAATACCTGCTGATTCTCGCGTAGTTTTTGAGAGAAATTTCCAGGTTGATGAGAGCCTCCTTACTGGTGAAAGTGTTCCGGTAAAGAAAGATGTTGTATGTCTCATCGAGAAGCCCCATTATTATGAGGAATCAAACAAGGTATTTGCGGGTTCATTTGTGACTCAAGGGAGAGCTAGGGTACTCGTTGAAAAAACAGGAAATAATACAGTTCTTGGTGAGATTAATAAAGAACTACAGGATGTGAAAAAAGAGCCAACTAGTGTCGAGGTGCGATTAAAGCGTCTAAGTTTATTCTTTATTGGCTTTGCTTTTACTTTTCTAATAGCTACAATACTCCTTGGATTGTATAGAGGTATAGAAACATACGAGCTCATCCTATTCTCACTATCTTCTTTGGTTTCTGCAATTCCCGAAGGGCTTGTTGCCGTCATCACGATTGTTCTCTCTGTGGGAGTTTACAGGCTTTCACGCAAGAATGTAATTGTTAGAAACCTGAGCGCAGTAGAGACACTTGGTCTTGTCAATGTGATTTGTTCAGATAAAACCGGAACACTGACAATGAATCAAATGATGGTGAGAAGAATATTTACCCCGCATCATTTCTATGAGGTGAGTGGTGTAGGATTCGATGTAGAGAGTGGAAGTGTCTATCTTGAAGGATGTGGACCCGACGAATGTCTACGGTCGAAAGAACCTCAGGAGAATATTATCCAAGAGTCAAATCTAAGAGAAAAGATTGGTCGTCATAACTTAGCGAGCTTTCCAGACCTGGAAACACTTCTTACCTATATGGCAATGTGCAATGATTCAGAATTGTACATGGAATGCCTAGACGAGAGTGATCCCATCCAGAAATGTACTGGAAAGAATCGCTTTTGGAGAATACGCGGGTCTCCAACAGAGGCATCCCTTATTGTGACCTTGGAGAAGGTGGGTCTTCACAAGTATGTATTGAATGAATCATGGCCAAGAATTTCTGAGATTCCATTTAGTAGTGATAGAAAGTATATGGCTACACTACACCAACCTAGCGAATTGATTCAGAGAGCTAACCCAACCTTATTGGCGCGCGACTCAAATATCCTCATTGTGAAAGGAGCACCAGAGAGAATAGAAACTCTTCTCAGAGTCTCTTCAGGTTCAGAAGAGATTGTTAGTGAGTTTGCATCACAAGGACTTAGAGTACTAGCCTGTGCCATTAAGCATCTACCGAAAGATCATCTGCAAATCACTGAAGAGGATCTCAATAATCTCGAATTTATCGGACTATGTGGGATAAATGATCCTCCACGTGAAGGTGTTTCGGATTACATTAAGAAATGTGATAGAGCTGGCATTGATGTCATAATGATTACTGGTGACAATGAACTTACCGCAAAAACAATCGGAAGCGAAGTGGGCATCTATCAACCTGAGGAAGGAGATACAAGTCTTACAGGCGATGAAATTGATAGCATGGATAATGATGAACTCAAAAGAGTCCTTGGGGAGCATGCGAGCATCCTAGCGCGTACTAGTCCCATCCATAAGCTCAGAGTTGTAAAAGCACTCCAAGAATCAGGAAAAGTAGTTAGCATGACTGGGGATGGTGTGAATGACAGTCCAGCATTGCGGCAAGCAAATGTCGGCATCGCAATGGGTATCACTGGTACAGATATTGCAAAGGAAGCTGCGGATATCGTTCTTCAGGATGAACGGTTTGAATCTGTTGTTGATGGTATTGACGAAGGGAGACATATCCTGAATACCTTTAGAAGAGTTGTCCTCTTCTTAACCTCAACAAACTTTGCAGAGAGCTTTGTGATAATAGCTACCTTACTACTCTTTGTTGACCCGATTCTCCTTCTACCACTTCAAATTCTGTGGGTGAACCTAGTTACAGATGGCATGATGGATATCGCAGTATCTTTGGAACCAAAGGAAAAAGGATTGCTCGAACAACCTCCTGCCTCTCTGAAGCAGAAAGTACTATCAAAACAGACACTCAGCAGAGCTCTATTCTATGGGTCGATGATGGCAATCATCGTAATGACAATTTATTTCATCTATTTTGGTCAAGGAAGCAAACTTCGCACAATGCTCTTTGTTACATTAATCATCACCCAATGGTTCTCCGCACAGAATTGTAGGTCTCCGACAAAATCCGCTTTCACAATGGGGATTTTGAAGAATAGGATTCTGATTATCGTATACATGATTGACATTATACTTGTATCTCTTCTATTCCTTCTTCCACCGTTGACTGCATTATTTGAGCTAAGTCTGATTGCACCGGGAGATTGGTTGCTTGTTATCTCTCTCTCGTCCTTAGTGTTTATTGTGGAAGAGATTAGGAAGAAACTTGCAACAAAACTCTAAGACTCGATGCATTCAATCAAACGCAAGGACCTTGAATTCCTCTTTGTTCAATAGACTTACTCATTGGGAGCACAATCTTCTGCAGGTTGAAGACACTGTTGATGAACATCAGTTCGTCCTACAATCAGTCGTACAAGTCCATTAGCAATCAAGGATATGACTAAGAGAATCATCACAGCTGGAAGATTAACGTTCGAAAAGATGAATACAAACGCTGCAAGATTTATTGTCAATATACCAGCAAGTACCTGAAGCATTTGAACCCAGAGAGGTACACCACCAATCAGAAAACCTAGCACTAATCTCGAAACTCCAACGAGTAGCATGGCTATGGCAGGGTATATGATTAGTAAGTCTGGTGATAGGGAGAAGAAAATGAACTCAAAGAGTGAGATAGCAATGGCAATAATGCCTGTAGCCAACATGAAAACACGAGCATAGATATTTCCTCGTACAAGAAAAACACCCCAAACAATCCACGCTATCCCCATTGCTAGTATACCTAATGAAAGCACCTCAAGTGCGTAGGCAAAACTAAAGGCAAGTTCAAGCACAGCAACAAGAGCAACTACGATTACAATCAGACCAATAGCATCGTCGAGTAATCTAACCCATAATGGATTGCTCTCATCGCTCATACGAACACCGATTTAGATGAGATAGTTATTCTTTTTGGTCTGTCGATGATAAAATTACAACTGTGCCTTCTTGTAGGCATCTGGTAGACGGAGACCTGTCTTTCCCATAAAGACATCTCGTAACAACTCAACATGCTCATCGAGATCCTTGAGAAGTTTGTCGCGGGCATTTGGCTCGATATTGGGTTCAACAACCCAGATTGTGAGATAGTTACTAACTACACCAATATCGATTGCGCCTTCCTCGAAATCTCGAAAGATGGTCAGTTTAACAAGGAACTCCGACTCATACATGTTCAGAATATCTCGAATACTAATCATGATTAGATCTAGAAATCCGACAAGATCCTCAAGGTCAGGTGAATCTTCTAGATCACATCTCATAGACTCAGTGAGAGTCTGAATTATTGAGGAGGAATGTCTTAGATTCTCAAACATATGCATCAGTTTTGTGAACTCACGGATTGAGGTCTCAAAAGATGGAACCAATTTATCGTATAGATTAACAAGAAGAATGCCCTTGCTGTTTTCTCGAATATTCTGAAAACCTTCGAGCTTACCTAGAGGTCCATCTAAATGCTCAATCTGCATTATTGTATTTGTGACAGCCTGAATCGACTTTACAGACTTCCTCTGGATGTTTGCCCATTTCTCAATAAAAGTGTCAAGTCCATCACGGAGGTCGTCGAGTGAGTCTAGGTAATTTGGCACTTAACTATCTACTCCGAGTGAATTTTCGTATTATTGCATATAAGACATTCTGCGGGGGCACAACTGCCAAAAAATGGCGAGAGATGATAGTATTCGCCATCTCCAGAGTCTACCTATATCGATCTTATTCCGTATAAACCAGTCTATTATAGTTAACAGCTGGTCAAGATGTGCTTAGCGGAGTTATGTCTGTGCGATGTATTCTAATTCTATTTCTTCATCTTCTGCAGTCAGAACAACTACTTTTCCTGGCTTCCCTTCTTTAGTAAACTCGAACCTCATGGCTCTTGCACTGTTTTCTCCAATGAATTCAAACTCGTTGTAGGGATCAAGAATTTCTTCAAACTCCCCTATCTTGACGATGAGTTGACTATCCTTAACCATGAATTCGACCAGATTCTTCCGTTTATAGTTCCCTTCTAGTCGCAGTAGACTTTCTGGAGTGACCTGTTTCTTAGCGTATTTGAAAAACTCTGTGAGTTTCTTTTCTTTTCGATATCTTCCCACAGGAGCTAGCAATACAACAAACTCTTCGTCTGTTTTCAGGTCGAATAGATTATCCAATTTATTTTGTTCATAGTAACCGATAGCCACCGTACCTAAATTGATTGCTTCACAAGCCATGTAGAGATTTTGACATACAATACCCAGATCTATAGCAATGAATTTGTGAGAGAGTATGGTATAACGCCACTCAGTTCGATATGGGACAGCTGTCCAACAGAAAATGACAGGAGCTGTCCCCACAAACTTCTGGTCAAAAGAGAGTTTGCCCATTGTTTCTTCTGCATTTTCTATTTTCTTGATATACAATAGTTGATGAGTAAAGGAGATATAACGATAAAGCCCAGGTTCAAGCCCTTCTATTCTATTAATGACAAGATAGGTTTCTAATGGGCTCTTTGCCCCCGCAGATGGAACAGTACGTCTTACTCCACGACCAGATTTCAGCACTGTTTTCACTCCTTGAGTACTCCATAGAAGAAAGGACAATTCTTCCAACGTTAGAGGAGCTGAGGTATATTTCCTTCTACTCTTTCTGTTATTTACAAGATCGAGAAAAGGAGTC